>JAOATF010000031.1 GCA_030158285.1 Hyphomonadaceae bacterium
ACCCCGCGCTGTTTGAACAGTGATCAGCTGCCCTCCTGCGGGATCGACGCAGTGATTATAAGTCAGGTTTGGCGTCCCTTGGATTTGTACACTGTGTTTCCCTCATCTTTTGAGGTCACGCGCTTGAAATCGTTCGGATTGGGTTTTCTGGACCCCCGGGGATTGCGCACACTGTTTCCGGCATTTTCGGGCGTGTGGCGCGCGCGGGACGTCGTCACACATCCTTCGAGACGATCGCATCGTGACAGCCCCGCTGGTGAGGCGACGTGCCTGCGATCCCTCAGGATGAGGGTGGTGGGTGTTGGGCCAGTATTGAGCCCGTAGATTTCGAGCAGCAACCACTGGCCTCATCCTGAGGGATCGCAGGCACGGTGGTGCGACTGAGGTGGTCTCACGTGGCGATCGTCTCGAAGGATGGGATGTTAGGCGGAGTGTGGCTGCACGCGGACAGTCCCGCCGCAAATCCAACCGAGACCCTCGGCACAGGGCCGAGGGTGACCTCATCGCGAGGGCGGTGGTGGGAGACTACTTGCCCTGGCCGCCGGCGCGGTTGATGGCGGCTTCGTCGAGTTGGGCTTGTTCGCGGGCGAAGCGTTCGGTTTCTTCGCGGACGCGGGTTTGCTCGATGAGGTGTTCGAACTTGGATTTCTCGATGTAGGCTTCGGACAGGCGCTGGCGGATTTCGTCGAGCGCTTTTTCCTTTGCGGTGGCTTGCGCGCGGACTTCGGCGATCTGCTGTTTCACGCGCATGCGGTAGGCGGGGAGCATGGAGGCGAAGGCGGGTTCGCTGGCGGCGTTGGCGATCTCGGCTTGCTCGCGCGCGCGGATGTTGGCTTCGCGTTCGTTGAGGGCGGCGACTTCCTGCGTGATGCGCGCGGATTCGACGGCGATCTCATCGAGCTTGCGCTGCGCGACCTTGAGCAGGGTGTGCAGCGATTTCATCTAAGGGCTTTCTTCGGCGGCGGGGCAGCGATCTGCGGCGCGGCGGGCGGCGACAGGATGGCTTCGAGCTTGGCATACGCGTCGTCGGGATTGCTGACGTCGTGCACATCCTGCTGGAGGAATTCCTCGATCTTCGGCCAGAGGCGGACGGCTTCGTCGACTTCCGCATCTGCGCCTTTGGCATAAGCGCCGATGCGGACGAGTTCTTCCATGTTGGAATAGAGCGAGATCATGCGGCGCGCGCGCAGCGTGATGGCTTTCTCGTGCGGTGACTGCAGCAGGTTCTGCAGGCGCGAGATCGATTTGAGGATGTCGACAGCGGGGAAGCGGCCGCGTTCGGCGATCTGGCGCGAGAGCGTGATGTGGCCATCGAGCGTGCCGCGCACAGCATCCGAGATCGGTTCGTTGTGATCGTCGCCGTCGACCAGCACAGTAAAGAGGCCGGTGATCTGGCCTTGCGGTTGACCTTCTTCGACGGTGACGCCCGGCCCTGCCCGCTCGAGCAATTTGGGAAGCTCGGCAAAGACAGACGGGGTATAGCCGCGCGTCGTCGGTGGTTCGCCAGCGGCGAGGCCGATCTCGCGCTGGGCCATGGCGAAGCGCGTGACCGAGTCGAGGAAGCAGACGACCTGCTTGCCTTCGTCGCGGAAGTGCTCGGCGATGGCGAGCGTGAGCCAGGCGGCGCGGCGGCGGCGCGGAGCGGCTTCATCCGACGTGGCGGTGACGATGACGGATTTGGCGAGGCCTTCGGCGCCGAGCGTGTCTTCGATGAATTCGCGAACCTCGCGGCCCCGTTCGCCGATCAGCCCGATGACGATGACGTCTGCATCGGCGCCGCGCGCGAGCATGGACATGATGGTGGACTTGCCGACGCCCGAGCCGGCGAAGACGCCGAGACGTTGTCCGCGTGCGCAGGGCGCGAAGACGTCGATCGCTTTGACGCCGAGCGCCATCTTCTGGTCGACGCGGGCGCGCGACTGGGCATTCGGCGGGATCGATTTGACGAGGCGCGGTTTCCAGCCCTGTTGCAGGGGCCCGAGATTATCGAGCGGTTCGGCGAAGGCATCGATCACACGGCCGAGCCAGCCATTGGACGGGCGAATGGCATCGAGCCCTGAGGTGAAGTGGACGGGGGCGCCCGGCCCGAGACCTTCGAGCGGATCGCAGGCCAAAAGGATCGCACGGTCGCCTTCGAAGCCCACGAGTTCGCCCCGGGGGCCGGTTTCACTGCCGAAACGGACGGAGGCGCCGAGGCGGAGGGCCTGTTGCGGGCCGGCGGCCTCGATGCGGAGGCCCTCAAGCGCGGTGACCCGGCCCTCATAATGGACGGGCTCCAGAACCTTGATATCGCGGATGGCCGAAGCCAGCATGGGTGATGCCCGGGGTTAACTTTGGCCGGCGGCCTTCAGAAATTTCATCTGGACCCAAAACCGGTTTCAGAGGCGTTAACCAGAAAATTCCTTTGTGATTCGGCTTTTTGGACTCTTTCACAACAATGGAATCACAGTAACGTTTATGAATCTGTCCGGGGCTCCGGAAGCTTTTCGTTAACCTTTTGACCGCCTTAATGCGATGGTTAAGACCGCCGCAAGGCAACCGCGATTCGGGAGAATGACATGCGGGTCCTGTTGATCGAAGATGACGAGCAGGTTGCTCGCAGCATCGAACTGATGCTGAAGGCCGCTGGCTTCAACATCTTCACGACCGACCTCGGGGAAGACGGTGTCGACCTCGGCAAGGTGTACGAGTACGACCTGATCATCCTGGATCTCGGTCTGCCGGATATTTCCGGTTATGAAGTGCTGAAGCAGCTTCGGATGTCCCGCGTGAACACGCCGGTTCTGATCCTGTCGGCCAACCCGGATATCGAAGCGAAGGTGAAGACGCTCGGCTACGGCGCCGACGACTATCTCACCAAGCCGTTCAACAAGGACGAGCTGATCGCCCGTATCACCGCGATCGTTCGCCGTTCGAAAGGCCACGCCGAGAGCGTGATCCGCACCGGCGAGATCGTCGTGAATCTCGATGCGAAAACGGTCGAAGTGCAGAACAACCGCGTGCACCTCACCGGCAAAGAGTACCAGATGTTCGAGCTGCTCTCCCTCCGCAAAGGGACGACGCTCACCAAGGAAATGTTCCTCAACCACCTCTACGGCGGGATGGACGAGCCGGAACTGAAGATCATCGACGTGTTCATCTGCAAGCTTCGCAAGAAGCTGGCGCAGGCGACGGGCGGCGATCACTTCATCGAAACTGTCTGGGGCCGTGGCTATGTGCTGCGCGATCCGGATCCCCGGGTTGCTGCTGCGCTGGCTGAGAAAGCCGCCTAACGCGCAAGCGCTCTGGACTGACCAACATGAGAGAGGGCGGATCGCAAGGTCCGCCCTTTCGCCTTTTCCGGGCGCCTTTTCGGGGCGCCATTACGGGGCGGCAGAGCCGGAAAAGCCCCGGCAGTGCCTCAGCTTTTCTGCAGCGGTATACAAATAGGACCTTCCCCTTCTCCGTGACGCTGACCTAACATTTCGGCGTCGCACCGGACTGGAGAGTACGGGCGGCGCCTGGCTGCGGGTGGCAGCACGCTGTGGGGATCATCAGCACATGAAGTTCGGGACGATTGGCGTTGTGGCGGCGGCGATGGCCGCGAGTGTTGTGTTTGCCGGCGCGGCGAGTGCGCAGACCGGGATCTTCATGAAGATCGACGGGGTCGTGGTAAAGAGCGAGCAGCCGGTGAAGGGCCATGAAGGCCAGATCGCGCTGACTTCGGTCTATTCGGGCATCAACACGCCGGTGGCGGGCTCACCCATTGTGGGGACACGGCTCGGCAAGGTGGTGCTGTCGGACGCGACGGTCACCAAGCAGCTGGACGCCACGTCGGTGAGGCTGCGGGAGATGGCGGTGAGGGGCACGGTCTCGAAGACCGTGGAGATCACCTACTGCAAGACGGCCAAGGAGAAGGAGCAGTGCTATTACACGCTGACGCTTCGTGACGTCGTGATCTCGAACATCGATCACGGCATGAGCTCCGGCGAGGAATTTCCGGCTGAATCGATCACGCTGAATGCGCAGTCCGCAACGTGGAAGTACCAGACGTTCGGCCCGGACGGCCAGCCGTCTGGCCCGGCGGTGGAAGCGGCCACCAAGTAGGCTGTCAGGTTGAGGCGTCGCGCGGTCTTTGCCTGAAGGCTGTGCGACGCTGGGCCTTTGCGATCTTCGCCTCGCGCTTTTCGAGATCGGCGATCAGGAGGCGCACGTTTTTCGTGTTCGACTTGAACGCGACATCGAACAGATCGCCCACGATCGGCAGCGCGCCGACGGACACGTCGACGCCCCAGTTGGCGTACATGCGCCCCATCGTCCAGCGCGAGGCGCCGAGGCGCTTGGCTTCGTTGATGATGTAGAGACCCATCGCACCGCTGATGAGATCGCCCAGCACGGGGACGAGGCCGATGAGGCTGTCGACGCCAAAGCGGATGCCGGCGATGGAGAATTGCCGGTCGAGCAGCATCTCCAGCTTCTTCAGCCGGTCCAGCGCTGAGAAGGCGCCGGGGACGGGTTCGACGGTCGCATAGGGTTCAGAGCCGGAAGGGTCGGGGGCGTAGGGGTTGGCCATGCGAAACAGGTACGCTGCTGGAGCTGAAAGGTTCAAAACGGTGTAGGACCGTGGCTGAGATGGCCATGGCGGCGGCGTTTCCAAGTGGCGGAACTGCGCGCGGCGACAGGCTGCAGGAGACCGGGCATGGATATTCGCGAGCAGCTGGCGAGCGATCTGCTGGGGGCGCCCTATGCGCAGCTGAGCCAGCAGAAGCGCAGCGTGATCGACCTGATCGCGGACCAGAAGCCGACCGGGCTGGGGCCGCTGGCCAAGGCGGACGAGCGCGACGGCTGGGCGAAGCTGGCCGACAAGGTGGCGCAGGTCGGCGGCTCGTGGGGCTTCATCATCTCGTTCGTGGTGTTTCTGCTGCTGTGGGCGGCCGGGAACATCGCATTGGCGAGCCGGGCGTTCGACCCCTACCCCTTCATCTTCCTCAACCTGATGCTGTCGATGATCGCGGCGTTGCAGGCGCCGATCATCATGATGAGCCAGAACCGGCAGGGCGCGATCGACCGCGCGGCGGCGGAGCACGACTATGTCGTCAACATGCGGGCGGAGCTGGAGATCATGCTGCTGCATGACAAGCTGGATGCGCTGCGCGAGCGCGACATCCTGGCGCGCACGGATGCGATCAGCGCACAGCTGAAGCAGCTGTGTGACGACGTGGCGGTGTTGAAGGCGAAGGGTTAGGGCAGGATCGGACTTAGGCAGCGCTGGCGCACCTTGCTCCGCTCACCTCGACGAACGTCGGGGTCCAGGAACGGTCTCGACACGCGAACGGGATTGAAGCTGCAGGCCGGAGCAAGCTGCATTGTCGGCCCTGGGTCCCGATGTTCATCGGGACGAGCGGGGTTAGAGCTGTGCTTGAGTTGTGGCCTAGGCCGCCGCCGCGAGGCGCTGTTCGCGGTTCACTTCGCGGAGCGAGACGGCGCGGGCTTCGAGATCGGCGATCAGGAGTTTGACGTTCTTCGTGTTCGACTTGAACGCGATGTCGAAGAGATCGCCCACGACCGGGATCAGGCCGACGGCGGTGTCGATGCCCCAGTTGATGAGCATGCGCGTGATCGTGACTTTCGATGCGCCGAGCTTGCTGGACTGGTGGATGATGTAAAGGCCGGTGGCGGACGTCACGATGTCGCCGAGCACGGGCACGAGGCCGATGATGGCGTCTGTGCCGAACTGGAGTCCGAACAGCGAGAACCGCCGGTCCAGACGCTGCTCGAGCTTCTTCAGCTTCGCTACGCCATCGCACTTGTTAGGCATTCAGCACCACCAGCAACGCTTCTGCGTCGGTATTACGAGCGAGTAATACTACGCTTCCGCTTCCGAAAGGTTCACGACCCGGTTTCCCAGAGGGTGAAGGGCGGTGGACTTATGCCTCTTGGAGACGCCCAGCAAGCAGACTAGCGGGGCATCTGCACATGAAACGCCATGCATTTAGCCGCACCCGCGCAGGCGACGGACTCCGGCAAGGCACTGATGTTGTTGGTAAATTCCAGCTGACGCGCGGCTAGTGCCCGAATTCTGCTGGAGGCGGGCGCGGCGGCGCTCCACAGATCCCGGCGAAATTCGTGACAAGGGTACTGGTCATTATGCACTTGACATAGTCTGATCAATCGCTAGATTAGTCTCATGGCAACCGACCTCACCCACCCGATGTTCCACAACAACGATGCGGCCCGCGCCCATCTGGAAAAGCTCCTGTGGCCGGAAGGTCCGGTGTGCCCCCATTGCGGCGTCTGCGATGAGGCCACGCTCATGAAGGGCAAGAGCCACCGCCCCGGCCTCTACAACTGCCGCGCCTGCGCTCAGCCCTTCACCGTGACCATTGGGACCATCTTCGAAGACTCCAAGATCGCGCTGCACAAGTGGGTCATGGGCATGCACCTGATGGCCGCCAGCAAGAAAGGTATCTCCGCTGTCCAGCTTCAGCGCATGCTTGGTCTCGGCTCGTATCGGACCGCTTGGTTCATGGCGATGCGTATCCGCGAAGCCCTGAACATGGACCCGATGGAGCAAGGCCGTGGCCAGATGGGCGGCAAGGGCAAAGTCGTGGAAGCCGACGAAACCTACTTCGGCAAAGTCGAGAACCCGTCTGACGTGCGCAAGGACGGCAAGCCATTTGCTGCCAGCAATCCGAAACACCCGCGCCGTGGCGTGAACCGTGGCCCCGCCAACAAGCGTTCAGTCGTCGCTCTGGTTGAACGTGGTGGCTCGGCTCGCACCTTCCATGTTGCGAATGCCGACAAGGCCACGGTCGCCAAGATCGTGATGGAGAACGTCCATCCGGAAAGCCGTCTGCATACCGATGAGAGCCACCTCTACAAAGGCTCTGGCCAAATCTTCGAAGCGCACGAGACGGTCAACCATGGCCGCAAGGAATACGCACGTGGTGACGTGACCTCAAATAGCGCCGAAGGCTTCTTCAGCGTGTTCAAGCGCGGCATGACTGGCGTCTATCAGCACTGTGGCGAGAAGTATCTGCAACGCTACCTCACCGAGTTTGAGTTTCGCCACAACACGCGTTCGAAACTTGGCTTCAATGACGATGACCGCGCGCAACTCGCTATCAAAGGCGCAGCAGGGAAACGTCTGGTGATGCGACAGCCTAAAGGCTTCAAAGGCCCCGCAACGGCGTAAGCGCGTCCCAAAGCACAGAGTCAGGGATTACCCTTTCCCAGATGGCCCTTTGCGTCCACTGGACTGACTCGACTCTTGCTCGCCCTTCTTGCTCTTATGCGGGCGGGGGGCCGTCTTCAGCATACGTTTAAGTCCCTCATCGCGAAGCCGCGCCGTCTCGGTGGCGCTGCGCTGGGAGGAGTCGTTGGGGGATTTTGTCATGGCGCGAGAACCATCTTCACTCCAGTCATTGAAGGCGTTCGCCAAGCGCAAAGGCGAAGCGGAACACGCCGAATCCATAGTTGCCGAACTAGCTGGCGGCAACGACAGAGCAACCATGATCCTTGTAGGCGCCCGTGTCGAGAATGCGCTCACCTACGCTCTTAGCTCGTTGATCCGCGCTGACCTTGCTGACAGCGAAATGAAGGCACTGTTCGAACAGAACGGGGTTCTATCAGCGTTTTCAGCCAAGATACGTCTCGGTCACGCGCTCTCGCTATGTACTGGACCCATGCGAGACAGTCTTGATGTCATCAGAGAGGCGCGCAATGCGTGCGCTCACGCGCAGCTTCCCATCAGCTTTGCCACTCCAGAATTGCAGACCTACCTGGCTCGTCTCTGGCCGACAAAAACTTTGACCGATCCCGTGGAAATCCGGAAGCAAGTGATAATCCGTATGTTATTGCTTGAGGAGCATTTGGTCGCCACAGCCGCTGCGGCCAGAAAGCCGAACTATTTTTGGACTAAACTCGATAAGGCCGAATAGCGCGCTCCATCGCGACGTAGACCGCACGCACGATCTCGCGCCAATCGTCTTCAATTGACCAATTGCCCAGCTCGCTGGCTCCCGCCTCGATCATCTCGGGCGTCACTTCAGTTTCCTCCGGCCTGTCACGCATGCCCTGATCAACCATTTGCGCCTACTATGTCAAGTGCATAATGACCAGGGTACTTGTCTTTTGTAGTCCTCAATGACAAGTATACTTGGCATGTTAGACTTCGCGTACCCAAACATGCTAGATAGCCAGCCTCCGGGCGATTCCGACGATTCTCGCCGCCTTCCGCAGCCGGGTGAGCTGTGGAGCTTTTGGGATCTGATGAAGTGGTTGAGCATCACGCCACTGGTGGACATCGGCGACGAGATTGTCCGAGTGCGCGGCCTGTATTTTCTTGACGAGAGCTTCGTCGGAAAGCTTGGACAAAATCAAACGCTGGTGCCGAAGTTCGCTCAGCGCCTCAAAGAAGTTCTCGGCCAGATGGCAGACGCATGCGAGCATTTCGACGCGCCTGAGATGGCTAAGTTTTTGAAGGACCACGCCACTGATGACGACCTGCTCCCGACGGAGTGGGCGGTCTACGACACCCTGTGCAAGGGCTTCTGGGATGGAATCCACGGAAAGTCGATTTTCGTTCTGAGTCGCGCCTCAATGGACCTGTATCGCGAACGTAAGACGCCATTTGGCGCAGTCGTATCCCGCGCCTTCAAGGCAATAGACGCAGAGTTGGAGCGCGCCACAGAGTGCCTGGCATTCGGCTTTTCGACTGCCTGCGTGTTTCACCTTATGCGCGTGATGGAGAAAGCCGTGCGCCAGATGGGTACGCATCTTGGCGCGACAATTCCGGACGATGCTGATTGGGGCACGGTGCTGAGCAAGATGGACGAACGCATCGACCTGATGCCGAAGGGCGCGGAGCGCACACGTTGGTCTGAGGCGCGGAAAAACCTTTGGCACGTCAAGGAAGCGGTGCGGAACGAGGTAATGCACCCTCGTAAGGAGGGCTATATTCAAGACGAGGCTGAAGCAAACTTCCGCGCAGTGAAGACTTTCATGCAGCACATGGCTTCGCTGATGTTGCCGCCCCCAGCGCCGGCTCCAACGGCTGCTACGATTTTACCGGGGGCGAAGCCTGTCCCTAAGAGCGGCGGATGATGCTAGGCTGAAGCATGCCAAAGAAAGCGCCTCCTGATCCGAAAGAGAAACCTCAGCGCCAGCGCTTTGAGGAGTTTGCGCGCGAAGTTGGCGCGACTGATCCGAAAAAGCTGGAGAAGGTTTTTCCGAAAGTGGCGAAGCAGCCTAGAGAGACTTAGGCCGCCATCGCTTGAACCGTCTCTGCCGCTTACGCGAGTGCTTCTGAATCCGTCCGCCCGCTATCAGCGGCACGATAGGTCAGGCGCTTCCCAACTACGCCTTTGAGCAAATTATCCGCACGCTGTGCATCGTGAATGCCGAGCGCCGACCGGTTCGAGAAACGGAAGTCGAACTCAGCCGTATAGCGGTGCAGGTGCTTGCGCGCGCAATGCTGATACGTGCCGCGCATGCCGCGCTTGAACACAGAGTAATAGCCTTCGACGCACTGCGTATGGATGGTGATGTTGCCGGGCTTGTAGAACTCGCCTTCCGAGTGGTTGACCATCTCGTGCGTGTCGCGCTCGCCCTTGACCGCTTTGTAGTGCGTTGCCGTATCCGTGTAGAGCTTCGCTTGCGCTGCAACGTTCTCGCGCAGCACCTGCGCAATCGTCGTCGGCTTCATGTCGGGAAGTACAACCGAGCGCGCCTTGCCGCTCTCACGGTCAACCAGCGTCATGACCGCGTTCATGTTGCGGATCGCCATGCGGCTCTCGGTCTTCAATTCCGGGTTCTGGCCGATGAAGGTTTCATCCGCCTCGACCGGGCCGCCGCCAGAACCGCCACCGAACACGCCACCGCTATCCTTCATCGCTTCACGGATGCGATGCGACAGGAACCACGCTGACTTGAGCGTCACGCCGAGAACGCGCGCGAACTGCTGGGTGCTGAAGCCCTTCTTGCTGGCCGCCATCAAGTGGATGGCCTGCAGCCAGATGTTCATGGGGATATGCGAGGACTCGAACACGGTCCCAACCTTCACCGTGAAGGGCTTGCGGCACGCGTAGCACTTGTACGTGCCGATCCGGGTGGACTGGCCGCCCATGAGCGAAACGCGCTCCGTGCCCTTGCAGCGGGGGCAGACAGGGCCATTCGGCCACAGCCGGGCTTCCACCCAATCGTAGGCCGCTTGCTCGTCGTGGAAGTGTTTAGCTGAGAGAACCGAGGCCATGACCCAAACTCCAATATCCTCAATGTAGAGGGCGGAAGTGGGTACGTCAAGTATAATATGCCAAGTATACTTGGCATTTAGGAAGGGACACTTTTCATGCCTCTCACCCGCCTGCCCGCCTGGGCCTATCTGATCGCAGCGGTCGCGCCGATCGCGCTGATCCTGATCTTCGGCAGCGTTCTGTCGCTGCCAAAGCAGACCACGGCGATCCTGACCGGAATCGCGACGGTTTGGGCCGTGGCGATGGCCTTCTATCACTGGAAGCGGCTCGATGAGGCGGCGCGGTCGGCGCATCGCTGGGCCTGGTATTGGGGCGGGAGCACGGGGCTCGCGGCGGCGATGATCTTCGCCGGGGCGTCACTGAGCTGGCCCGAGCTGCAGTCTGTGTTTGCGTCGCTGGCGCATAACTTCGAGGGACCGAAGCGCACGGCGGAGCAGGCCTACCTGTTCCTTGGCGTGGCGTTCACCGGGTTTGCGCAAGGCATCGGCTTCCTTGGCGCGTGGTTCTACTGGTGGCTGCGGAAGCGCTGAGACCCAAGATGAAAAACCGCATCAAGGTGCTGCGCTCAGAGCGCAACTGGACACAGGCCGATCTTGCGCAGAAGCTCGACGTGTCGCGTAACTCGGTCAACGCCATCGAGACGGGGAAATATGATCCATCGCTTCCCCTCGCCTTTCGTATCGCGGAGCTGTTCGCGCTGCGGATAGAGGACATCTTCCAGAACAAGGAGTGAGCCCATGTTCAAGCTTCGCTGCACATCCGCCGACCGTGACGGGATGATGGTGATCTATGCCGCCGTGGCCGCATCGATCCTGATGTGGACCGGCGCCGCAGTGCGGCCGGCGGCGGCGCAGGTGACGACGACGGCGCCAGCCGATGCGAGTTCGCTGGTGGGTGACTGGTCTGGCGTTCTGAACGCGCAAGGGGTGCAGCTGCGGCTGGTGCTGCATGTGAAGAGCGAGGGCGGGACGACGCGCGCGACGCTGGACTCGCTCGACCAGGAAGCATTCGGCATTCCGGTGTCGTCGATCACACGCACGGGCGACAAGATGGCGTTCGAAGTGGACGTGGTGGGCGGCAGTTTTACGGGCACGCTGGCCAGCGACGCCAAGGGCGTGGCGGGGACGTGGTGGCAGGGCGGGAATAGTTTGCAGCTGGTGCTGACGCGGTAGGGACACGCGGGACGCTGAATTCATCCTTCGAGACGATCGCAACGAGAGGCTTGCGCCGTTGATGTGGCGTGCCTGCGATCCCTCAGGATGAGGGCTGTGGGATTGCCTGACCAATTCCCGTAACGACCACCACCCTCATCCTGAGGGATTGGCGCGTTTGCGCCAATCGTCTCGAAGGATGTGTTCGGCGCCCTGTCCTCGCTCCAGCCTAATTCGCTTTCAGATACGCCGCCGATTGCTTGCCCGCGATGCGGATGAGGTCGCCCATCGAGTGGTCAACGTCGATGAGGTGGAGGCCCCAGTTGAGATCGGGGCCAGTGGCGCGGGCGATCTCGCCGCCGAGTTCATCGGTGCGGGCGTCGTTGGGATTCCCGTTCACGTGCAGTTCGAGATAGGTGTAGTCGCCCTTCGTCACGCACTGGGTGGAGACGAGGCCGGGCGTTTTCACGAAGGGCGTTGTGACGGTGGGCGCGGGCGTGGCCCATGCGGGCTGCACATTGCCGCCCGACCCGTTCAGGAAGCCTTTGGTGAGGAAGTAGCTGTCGGGGATGCCCTTGCCCGTGGCGAGGTTCGCGGGGTTGGTGCAGGAGGCGACGTTGCCGCCGCCGGCCTTGCCGAAGCGCGCGGTATCCGGCGGCGGCAGGCGATCGCGGAAGGTGACGTAGGAGATCATGCAGCCGACCTGATCCTCGGCTGTGCAGAGCGGGATCGTCTTGTAGGCGCCGCCCGTGAGCTTGCCCTGCGGGACCATCACGGAGGAGCCCATGATCATGCCGGAGATCAGTTGCTTCTGTGCGGGCTTGCCTTCGATCTCCTGCGCGATGAGACGCGCGAGAACGCCAGCGCCCTGAGAGTGGCCGATGAGGATCACGCCGCGGCCGTTGTTCGCGTTGGCCATGTACCAGTTCCACGCATCGACCACATCGTTGTAGCCGCCGACGCCTTGCGGCAGGCGCTCGCCTTCCGGCTGGGGACCGCCCGAGGCGATGCGCAGGGCGGTGAGCGTGGTCTGGCGGTAGATGGGCGCGAACTGGCGGCAGACGGACCCGAAGCGGGCGAACTGCAGCTTGATGTCGTCGATCTCCATCTTGTCGACGGTCCAGTCGGACGCCCAGGTCTTGTCGTCGGAGACGGTGGGATAGACGAAGAAGCAATCGACTTTCGGATCGGACGCGGCGGCGTATTTTTCGACTTTCGTCTTGCCGTCGGTGGCGATGACGGTGGCATCGAGATTGATCTTGCACTTGTCGTCGGCGAGGCCCGGGCGGCAGAGCCAGAGCGAGGGGTTGGCGAAATCGGCGTGGGCGATGTCGACGGCGGGGAGCGGCTGGAGCGGCAGCACCTGGACTGGCAATGGGGGCGGCGCGGTGGTGCAGCTGGACATGAGGGTCAGCGCCAGCGTGGCGCCGGCAAGCATTGCGCGCATTGGTCTCTCTCCCGTGGGCGGCGGATCGATGTCCGCTTCTTGGACGGGAGCTAAAGCGGAAGGACGCGGGAGAGCAAGGGGCGTTCACGCAGGCGTGCGTGGGAACGCCTCTACGACGTAGCGGCCACCGTCTCAGCGGGCGCACGTCTCAGGCGCTGCCGGCGAAAACGATCAAGCGGTATCTGGATCAGATGGATGACAATGGCGGCGTGCACCACGCTGAGGGCAAGCGCGAGCAGGAAGCCGGGCAAGGGCTCCACGATGCGTGAATGCAGGAATATTTCGACGAACATGTAGTGGAACAGATAGATCGGGTATGAGTATTCGCCGACATAGCTGTCGATCCTGCTGTTGCGGGAGAGATGGAACAGCAATGGCAGGCTGAAGAATATCGCCGCGCAATAGATCACGGACAACAGGTACGCAGGCTGACCATAGACAAGCGGCCAGCCGAGCGCGTGCATGATCGGGTAGAACCCGATGGTGAGTATGCCGACAACCAGCAGCGCCAGCGCCATTGGCGCCATCCAGGCCTTGCTCATGCGGCCCGACCTTGTGAGGTGCTGCGTCCAGCGGTGCGCCAGCATGCCCAGCAGGAAATAGATAATCTCGAACGGGAAGAAGCGGGAGTGCCATGGATCCGCATCGAGGCCGGCGATGTAGCTGGCGGCCCGGACGCCAACAAGCACAACCACCAGCAAGACGAGCCAACGCGAGCGGAACCGGATCAGCAGTGGGCAGAGCGCGTAGAAATAGAGTTCGAGGCTGAGCGTCCAGATCGTGGGCATCAGAAGGCTCGTCACCGCCTGACGCTCATTGGTGTTGAAGAACATCCCGACGTCCGCGCCGACCAGCGTTGTCGATGCCGTCGCGTACCACGCCTTGAGCTCGACGGTTCCCCCCTCGCCCCAGATGGAAGCGAACCCGCGCGACCCGTATGTGCTGATGCCGAAGCTGGACGATGCCACCCAATAGTAGAGCGCGGCGCACCCCATCGCGACCCAGAACACCGGGAAGATTCGCAGGCCACGGCTGAGATAGAATGGCGCTGTCCGGTACGTGCCGTTGCCGAGGATCAGGGACATGTAAAAGCCGCTGATCATGAAGAAGGCTTCGACGGCGGTGAAGCTGCCCACGCCGAACGCGACGCCCGCATGCTCGGCGACTACGCCGATGGCGAGCAACAACCTCAGCATGCCCATTGCAAGCCCCCCTTCGCCACGGCGCAATTGACCCTGTCGGAGCTGCTCAAGTCAACGTCGTGTTCCGTTGGGGCAAAGCACCTTGCCGCGGGCCAAAGGCGTGGCAGATGCGCCGAAAGCTGCTACATCTGGCGTATGCCAGCTGTCACACGCGTTGATCCGAAGACCATCTTCACGCCCGAGGAATGGGCGAAGGTATCCCGGCAATCTGTCTGGGTGGGGCCGGCGCTGGTGGTTTGCGCGTGGGCGGTGATCATTGGCGCAGGCGCGCTGTTCATCTATGCGCCCAATCCGCTGACCTACATTCTCGCGGTGATGCTGATCGGGACGCGGCAGCTGGGGCTGGCGATCCTGGAACACGAAGCGGCGCACGGGACGCTGCACCCGAACGCGAAGCTGAACGACTGGATGGCGGAGTGGCTGTGTGGCGGGCCGGTGGGCGGCAGCCTGAAGCGGTATCGCCCGTATCACCTGACGCACCACAAATACACGGAACAGCCGGAAGACCCGGATGCGGGACTCTCTCGTCCGTTCCCGGTGACGAAGAATTCGCTGTGGCGCAAGTTCCTGCGCGACATCACGGGGCAGACATTCTTCAAGCAGCGCATCCAGCCGACGATCGAGCAGTTGCGCGGCAAGAAGCGCAAGCCGCCGCGCGTGCCGGACACTCCGGCGGTGCGGTTCTGGATTGCGCAGGCGGTGATCTTCGGCGTGACGACGGCGCTGGGTTACTGGTGGGCGTGGGTGGCGCTGTGGATCGTGCCGATGGCGACGTGGTTCCCGCTGGTGACGCGGCTGCGTTCGATGGCGGAGCACGCAATGGTCAACACGCAGGACGATCCGTTCACGCACGCGCGGACGACGCTGGCCAATCCGCTGGAGCGGCTCTTCATTGCGCCGTTCTGGGTGCACTACCACTGCGAGCACCACTGCTTCATGTATGTGCCGTGCTACAATCTCGAGAAGGCGCACAACATGCTCGTGCTGAAAGGCTATGGCGAGCGGATGCGCATCTCGAAGGGGTATGTCGAAGTGCTGCGGCGGTGCGGATCGAAGGTTGAAGCGGCGGCGGCCTGAGCGACTGACGAACGCTGGGGGGCGGGGTGTATTTTGTCTTCGTGATCGCGACGACGGTCGTGCTGCCGATTGGCTTCGCGCTGCTTGAGTATCAACTCATCGCTGGAACGGCCGGCTACTTCGGCTCGGTGGTGGCGCCGTTGGACATCTTCTACTACCTCGGCAAGTGGTATGTATTCTGGGCTGGCGGCGTGCGGCTATTCGCGTCGGGATTGCGGCAGACGCTCGGGCCTCGATTGAGGCACAAGCAGCCGGTCGAAGTTGACCGTGAACCATCCGAACGCACCGCGCAGAGGCTGAGCCTCGTGAAACTGCTGATTGGAGCGCTCTGTATCGCAACGGAGTTTGTATTCTCCGTACCTTTCATGCCCTCCGTCGCCACTTTGCCGGCGGGGGTCGTAGCAGCAGGCGCGTTCTATGGACTGTCTGGATTGCACCATGTCCGAACGCCGACGCGGAATGCGCGGCAGACGCTGGCGATGGTGACGGACCTGTTGGTGTTCGCAGTGCTTGCCGTGGTTTTCGCGCTGATCGCGACGGGTGTCGTCCCCGTCTGAAACCGCACAACCGAAATCCGCCTCGCGCCTGAGCCCAGAATCCTTATTCGTCTCCGTCCGTCGTGAAGAAAGACCCTCGGGTCAAGCCCGAGGATGACTCCGGTGAGTGTGGTCGGCGTTGATCAGAACTGCAGCAGCGCCGAGATGCCGAAGGAGTCGATCTCTGAATCGTCCGCTTCGTAGCGGGTGTATTCGAGGCGGAGCTTGGTGAAGGGGATGCTGCTGAGCTGGACGCCGCCGCCGTAGGCGAGGCCTGAGCCGCTGTCGGAGATCGAGGAGCCGAGCGCGGTCGCTTCGATCGAGAGATCGGCATAGCCCACGCGGCCGAAGACATCGCCCACGAGCGGGATGGGCAGCCAGCCGACGGCAAAGACGCCGTAGGAATTTTCGAGGCTGACATCGACCTGTGTGCCGAGCACGTCGAAATTGTCTTCCTGGACGCCGATGGCGACTTCGCCTTCAACGCCGAAGAACGGGTTCGACTTGAAGCCGAGGCGGCCCATGACGCCGCCAACCGTGGCGTCTTCGCCGCCGGCATCGGCCGTGAAGGTGGAATAACCGACGCCGCCATAGACCTGTGCGGAGGCGGCGGGAGCAATGACCGCGGCGGCGGCGAGGCCGGCGGCGATCGCGAGAACACGTTTCATGTCACGTCCCCAATGAAAGCCGCCCTGCGCGGCGGGGAGACTGTTCCTGCGTTTGAGGCCGGTGACAAGTTACGGCTTGGTTGCACGCGCAGCGGCAAGCACCTCGGCAACGGCGTCGATGACGGCCTGCGCCTTGTCGCGCTGGATGCTGTGGCCTGCGCCGGGGACGGTGATGTGCTTTCCGGCGGTGGAGAGCGCCGTCATCTCCTCGTGCATGGCGACCCAGACTTTCTGCATGCCCTTGCGGTCCTCGGCCGAGAAGGTGGGCGGCATTTCCTTGTCGTAGTCGCCGCGCGTGAGAACGATGAGGGGCAGCGCGCCCCACTGCCGGCGGGACTTGGTCAACTGTTCCGTGCTGACGACAGCCATGGCGTCGACTTCGGAGAGATAGCTCTCGATGATGTCGGCGTCGTTGCCGAGGCAGTCCTGCGCGAGCTTGTCGGCCTTGGCGACGAGCTTGGCGCGCAGGTTGGCGACGCAGTTGAGGGATTTCATCGCGTCCATCTGCGCTTTCGATGACGCGAAGGCTTTCGGGATGGCGGCCATGAAGCGGGCTTCCTGCCCATCGCCGGACGGATCGACGAGGACCATGCCGGCCATCTGATCGAAGCGCGTGTTGGCGAATTGGCGGATGTGATAGCTGCCCAGCGAATGGCCGACGAGGATGTAGGGACCGGGGATTTTCGCAGCGGTGAGCAGGGCTTCGATGTCATTGGCGACAGCGCTGGTGTCGCGTGGGAGCGGGCCAGGGTCGCTGAGGCCGAGGCCGGCGCGATCATAGGTGCACGCCAGCGTGGCCTTGCCGGTTTCCTGCCAGGCGCCGGGCCAGGCGGAGCTGTCGCTGCCGGCGCCGCTGTCGAACAGCACCGCAGGCGTGCCGGAACCGATGCAATGGATGAACATCTGGCGACCATCGGGCAGCGAGACGAAGCGCGCGTCGGAGCCATCGGGCGCGGGCTGAGCTTCCAGGGCGCCGGGGAGCTGCGCGAGGGAGACGTCTTCGGCGGGGTGACCGATCTGCTCCCACTTGCCGGCCCAGGCGCCTTCAGGCGTTTTCGTTGCGTTGAACGCGGCGTCGAGCGACGGGACCGTAAAGGCAAGACTTGTCTCGGTGCGCGATATCCCGCGGACGGGATAGAATTTGCCGAGCTGATCGAGGATGCGGCCGTGCAGACCGTATTGGGTTTCGTGCAGCTGGAGCGTGGGGGCGGCGTCACCGCCGGAGAACCAGCTTTCCTTGTAGACCGGAGCGGCGGGCGCTGCGGGCGTGGGATCGGCGGCCTTTTCGCCATTACAGGCGGCGGCAAGGAGCGCGGTGAGCGCAATTCCAAAACGTTTCATGGCGTCCGTCCCTGCTCTTCTATCGCTTCAGACAGACCATTATCGGGCAGCGGCGGCAAGCACTTCGCGGATGGCATCGATGACGGCTTGCGGGGCGTCGGCCTGGATGCCGTGGCCGGCGCCGGGGACGACGCGGCGTTCGCCGATCGTTGACAGGGATGCCTGGTCGCGATGGAGGTCGGCCCAGACTTTGGCGAATGCAGCGTTGTCGGCGTCGTCGTATTCCGGCGGCAGGCGGTTGCCGGCTTTGCCCGCCGTCAGGACGATCAGTGGCAAGGCGCCATAGGAGCGGCGGGATGCGGCGAGCTGGTCAATGCTGCTGTGCTCCATCGCATAGAGGCTGGAGAGGTTGGCGTCGACGATTTCGAGGTCGTTGCCTGTGCAGTCCTTCAGCGCCGGATCGGATCGCGGCAAGAGCGGGCCACGCAGGACCGCCACGCAGCGACGCCAGTTTTCCTCGTCGAAATTCCAGAGGGGATCGTTGACGGCTTTCGGGATGGCGGCCCGGAACAGGGCGCGCTGGTTGTCGCCCGAGGGATCGACGAGGACGATGCCGGCGACCTTGTCGAGATGCGTGTTGGCGTACTGGCGGACGTGAATGCCGCCGAGCGAATGGCCGACGACGACGTAGGGAGCGGGAATCCTTGCCGCGGTGAGCAGCGCATCCATGTCGTTCGCCACAGCGGCGGCGTCGCGCGGGAACGGGCCGGGCTCGCTGACGCCGAAGCCAGCGCGATCATAGGTGCAGGCCATGTTGGTCTTGGCGATGTCGGGCTGGACTTTCGCCCAGCTCTGGACGCCGCCGCCGGCGCCGGAATCGAAAATGACCGCGGGGAGGCCTGTGCCCTGGCAGTCCATGTACATGCGGCGGCCGTCGGCAAGCCTGATGAAGTTCTTCGCGTTGGCGGGCGGGTCGGTGGGCTGAAGGACAAGCGGCGTGGTGGCGCCGACCGGCGCCCACTGGCCGGACCAGCCCTGCCCGTCTTTCGCGCCGGAGAAGCGGGCGACGAGGCCGGGGACGGTGAAGGAGACCTGGTCGGGCGATTGCGCGATGTCGCGCACGGGGAAGCCATAGCCATTGGCGACCCAGACACTGCCACGCCAGCCGGTTTCGGTTTCGTAGAGGTTGAGGGATTTGACGAGGCCGGGGGTGGGCGGCGCATACCACAGGTCGGCGTAGGTTCGGGCGGGCTCGGGCGCGCTGGCGCAGGCGGCGAGACCCAGGGCGGCGATGGCCGCGAGCATACGTTTCATGGTGTTTGGTCCCCTCGCCCGTCACTGCTGACAGAGCATGGGGTGTAGCTTGCGGCAACCATGCGGCACGGAGGTTTGAATACCGCGCGCGGGTGGCCTACCTATCCGGCCATGGAATCGGACGATCCCGCCCCCGAAGAC
>JAOATF010000032.1 GCA_030158285.1 Hyphomonadaceae bacterium
AGCGCCAGCAGCGTAATGAGGCTCAGCCATTTCAACATGCACGCTCTCCAGCCCCAAACGGGGAAATATCAAGCTAGCAGGGATTTTGTGCGGCGCGATACCTGGCCAGCCGGCTAATAAACGCGGCGGCGTTT
This sequence comes from Hyphomonadaceae bacterium, assembly GCA_030158285.1. Taxonomy (GTDB): domain Bacteria; phylum Pseudomonadota; class Alphaproteobacteria; order Caulobacterales; family Hyphomonadaceae; genus UBA7672. The sequence goes on from JAOATF010000032.1 coordinate 135, forward strand.
CGTGCGCCGCCACGGCTTGCCTAGCGCAGCGCCTCGAGGATCGAGACCGCGCTTGCCCCGCAGATCAGCGTGAAGAACACTTCCAGCATCGGCACGCGGAACTTCAACAGGTTGCCGCCGATCCAGATCAGGCCGGTCACCGCCGCCGCCACAACCCACGGCCCCAGCATGAACCCGATCGAGCGCTGCAGCCGGTCGAACGCGGAATAATACCCGTTGAACTCGAACAGGTAGGCCGCGCCCAGCGCCGCCGCCGACATCAGCACGGCCAGGCCGGCGAGGAAACGCTCAAGCGTGTCGAGTCTCATGGGTACGCGCCTATTTCACAATCGGCAGAACGATATAGCTCGGCTCAGCCTTCGAGTGCTTCACCGTGTTGTTGGCGATCACCGGATCTGTCTCGAACTCGTTGCGGCCGCCCGTGTTGAGGTTGCGCGCGTATTTCGGGAAGGACGACGATGTCACCTCAACCCGGATGCGATGGCCCGGCATGAAGGTGTTGGCCGTCGTCATCGGCGTGAAGTCGAGCTTGTAGGTCTTGCCCTTCGCCATGAACACTTCGCGGTCATAGCCCTCGCGGAAACGGGCGCGCAGGATGGTGTCGTCGATGATGTAGGCCGTCCCATCCGGCGCCACATCGACCAGCTTCACCGCAAAGTCCGTATCCTTCGCATCCGACGCGACATGCAGGATCGCATCCACAAACCCCGCCACCGTGATCGGCTTGGTCAGCACGTCCGTGGTATAGACCAGCACGTCATGGCGCACTTCCACCGGCCGCTGGTCAAACGCGCCCGGTACGACAACGCCGCCATTGCAGCAGTCGCCACCGCCTATCGTCTGCACCGGGTTTTCCGGGTCGTAGACAAAACTGTCCGCCGGCTCGCTGCCGGATGGCGCGCTGAACGACAGCTTGCCATCGCCGAACACCGAATTCGCGCCGCCGTTCGAGCGCAGGTAGAGCTTCGTCTCGACCACGCCCTCCGGCGGCCACTTGGTTGCGGTCTTCCACTGGTTGTCGCCCATGGAGAAATAGCGGATCTTCGGCGTCGTTCCCGGGAAACGATCGGCATCGCCCTTCAGGAAGCGATCGAAGAACTTCCACACCTCGCCATTCACATCCATCGAGGCATCGCCCAGCTCGCGCGTGCCTGACTTGAAGTTCGGCCCCAGCGAGGCGTAGGCGCAATGCACGCTCGGCCCGACGATGGCGTACTGGTTGTCGCGCGTCTCGGCATCGACGCCCGTCTTCGTCGCGTGATTGTACAGTGCGAAGTTCGGCCCGATCGAAACGTCGTACCAGGAATTGTACCACAGCGCTGGAACGCCCCAGCTTTCATTGTCGTGGTAGAGCCCGCCCTTGTACCACTCCGGATCGTCCGGCAGCGCCCGCGCAATCAGCTTCTCGTTCGTGCCCGCCGGCTCGCCCAGCGAGGTCAACAGCTCGGCATAGGGCAGATGCCACACCTGCTTGTTCCACGTCACATCCGGCTTCTTCGGATTGAGGTCGGAGTATTGCGAAATGTACTGCCGCGTCTTTGCATCCAGCCCTTCCGGGATCTGCGCGCGCAGCGGGTTGTCGACGCCATAGAGCCAGATCGAGAACAGCGTGCGCGGCACGCCGCCGCGATACCAGTTGCCCTGCTCGTGGAATTCGCCGACGCGGCCGATGCCCGCGCCCGACGCCATCGGAACCATCGCGGCATGCGCCGGATGGTTGGTCGCCGCCAGCTGCAGCTGCCATTCCGCCGTCGACGAACACCCGAACGTGCCGACCTTCTTGTTCGACCAGCTCTGGTTCGCAATCCAGGTCAATGCGTCATAGCCATCGGTGCGCGGATGGCCGAGGATCTCGAAATTGCCTTCCGAGAAATACCGCCCGCGCTCGTTCTGGTAGATCACCGCATAGCCGCGATCGACACCCTCCAGAACCTGCCGCAGCGAGCCACCCGCCAGCGTCTGCATGTTGTAAGGCGTGCGGATGAAAACCGTCGGCACGGGTCCGGTCGTATCTTTCGGGCGATAGACGTCGGTCGACAGGCTGACGCCATCGCGCATCTTCACCAGCACCTTCTTCTCGACCAGCGCCCGCTTGCCGAGTTCGGTGTTGAGCGCCGCATCGCTCCATTTCGAATAGTCCGTGTAGGGCACGGTATCGCCGGATGATGGCAGTGCAGGCGGCAGCGCAGGCGCCGGCCCTGTCTGCGAAACGCCGGGCGTTGCAAGCAGCAACGCGCCGGCAACCGCCAGCACAGCGCAGCTCAAAAGGGTCTTCTTCATCCGCAGTCCTCCCGGATTTCGGGCGGACACTAGAGCGGGTTCGGTTGGCTTGTCATCCTGGAAGCCGTTGCGTCAGCCAGCACGTGCAAGATTGGCAACGTGAATCTGCTGGCCCCCGTTCGCAAGCGCACGCAGGCAGTCTATATGTGGCGTCCATGACCGCTGACGCCGTGACCAACGCCCCCTCTCACGCCCCTTCGACAAGGGGCGCCGCGCGTGTGGCCTTCATCGCCTTCCTCGCGCTCTCGGCCATGGTCTGGATCGGCATTGCCGTCGGCGCCAATGTGCGTGCGCCCGGCGTGGTCGGCCTTGTCGGGGCCGTGCTCGGCGGCTTCTTCGCCGCGGTATTGACCGCCGCCATCGGCGGATTGATCGCGCTGAAACTGGCCGAAGGCGTCCATGATGCGCCGCCCGCCGCGCCGGATGCTTTCAACCCCGAACTCGCCCCTGCCCTGCGCGCGCTTGGCGAGGCCCAGCGCCCCATCACGAAACGCATGGTCGAGCAGGCCGCCTGGCGCACACCCGCTTTTGCCGCCGCCGGCATAGCGGCGTGGAGTCTGCTGATCCTTGTCGGCCTGCCCGGCGGCGTCCTCGACTTTTCGCTCGTTCTGCTGCTGGCGGGACTCGCGGGCTATGGCCTCACGCGGCTGTCGGCGTGGCGCGAACAGTCCGACGCCTATCTGCAGCGCGGCGTCGGCATGCTTGCCGGGAGCATGGGCAACCTCGTCTGGCGCAAGGCGACAGCCATCGACCTCAAAGCGCTGCAGTCCGCCGGCATCCTGCCCCGCGCGGCCGACTCCGGCGCGACAAGTGAAATTGCTGGCGTCCATGCCGGCGTGACGATCCGCATCGCGCCGCTCAGCACCCGTCCGCCGCAAGGCGCCGACACCGCGACCAATCCCGCCTTCAACGGCCTGCTGATCGAACTCGAAGCGCCGTGGCTTTCGGCTGCGTCGATGGAAGCGCTCGCCGCCGCCCATCCTGCCGTGCCGGTGCGCATCGGGCAGCTGGCCGCCCTGCCCGGTCTCGGCGCCCCCGTCAGCGCCGCAACCGGCGCCAGCATTCTGATCGCCGTGCCGGAGCGTCCGAAGCAGCCACGCCTGTTTGACCCGCCAGTGACGCCCAGCTCCGCCGCCGCTGCGCCACGCCTCGCCCGCATCCGCCAGCTCGTCGCTGCCGTGCAGCACATCGCGGACGCGCTCACGCCGGGCTGAGCGCGCTTTAGTTGCTGCGACTCCTCTGCTGCAACTCTGGCCCGACTCAACAATTCCCTGTTTCGCCGCAATTGCCGCCGTCGCGCGGCCCCAATCGGCTGCGACAACCTGTACACGACGGGACCGGAAGGTCGGCCCGCGGGACAGACAGGGGACCAGAGTGAAGACGTCCATCCGGCTCATGCTCACGGCGCTCGCGATCAGCGGCGTTACGCTTGCGGCAGCCGGGACGCCTCCGAAGGATCAGGCCCCCGCCAGCCCTCCCGCCATCCACCTCGCGCAGACCCGCTAGGCCACCGCCGCAACATCTGGGGATCGACCATGAAAACCCGCACCGCCCTCGCCACCCTCTTCGCCCTCGCCGCCGGCATCACGATGACGACGTCCGCCTCGGCCAAGCCGCCGCAGCATCCGGCGATCCATTCCTACATTCTGCTCGACCGCACCGGCTCGATGGAGCCGATCTGGTCCGAAGCACTTTCCTCCGTGAACGCCTATGCCGATGGCCTGGCCGCGCTCGACGGCGGCCCGCGTGTCGATGCGGACATCACGCTCGCCGTGTTCGACGCCCAGGACGGGCTGCAGTTCGACGTGCTCCGCAAGGGCGTCGACGCCGAGGACTGGAACGACGTCTCCTCGCGCGAAGTGAACCCGCGCGGCATGACGCCCCTCTACGACGCCATCGGCCGCATCGTCTCACTGGCCGAGAAGGACAAGCCTGAAAAGGCGATCATCGTGATCATGACGGACGGTGAAGAAAACTCGTCCAAGGAAATGACCAAGACCGCCGCTAAAGCCGCGCTCGACCGCGTGCGCGCCAAGGGTTGGGAAGTGGTGTTCCTCGGCGCCGAATTCTCCAAGTTCGATGACGCCGAGGGCGTTGGCCAGACCGCCTCGCGCAACATGGCCGTCTCGAAGGACCAGCTTTCGGACTCGATGGGCCGCCTCGCCCAGAAATCGAAGAACTACGCCGCGGGCGCCGCCCCGTCCGTTGAATGGAACGATGAAGACCGCGCCGCCGCCAAGGAAGACGACGTCAAGCAGCGCACGGGCAACCAGTAAGACACAGAACCCCTCCGACGTGGGGACGGCAGGATCGGCATTGCCGGCGACGGCATGGTCCTGATCCTGCTCCGGCCAGCGGCGGCTTCTCCCCCGCTGCTGGCCGGAACGCGTCTCTTGCCGTTCGCTGCGCTCTTGAGTTCGCGCGGGTTTTGATGTCGGGATGCGGCCGGGGAAACAGTGTCCAGGGGACCAGCCATGAAATTCGCTCTCGCCGCCACGGCCGCCGTGCTCGCGCTTGCCGCCTGCCAGCCGTCGGCGCCACCCGCCGATCCGGCAAAGCCGGCTGAACCTGCTGCCGCCGCCGAACAGGCCGCCACCACCGGATGCGATGTCTCCGCCGAAACCCAGTGGGGCCCGATCGGCCCCACCGATCATCCCGCCTACCGCGTCGAAGCATGGACGCACGGCAGCATCTGCGAGGTCTCCGTCGTGACGCTCGCTGTGTTCGCGCGCGACGGCTACCCGATCTACACGTGGACCGGCCAGTCGCAGTACCTGTTCGGTCTGAAGGACGCCAAGGACGCAGCCGGCATGAAGACCGCGCTGTCCGACTGGATCGCCCAGGGGACCGAACTCGAAACCACCGCGACCACCCTGCCGCCGTGGGAACAGACCGAAGGCCAGCCCAAGCGCGCCGAATTCCCGTTCATGCCCGCCGAAGGCATCGACAAGGCCGCCTACGAGCAGCTGCAGAAGGACAACCTCCCGACGCTGTGCTTCCCGCAGGGCAGCGAGAGCCTGCAGTGCCTCGCGCTCCGTTCGGGCGCGCCGGCCACGCTGGAAGACATCGGCCTCCAGCTTTTCCCGGGTTAGTCGCCGGGGCTGATCAGAAGTCCGCGCAGGTCGCGCGGTCTGTCCGCAGCACCGCGTCCTGTTCGAACGCCTTGATGTAGGCGGCACGGATCGCCTCGATATCGGCCGAGGCGGCCGCACTGCCATCATGCAGGCGCACCAGCACATGGCTGGGCTCGCGCTCGGTGATGCCGCGCTGGTCCGACAGCCACATCCCCTGCCCGTCGAGGATGGTGAACCCTTCCTTCCAGCGCGGGGCGACCTCTGTCTCCACGAACCGGGCGAACTCGTACCGCGAGATCGACCCGCCCGGCCGCAACCTGCCGAGATAGAGCATCGTCTCCACCATCGGCTCGCCGACCTGACACTGCGCGACCGGCAACGGACTGCCAGCGGACGAGACGCTGACGCAGCCGGAAACCATTACAAAAGCGATCAAACCGAGGGTGCGCTGCATCGGAAATCCCCATTCACCATGGCCAAAATGCACCATTCTGGCCGGTTTTGGGAGTTCTGGCCGGCATTCGCCCCGTGCGGCGCCTCGGATGCTCGCTTTCTTCACAAAAGCCCTGTATTGCGGCGCACAAATCCGCCCCCTCCCGGCCAAAAGACAGCACCATGCAACTGCGCAACATCGCCATCATCGCCCACGTCGACCACGGCAAGACGACCCTCGTCGACTGCCTGCTGAAGCAGTCCGGCCTGTTCCGTGAGAACCAGGCCACGACTGAACGCATGATGGATTCCAACGACCAGGAACGTGAGCGCGGCATCACCATCCTGGCGAAAGCCACCTCGGTTGTCTGGAACGACATCCGCATCAACATCGTCGACACGCCCGGCCACGCCGACTTCGGCGGCGAAGTCGAGCGCATCCTGAACATGGTCGACGGCGCGATCGTTCTCGTGGACGCCGCCGAAGGCCCGATGCCGCAGACCAAGTTCGTGGTGTCGAAAGCCCTCAAGATCGGCCTGCGCCCGATCGTCTGCGTCAACAAGATCGACAAGCCGGAAGAGCGCCACGTCGAAGTGGTCAACGAAGTGTTCGACCTCTTCGCCAACCTCGACGCCACCGATGAACAGCTCGACTTCCCGATCATCTACGGGTCAGCCAAGAACGCCTGGATGAGCATGGATCCCGCCGTGAAGACGACGGACATGTCCGCCCTCTTCGAGACCGTCATCAAGCACGTTCCGGCGCCCACCGTCGAAGCCGGCCCGTTCCGCCTGCTTGGCACGACGATCAACTCCGACCCGTTCCTCGGCCGCATCCTCACGGGCCGCGTCGTCGCTGGCTCGGTGAAACCGAACCAGACCGTGAAAGTTCTCGCGCGCGATGGCTCCGTGGTTGAACAGGGCCGTGTCTCCAAGGTTCTCGCCTTCCGCGGCCTCGAGCGTTCGCCGATCGACGAAGGCAAGGCGGGCGACATCGTCTCCATCGCCGGCCTGTTGAAAGCCACCGTCGCCGACACGGTCTGCGATCCGTCCGTGACGCAGGCCATGGAAGCCCAGCCGATCGACCCGCCGACGCTGTCGATGACCTTCCGCGTCAACGACTCGCCGCTCGCCGGCACCGAAGGCAAGAAGGTCACCAGCCGCGTGATCTGGGACCGCCTGCTGAAGGAAGCCGAGGGCAACGTCGCCCTCAAGATCTCGCGCGCGCCGGACTCGGACGCGTTCGAAGTCGCCGGTCGCGGCGAACTCCAGCTCGCCGTTCTCATCGAGACCATGCGCCGCGAAGGCTTCGAGCTTGGCGTGTCGCGTCCGAAGGTCGTCATGCAGAAAGACGACGTCACCGGCGAAACGCTCGAGCCGATCGAAGAAGTCGTCATCGACGTCGATGACGAGCATTCGGGCATCGTCGTGCAGAAGCTGTCCGAGCGCCGCGCCGACATGATGGACATGCGCCAGTCCGGCGTTGGCCGCACCCGCATCGTCTTCCACGCGCCGACGCGCGGTCTCATCGGCTATCAGGGCGAACTGCTGTCCGATACGCGCGGCACCGCCATCATGAACCGCATCTTCTACCAGTACGCGCCGTACAAGGGTGAGATCCGCGGCCGCCACACCGGCGTGCTGATCTCCAACGGCGCCGGCGAATCTGTCTCGTTCGCGATGTGGAACCTCGAAGACCGCGGCCCGATGATGATCGAGCCGGGCATCAAGGTCTACGAAGGCATGATCATTGGCGAGCACACGCGCGGCAACGATCTCGAAGTGAACGTGCTGAAAGGCAAGAAGCTCACCAACGTCCGCGCCTCGGGCACGGATGAAGCGGTGCGCCTCACCACGCCGATCCGCATGACGCTGGAAAAGGCGCTCGCCTACATCCAGGACGACGAGCTGGTCGAAGTGACCCCGGAGAACATCCGCCTCCGCAAGGTCTGGCTCGACCCGAACGACCGCAAGCGCAACGCGCGCGCCGCCGTCGAAGCATAATTGTCCGACGTCCTTCCGCCCTGCCCGGCCTGCGCGTCCGCCCTCACCTACGAGGACGGCGCGATGCTGGTCTGTCCGGAATGCGCACATGAATGGTCGCCATCGGCTGCGCCCGCAGCAGATGGTCCGCGCATCTACAAGGACGCCAACGGCAATGTGCTGGAAAACGGCGACACCGTCACGCTGATCAAGGACCTGAGGCTGAAAGGCTCAACACAGGTCGTGAAGCAGGGCACCAAGGTCAAGAACATCCGCCTGGTCGACGAAGACCATGACATCGACTGCAAGATCGATGGCTTCGGCAGCATGAAGCTGAAATCCGAGTTCGTGAAGAAGCAGCCGCGCTAGGCAGGCTACTTCTTCTCGCCCTTGGCCCGCTCGATCGACTCGAGGATCAGCTCGCGCGCCCGCTCGGGGCCGTGCAGGCCTTCGATCTTCACCCACTTGCCGGGCTCGAGATCCTTGTAGTGCTCGAAGAAGTGCACGATGCGCTCGACCACGATCTCGGGCAGGTCTTTGTAGTGTTTGATCTTCTCGTAGTAGCGCGTGAGCTTCGGATGCGGCACGGCGAGGATCTTCTCGTCCTGACCCTTGTCGTCCGTCATCATCAGGACGCCAACCGGAACCACCCGCACGACGCACCCTGGAACCAGCGCACGGTTGCCCACCACCATCACGTCGATCGGATCGCCATCCAGTGACAGGGTGTGCGGGATGAAACCGTAATTACACGGATAGCGCATCGGCGTGTACAGGAAGCGGTCGACGAACATCGCGCCCGAGGGCTTGTCGATCTCGTACTTGATCGGCTCCCCGCCAAGCGGAACTTCCACGACGACGTGGACGTCTTCGGGCGGGTTCGGGCCGGTCGGGATTTTCGAGAGGTCCATCTGGGTCGTCCTGTCGTCTTTTGGGGAGGCGCCGTCTTTTGACGTTACGGCGCCTGCAATATCGGGGCCTGCGCCAAGCGCAAGGTTAACCCGCACATCCTTTCCCACGGCCGGGGCGCGGCCTCACGCCGCGCTTGCAACAGCCCTCAGCATCGCCCGCGGGTCGATCGGCTTGGCCAGCACATCTGCCGTCCCCGCTTCGCGATAGGCCGCGACCTGGTCCGGCAGCACGTTGGCCGTGCAGGCGATCACCGGCGTTTCAAGATTTGGCCCCTCCTCGTCCCGCAGCCGCGCCAGCACTTCGAGCCCGTCCATACCCGGCATCACCATGTCCAGCAGGACAACGTCGAACTTGCGCTTGCGCAGCAGGTCCAGCGCCTCGAAGCCCGATGCGCACTCCGTTGCGCGATGTCCTGCCGCGCGCAGCAGGGCCGCCAGGACATAGAGATTGCGCGGGTTGTCATCGACACACAGCACGTCGCGCGGCGCCAGCATCCCGTCGGCCACCGCATCGACTGCGCGCGCGGGCGCCGCCTTGGCGCCAGCCGCCGCACGCGGCGCCTCGATCCGCACCGTGAACCGCGATCCAAGCCCGGGGCGCGTGTCGAGCTCCACATCCCCGCCCATGGCCACAGCCAACCGGCGCGAGATATGCAGCCCGAGACCCAGCCCACCATGATGGCGCTTGCTGGACACATCGATCTGTTCGAACGGCTGGAAAATCCGCTCCGCTGCCTCGCGTGGAACGCCGGGCCCGGTATCCTCGACATCGATCGCGACCATCTCGCGCCCGTCCCGTCCGCGCTCGGGCCAGCCGCGCAGGGTGATGCTGCCAACCGTGGTGAACTTCACCGCATTGGCGATCAGATTGCCGATCACCTGCAGCAGCCGCGCGCTATCCACCATGCGATGCGCCGACAACGCCGGATCGATCATCACGCTGAGCGACAGCTGTTTCTGCCGCACTTCCGACGCCCAGATCACCGCTGCATCTTCCAGAAGTCGCAGCAGCGACATCGGCTCGCGCTCGATCCTGACCTTGTCGGCGTTGATTGCCGAGAGATCGAGCAGGTCGTTGAGCACGGCCAGCATCTGCTTGCCTGCATCCTCGAGCACGCCCAGCGTCCGCCGCTGCACCGGGTCAAGTTTCGACTGTGCCAGCAGGAGCGCGCAGCTCATGATGGCGTTCATCGGCGTGCGCAGCTCGTGGCTGGTCACGCCCATGAAATTGGTCTTGGCGCGGTTGGCCTTCTCCGCTTGCTCCAGCGCCTCGGCGAGCTCGACGTTCTGCGCGGTCAGCCGTACTTCGGCGACATGTTGCTCGGTCACATCCTTCATGGTGACGACCGCGTACTCGACCTCCCCGGTCTCGGCATGGCGGATGGGCACCGTGTTGACCGACAGCCAGCGCGGCTGCCCGCCCGGAAGCTCGATGCCGAGACGCACATTCTCGAGCGCCTGTCCCGTGCGCAGGGTGACGATGGCGGGATATTCCTTGGGTCCGTAAAGCGTGCCGTCGGGCCGCAACGTGCGCCAGCGCGGATCCTTGTAGTCGCGGCTCAGAACGTCCTCGCGGGTGAGCCCCATGATGCGGAGGCAGGCCGGGTTCATCTCGACAAGCCCGCGCCAGGGCGCATGAACGTTCACGCCTTCCTGGATGGCGTTGAAGATCTGCTCGAACAGCCGTTGCCGCTGCCGCTCCGCCTCGGTCGTCGCCGCCGCGCGTTCGGCGCGGAGGGCGGCGCGGCGTTGTAGGAGGAAGCCCGATACGAGTTCCGCCACCTGTTCCAGTCGGTGTACCTCCCGGGCGCCGAACATGTCCGGTTCGGTATGCCCCACCGCGAGCACGCCCAGCGGCAGGCCCGGCTCCGGGCCCAGCGGCGCTGCGATGAAACTGCGGACATGGGGCGCCGCCGTCACATAGCGCGCGCCGGCAAAGCGCGGATCGGCCTGCGCATCGGCGGTGATCACGGACACGCGCAGTCCCAGCACGGTCGAACTCATGCATTCCGCGCGCGGCAGTGTCTCGCTGGCATCGAACGTCGCCGAGACGTGGAAGGCCCGGGTGGCGTCATGCACGGTGAACGCCGCGATGTTGGCGCCCGTGATGTCGGCCGCCAGCCGCACCAGCCGGTCGAGATCCGCGAACGGACCGGCATGGGTCAGGTCCAGCTCGCGCAACGCCGCAAGCCGCGCTTCTTCAACATCGGACGTGGCGACATCTGAATTGGCGTCAGTCACAGCGGGCAGTCCCCGGAATGCACACAGGCATGCGCTGACGAGGCTAGTACGCGTGGCAAAACAATCAAACTCTTGCGCGATCCGCCCGCTCGGGGCGGGGCCGGATCGGCGCGCGGGCGACCGCGAGCAGGAGCGCCGCAGTATCGATCGGCTTGCCGATCATCGCGACGATGCCGGGCAGGTCGCTCAGTTGCTGACGGGCAATGGTGAGATTGGCTGTGCAGACGATGATCGGCGTCGCGTCATTGAGGCGGCTTTCGCGCATCTGCTCGGCCACCACGAGACCGCTGACCTCCGGCATCACCAGGTCAAGCACCACGACATCGAACCGGCGCACATCGAGCCGGCGCAGCGCCTCGGCGCCGGACCCGCATGTCTCGCAATCATGGCCGACCGAGGACAGTATGGTGCTGAGAATGTCGAGATGGCGGTCATTATCGTCGACAATCAACACGTTGCGCGCAGCCGCCACGCAGATCCAGTCAGCCGCCGGCTGATCGCGTTCTGAAACATGTCCGGAAGAAACGCCGCCATGAGCTGCAACCACATCCGGGTTGCCTGCGGTACGCTCGCGAGAGATCGGGTCCGCCGTCATGGCTGCTTCCCGAAGTCCTCCACATGACGACGCTGATCATGCAGCGAATCGCCAACAAAAATTTGCTGCCAGCATAGTTAACCAAAATTGCCTCGAAGCAATCCGGGAAATGGGCACTTGCGATCACTTATCATTTCGGCGGCAACGCGAAGCGCCGGGAAAACCTGGACGACGACGGCTGTGCCCGAACGTGGCGCGCCCTGCCCTGCATGATAGATTGGCGCTCGCACGGCCGGCGCCCGCCAGCCTCCCCGGGAGACGCCGATGGCCGGTTTCAGCAGGTTCAGACACACCGCGCGCGCGCTTTTCAGCGCCTTTGTGCTGGCGGTCTGCGCCCTCGGCGCGCCTGCGCTGGCCCAACCGGCGATGTGGGTGGTGAAAGACGCGGATTCGACCATCTACCTGCTGGGCACGATCCACGTGCTGAAACCCGACACGACATGGGAAACCGACAAGCTGGATGCAGCGATCGCCGCCTCCGACACACTCTGGCAGGAACTCCCCACCAGCGACCCGACCGCCATCGGGATGGAACTGCTGCCACTGATCATGCAGCATGGCATGTCCGAGACGACCAAGCTCACCGACCTGCTGACGCCAGCCGAAATGAAGTCGCTCGATGAAGCCGCCAAGGCGTCAGGCGTGCCGGGCATGTCTGGCGCCGTGCTGAACCGCATGCGGCCGTGGAATGCGGCGCTCAACATCTCCAATGCCGCGGTGATGCGCGCCGGTTACGACCCGTATTCCAGCGTCGATGGGAAGATCGAGAAGAAATTCAGCACCCGTGGCATCAAGCCGAACGGTTTCGAGACCGCCCAGCAGCAGATCACCATCTTCGCGAACATGGCGCCGGAGGAAGAGCTCTCCTTCCTGCGCGACACGCTGAAGGAGTATCAGAACGCCCCGACCGAGGTCGAAAAACTGGTCACATACTGGGCGGCCGGCGACACTGCGCAGCTGAACGCCATGTTCCTGAGCGAGGCCAAGGATGAGGGCGGGTCGCTCTACGACCAGCTTTTCACCAAACGGAACCGCAACTGGACCGCGAAGATCGAGGAGATGCTGGCGGGCAAGGGCGTCACGTTCATCGCCGTCGGCGCCGGGCATCTGGTCGGCGAGGACAGCGTGGTCGCCATGCTGACCGCCAAGGGCATCAAGGTCGATCGCTACCAGTAAGCCGCGCAGCACCCTCGCCTACACACAAAAAGAGCCGGGCTCTTGCGAGCCCGGCTCAGTCATGTGACGCGGCCTGTTGGGGGAGGCCTACAAAACCACGCCGAGGGTTCCTGACGTTCCAACCGGCGGCCGGACAGGGCCCCGAAGTTGCGAACGATTTGCAGATCTTCGCTATCGCGGCCGCCAGCTAATTGCAAGTGCTTCTCAGCCGCAAAGTGACGCGTCGGTCCGGATCGCCGGAAAGCAGGCAAAACATCCCTGAAATCAGGCGCCATGACCCGGAAAAGAAAGACGCCGACCTCTTGGGGAGGTCGGCGCCAGGCAGCGTCAAGAACGATTGGGGAGGAGAGAGATCGTTCCGCGCAAAACTTGGGGCCCGGGGCGAAGGGGAGGTTACGCCCCGGGTCGGGGAGGAAGGTCAGGCCGTGAGGCGGTTCGCGATGTCCAGCATGTAGAGGAAGAACACGGAGCCCACGACTGCGGCAGGAATGGCGGCCAGCAGGCCAACGAGTTCCTGGGTGCGGAAATTCTTGGAGAGGAAGGTCATCGGTCAGTTCCTTATGATCCGGGGTCTCTAGCGGCCCCTGGGGAGGTTTGGCGGCAGGGTCTTGCGCCCCGTCCATGCACCAACAGATAGCCCACCCCTGATCCGAATGCAATGAACAAAATCGATAATGTTCAATATTTCTGCTGCGCTTGCGATCACGAACATGCGATGAATGTTGCGGGCGCTCACGAAAAGCCTCGGCAGCCGCTGCGGCGCCCTCATGTGTCACTGAATTCGAAGCGCTAGCGGCGAGCCGAAAGGCCGGTGAAAACAAGGCTGAGTACGCCTTCCATCTCCGGGATCAGGGCGTCGAGCTGTTCCGTGGTCCACAACTGCGGAATCCGGAATTTCATCATGGCGCACTGAATAAGGTCGGCCGTGATGGTGACGTTGGCTGGCAGGGCGAAATCGCCAGACGCCTGACCTTCATCAAGAATTTTCTCGATCAGGATGCGCTCCTGGGCGCGTTCCTCGGCCAGATAATCCGGACGCTCACGCGCCATGATGTCGGCCAGCTCCATCAGCTTTGGATGCTTTTCAAAGGTGCGGAACGTGCGCTCCAGCCGGTAGGCAAAGAAATCGCGCAGCTTGCGTGACGGGGAGCGGCCGGCGTCGCGGATGATTCCGGAAAAATGTGCATGTGTTTCAGCGCCGAATTCGCGCGTCATCGCCTCGGCAATGTCGATCTTCGACGGGTAGAAACGATAGATATTCCCAGCCGACATGCCGCAGTCGGCCGCGATCTCGGACATCGTGGTCTTGTTGTATCCGTAGTGCAGGATACGTTCGCCCGCGGCCCGCAGGATCGTGATGCGCGGATCGGCTTTCTCGGCGGCCTTGTCGGTCGTCTGGGGTGACGTCATGAAACCAATTATAGGCTGGGAACGCTGAACGTTCAATGAAATCTTCAGCGGATATAGTCCAGACCGAAACGGTTTTCCAGCATGTCGGTGTCGCAGGCGCCGGCGCATGGGGAACGGCACTCGCCGTTTGCGCCCTCACCGCAGGCCGCGACGTGCGTATCTGGGCGCGCGAGCCCGAAATCGCCGAAGCCCTCAGCCAGGGACGCGGCAACCCCACCTTCCTGCCCAACGCACCGCTTCCGCCGATGCCGGCGTCGACCGATATCGGACAACTCGCCAACAGCGATGCGATCCTGCTGGTCGCCCCGGCTCAGCACATGCGCGCCACGCTGCGCGCCCTCGCCCCGCATCTCAAACCCGGCACGCCCGTCGCGCTGTGCTCCAAAGGCATCGAGCGCGGGTCGCTGAAACTGATGACCGATGTGCTGGCGGAAGAAGCCCCGCACGCCTCGCCCGCCGTGCTCTCCGGCCCCTCTTTCGCCAGCGATGTCGCCAAGGGCCTGCCGACCGCCGTTACGCTCGCCTGCCCCGACCGCGCCATGGGCGAGACGTGGATGCGCTCGATCGGCCGCCCGCATTTCCGTACCTACTGGAGCGATGATCTCGTCGGCGCAGAAGCCGGTGGCGCGGTGAAGAATGTGCTCGCCATCGCGTGCGGCGTTTGCGAGGGCCTCGGGCTTGGCCGCTCCGCTCATGCCGCGCTGATCGCGCGTGGCTTTGCGGAGATGACCCGCCTTGGCATTGCGCTGGGCGGACGGACCGAGACGCTGGCCGGTCTCTGCGGCTTGGGCGATCTGGTGCTCACCTGCTCTTCGCCGCAATCGCGCAATATGAGTTTCGGCATGGAACTGGGGCGCGGAAAATCTGCGTCCGAAATTCTCGCCAGCCGCACTGCGGTAACAGAAGGCGCGGAGACGGCGCCGGCCGTTGTCGACCTTGCTGCAAAGGTGGGTGTCGACCTGCCGATCTGCAAGGTTGTGCTGGACATGATCGAAGGCCGCATCGATGCGCGTGCTGCTGTCGACCGGCTGCTCAACCGGCCGATGAAGGGAGAAGCCTGATGCCGCTGTTCGTTTTCCAGGGCCTCGACAAGCCCGGCGGGCTGGAGCTGCGCAAGGCCACGCGCCAGAGCCATCTCGACTGGATCGCCTCGCTCAATCCGCGCGTGAAGATCGGCGGGCCGATGATGTCGGACGATGGCGCGTCGCCTCTTGGGTCGATGCTGGTCGTGGAAGCGGACACGCTGGACGACGCGAAGACGCTGTTCACGCAGGATCCCTATGCGCTCGCCGGCCTGTGGGCGAGCACCAGCGTGCGGCCCTATAACTGGCTCATCCGCCAGTGATGCGCGCGGCGCTTCTTGCGCTCGCCCTTGTGATGGCCGCGCCTGCCGTCGCGCAGGAAACGCCGGAACCGCGCAACGACATCGCAGCGCTCCGCAAGGAGGCGAAGGCTGATCCTGCCATCCGCAAGGCGCTGGCCGACAGGTCGCGCACAATGGACTCCCGCCTGCGCGATGATGGCCGGATGGTCGACCTGATCCTGCGGGCGGCAGCTGCAAAGCCTGGCGACCGCGTGCTCGATATCGCCTCGGGGGGCGGTTATCTCGCCCTGCTCCTGTCCGCGATGGTCGGCGACGCAGGCCATGTCGACCTGCACAATACGCCGGGCTGGATCGCGCAGTTCCCGTCCATGGAGCCGGAGCGCCAGCAGCAGGTCATCAAGCGGCCAAACATCGGCTGGCTCACCACGCCGTGGAATGACATCGACGCGCCCGCCGCCAGCTATGATGTGATCATGCTGGGTCAGGTCTATCACGACATCATCCTCGAAGGTGGCGACTATGAGGGCCTCAACACACGCCTGTTCGCAATGCTGAAGCCGGGCGGCCGCGTCGTGGTCGAGGATCACGATGCCAACGCGACGATGTATCTCGGCCAGCAGGTCGGCCTGCACCGTATCAGCCATGGCGATGTCACGGGGCAGTTCCTGCGCGCGGGCTTCGTGCTGAGGGAGATGGTGCTCATCGACAGCACGTTCGATGATCGCAAGTTCAACGTCTTCTGGCCGACCGTGCGCCACCGCACGGACCGTTTTGTTGCGGTGTTCGAGAAGCCGCTGAACTAGCGCAGGGTCGCTGGGCCATTTCAAAAACACCAAAAGCCCCACTGCGTTTCCGCATGGAGGTTCGCTGTAGCTCTGGGCCCCCAATCACATGGGTGGAGGGCCCGGGGACGCGGGATGCCCCGCGTGATGTGGCGTCGCTGTTTCCAGCGCTACCGGCAGACAGAAGAGTTCGCGGATCCCGCGTCCCCGGCAGGTGTTGGTCAGCGGCCTCGATCAACGGTGTCTTTCAACCGCTTGTCAGAGTTCGCCGCCGGCGTGCGGGTCGGGGTGTTCAGCCCGGTCCCCGGAATATTCCTGCGCTTCGCACGATGGCAGGTCACCCCTTGGGGATGACAACGGACACATCGCACCCCGTAACGGGTCGCGCAGGCTTCTCACGCTCGCCTGCATCCACCCCGCGCCGTTTGAACAGTGATCAGCTGCCCTCCTGCGGGGTCGACGGAGTGATTATAGGTTCGTGGGTGATGCCATGGAATCCAAAGCTCTGTTTCCCTGATCTTTTGGAACGAGAGGTTTGAAATCACGGGACTTCGCGATTCTGTTTCCCTTGGATTTGTACAGCGAGTTTCCCTCATTCTTGGGGTTTGTGCGTGTGGCTTCCCCCCCTCCGGCGCTTCGCGCCACCTCCCCCAGTGCGTCGCACTGGTGGAGGCAACACGGTGCGTTGCCTCCACCGGCGGAGCCGGGGGAGGTGGCGCGCGACGGCTTCGTCGCGTGACGGAGGGGGAAGCGGCGGGGCTGGGGGCGCTACTGCGTAGCCAGCCTACGCGCGTACGAAATCCAGAAACACGGGTTCGCAATCGCCGAGGCGTTTTTCCTGATAGCGCGTGGTTACGTGGTCTGCCGGCGGTATGCGCCAATCGTCAGCGCGCTCGGCGTCCCAGGTGAACCGGCCGTCGCGCAGGACATCCGCCAGCGCGCGATTGGCGTAGTCCGCCCAGTCGGTGGCGAAGCGCAGTTTCGCGCCCGGCTTCAGGATGCGCGCCAGCTCGGTCACGAAGGCGGGCTGCACCAGACGCCGCTTGCGATGGCGTGTCTTGGGCCACGGGTCGGGAAAGAGGATGAAGGCGCGGTCGATCGAGGCGTCGCTGAAACTTGCCACCAGGTCGCGTGCATCGCCCCGGCGCAGGCGGACATTCGAGATGCCATTTTCGTCGATCGCCGTCAGCAGCTTGGCGACGCCATCGACAAAGGGCTCGGCGCCGATGAAGGCCGTATCGCGATGGAGCTGCGCTTGCCCCGCCAGATGCTCGCCGCCGCCAAAGCCGATCTCGAGCCAGACGCCCTTCGTTGCCGCGCCGAACAGCACGGCCGGGAACAGTTCGCCCTTGCCCGTCTCCGGGATTGCAAGTTTCGGCAGCAGGTCGTCGACCAGCCCCTGCTGCCGCTTCGACAGCGGCTTGCCGGCGGCGCGGCCATAGAGGCGGTGGCGGGGTTCGGACGGCTCGGTCATCGCCGACCTGAAACCACGGGCGGCCGCCGGACGCAATCAGGCTCGCGCCTTACGCGGGCGCAATCGCCTTCAGCAGGCTGTCGACCAGCCGGCGGGTATACACTTCCGGCACGGGACCCCGCATGGCGATCAGCCGGTGCCAGATCGGGCCGACCAGCAGTTCGGTCGCCAGATCGATGTCCCAGTCGCGCCGCACTGCGCCCTTGAGGGCCTGTTCGGCCAGGATATGGCGCAGCGGGATTTTGACGTGTTCGCCGAACCAGGCCCGGAAAATCTCGCCCGCTTCGGCATCGTCCGCCGCCGCCAGCAGCGCCCCGCGCCAGGCATGCGCGCCATCGCCCGTTCGCACCGCCACCAGCAGGGGATCGATCAGCGCCGCAATCCTGTCGCGCGCATCCACCGTGGAGGATTGCGCCGCGGGCTTGACCGAAATCGTGCCCAGCACGGCATCGACCGCCAGGCACGCGGCCGATTTCCACCAGCGATAGATGGTCTGTTTCGACGCCTTGGCGTTCTTGGCGACGCGATCCACTGAAAACCCGCGCCAGCCATGCTCGGTCAGCTCGGCATAGGCCGCTATCAGCACCGCGTTTGTCGAGGCTTCGCTGCGCTTTGGACCCACGCGGCGGCGATCGCCCTCTTCGGCGTCACCCTCCACACCTGGATCGTCTGGAAGAACTTCGTCTTCAGCCATGGTCAACTCGTCTCGGAAGCGATCGCGACGGATACGGAACAGGCGAGATACACTGGCGGAACTGCCCGTACCTTGTGGGTCATTCTCATGAGACGAGTCAATCGCGCGTGAACGAGAAGCGTTTGATTCCCGTCGAAACATTAGCTAGTCCGGCCCACATGAGCATCGACTTCGCTGACGACGCCCAGGATTTGATCGCCGGCTATCGCCGTTTCCGCGCCCATCGCTATCGCGAGGCGCGTGACCTGTTCTATCGCCTGCGCGACGGGCAGCAGCCGGCGACCATGATCCTCGCCTGCGCCGACAGCCGGGCGGACCCGGCGATGATCTTCGATGCGGCGCCGGGCGAACTGTTCACCGTGCGCAACGTGGCCGCGCTGGCCCCGCCCTATGACCCCGAAGGCGGGGTGCATGGTGTGTCGGCGGCGCTGGAATTTGCGGTGACCGCGCTGCAGGTGAAGCAGATCGTGGTGATGGGGCATGGCGGTTGCGGCGGCATCGCGGCGTCGCTGGCGGCGGCGGCGGACAGGCCGGTGGGCAAGTTCATTGCGCCGTGGGTGGAGATCGCGGCGCCGGCGCGCGATGCGGTGCTGGCGGATGAGAGCATTGCCCGCAAGGACTGGCAAGAAGCGGTGGAGCATGGCGCGGTCGGCCAGTCGCTGACCAACCTGATGGGATTTCCGTTCGTGCGTGAGGCCGTGGAGCGCGGCGTGCTGCAGCTCAACGGTGCGTGGTTCTCGATCGGCAAGGGCGAGCTGCACTGGCGCGACCCGGAGACGGGCGGCTTCTCCGTGGTCGCTGCGGAAGACCCCGAACTCGACCGCGATAATCGGATGTAGGCCCGCATCCGGCATTTGCCGGAGCGACTGCATGGCGTCATGATCGGCCCGGATCGGATGGGGATCATCATGCGCGAAGATGCAAACGCCGCACGCAGGCAGTTTCTGGCCTGGCTCGCTGCAACGCCGCTCGCGGCGGGCGCGCTTCAGGCGATGGCGCAGACACCCTCAACCGTCATCACGTCGGCCGAACAGGCGCTCAACGTCTTCGAGCTTGAAGCCGTGGCTCGCCAGACGATACCGCCCTCGCACTGGGGCTATCTCACCGGCGGGGTACAGGACGATCGCTCGCTCGTCACCAACCGCACGGCTTATGATCGCTGGGGCCTGCGTCCGCGCCGGCTGGTTGACGTCTCGAAAGTCGACACGTCGGTGAAACTGTTTGGCGAGACGTGGAGCTCGCCCATCGCGCTGTCGCCGGTTTCCAGCCAGCGTGCGTTCCATGCCGATGGCGAACGCGCCAGCGCGCTTGCCGCGGGCAAGCGCAACGCGTTGCAGATCCTGTCCACGCTGACGACTGTGCCGGTCGAAGACGTGATCAAGGCGCACGGCCATCCCGTCTGGCAGCAGCTCTACACAACCAACATCCCACGCCTTGGCGAACAGGTGGTGGCGCGCGCCGAAGCTGCGGGCGCCAGCGCGATCGTGTTCACGATCGACCTGCTCGGCGGCGGCCAGCGTCGCGAAACACAGGCCATCTTCGCGCGTACTGACAGCCGCACCTGCGCCACCTGTCACACGCCGCGCGCGGGCTATGACTTCTCGCGCAAGCGCATGTTCGATGGGCTCGACATGACAGGCGCTGTCTCGCCGAACAGCAATACGCTGACATGGGACTATGTCTCGCGCTTGCGTGATCTGGTGAAGACGCGCCTGCTGGTGAAGGGCGTGATGACGCCGGAGGACGCCACGCTCGCCATCAAGCGCGGGGTCGATGGCATTATCGTTTCCAACCATGGCGGACGCGCGGAAGACAGTCTTGTCGGCACGCTGGATGTGCTGCCGGAGATCGCGCAGGCGGTGAAGGGTCGCGTGCCGATCCTGATCGATGGCGGCATCCGGCGCGGGTCCGACGCCTTCAAGGCGCTGGCGCTGGGCGCCAGCATGGTGTGCATCGGCAGGCCTTACTGCTGGGGCCTCGGGGCGTTTGGCGAGGACGGGGTGACGGCGGCGCTGCGCTTGCTGGACGAGGAACTCATCGCCACCATGCGCCAGTGCGGTGTGACCAGCATCAAGGCGATCAAGAAAGACCGGCTGACGAAACTGGCATGAACTAGCTTGCGGGGCACGCCAGCGGCTGGTCTGCGCTTACCCCGCCTGCGCCGACCTTGGTGATGCGCCAGCCATCGGCGAACTTTGACAGCGTGTAGGAACTTGCGCGGTCCTTCGGCGGCAGGGGCTCGCCATCCGCTTTCAGGCGCGAGAACTTCATGCCGGCCCAGGCGGTGTCTGCGCCGGTCATGCAGGCCTTGACCTCGAAGATATCGGAATGGTGATAGCCTTGCGCGCGCAGGCTTTCGAACCCGCGCTCGAGGCTGGCCTGCTGCTCCGCGACGCTGGGGCCCGTGCGATAGAAATCGCGGCCGATGGTCTGCGAGTCATGCCGGTTCCAGGCTTTTGTGTAGTCCCACATGAATTGCTCGACGGCTTTTTCAGGCGCGGGCGCCGGTGCGCTGGCGCATGCGCATGCGCCAAGTGTCAGACACGCAATCAGTCCTGCAAGTCGCATCGGTTGATCCTCAGATGTGGCCAATAGCTTTTCTGCCCAGTCCAGCGCTCGCTAGTCCAGCGCCGGCTTGCGCAGCAGCAACAGCGCGATGAGGCTCAGCCCCGCCGCGGCGCTGAGATAGATGCCCACCAGCGGCAGGCCGCCCTGCTGCGCCAGCATCTGCGCGGCGATCGGCGTAAAGCCGCCGCCGATCACGCCGCCGACGTTGAACGCCACGCTGGCGCCGGTGTAGCGCACGCGCGCCGGGAACAGCCCCGGCAGCCACGCGCCCAGCGGCCCGTACACAAAGCCCATCAACAGCAGGAGGATCGACAGGATCCCGCCCACCAGGAACAGGTCGCCGCCACCCATCATCGGCGCGATCAGGAAACCGGCGCCGACACTGAGCGCACAGCCCACCGCCAGCACGAGGCGCGGCGTTGCGGCGTCCGCCCAGTAACCGGCCCACACAATGCCGCCCGCCATGAACAGGATCGCCACCAGCTGCACCTGCAGGAAGGTTTCGCGCGGGATCGCCAGCGTGGTCGTGCCATAGCCAAGCGCGAAGGCGGTCGCGATGTAATAGACACAGAAACACGCCACCACGCCGAACGTGCCGCCCAGCGTTTCCTTCCAGTGGTCGCGGAACAGCTCGCCCAGCGGCACGGTGGGCGGCTTCTCTTTCTCGAGCACGTCCCTGAACGCCGGCGTCTCGGTGAGCTTCAGCCGGATCCACAGGCCGACGATCACCAGCAGCGCACTCGCCACGAACGGGATGCGCCAGCCCCAGGCCATGAAATCATCGCGGCTCATCACCAGGCCGAGAATGAGGAACAGGCCGTTGGCGAGGATGAACCCCACCGGCGCGCCAAGCTGCGGGAACATGCCGAAGCGCGCCTTCCATCCCGGCGGCGCATTCTCCACCGCCAGCAGCGCCGCCCCGCCCCATTCACCGCCAAGGCCAAGGCCTTGCCCGAAGCGCAGCACGCACAGCAGCAGCGGCGCGATCCATCCTGCCTGCGCATAGGTGGGCAGGAAGGCGATCGCCGTCGTCGATCCGCCCATCAGCATGAGCGACCATACCAGCGTCGACTTGCGCCCGATCCGGTCCCCGAAATGCCCGAACACCACGGCGCCCACGGGCCGCGCGATGAACGCGATCGCGAACGTCGCATAGGACGACAGGAGCTGCGCCGTCGGCGAATCCGAGGGGAAGAACAACGGCCCGAACACCAGCGAGGCGGCGGTGGCGTATATGTAGAAATCGTAGAATTCGATGGCCGTGCCGACGAGGCTGGCCGTGAGCACACGGGCGGCAGGCGCGCGTTCGGTCGTTGCTGGTGTCATGTGTCCCGCCATGGTCCCCGATGCCCGTATGGTGCACCAAGCAGAGCGAAATGCACCATCTCGCCGCCCCCGCCAACCGTGCTTTTCGCGATTCCCGAAACCGCGATTTCCCGATAGGCTTCGCTCAACGCAATGACTGAGGGGGGCCCAAGTGTTGCTCAAGCCTGTATGCACAGCAGCCGCAATGACGCTGACCGTCCTTGCCGCCCCGGCCGCGGCAGCTCAAGTCCCCGCGTACAACGCGGCCGCGTTCACGAAGACCTATGCGCAGGTCGTGGATATCTTTGGCGGTCAGGAGAAGTTCCAGGCCGCCTATGAGGAAGCCCGCGCCGAGCAGGCCCGCATGGAAGGCGCCCTGCAGCTCAGCCTCAACCTCGAAGCTCGTCTCCGCGCCAACAACAACGCCAAGGCGGCTGACATCTATCTCAACGCCGCCAATGGCCTGCGCCCCGTCGTCGAGACCTTGCGCGCCACCTTCGCGAAGTTCGACGCGCTCGACACCCCGCTCGACGAGGCGCGCGCGAAAGCTGCTCATGACCGGATCGCCGCCGACCTCGCAGCTGTTCTGCAACGTCCGATGACCGAACAGTATGAATTCAGCAAGACGCACAAGCTTACCGACGAACCGCTCAATGCGATCCAGACCGCAGCAGGAACCCTGATCGCTGTGGCGGAGAAAAAGCCGACCTAGCTCCGCTTCGCAGTGAGCCACAGTCTCCGCCCCCCGACTGCGGCAGACTTTCGCGCGCGGTGACGTCGTGTAGGGTGCGGCGGGGCTTTGAGCCCGGGAGACACGCTTGGTCGGGCCGGACGGGCATTATCGCGCTTTCATCAGCTATTCCCAGCAGGACAAGGCCTGGGGAAAGCGCATCCATACCTGGCTTGAAACCTATCGCATTCCCGATGGCGTGGCGCCGGGCGAGACGACCAATCACCGCCTTGGCCGGTTCTTCCGCGACGAGGAGGACATGGCGGCGGCTTCCGACATCGGCGTGATCGTGCGGCGGGCGATCGAGAATGCGGAAAGCCTGATCGTCATCTGCTCGCCGCGCTCGGCGCAGTCGAAATGGGTGAACGCGGAAATCCATCACTACCGGCGCACCGGCCGCGCGCGAAAAGTGTTCGCGATCATCATCGATGGCGTGCCGAACTCGGGCGACCCGGCGACCGAGTGCTTCCCGCCGGCCCTGCGCGCCGCAGGCGATCCGGATGATCCCGACGCCCTGCCGATCGAACCGCTGGGTCTCGACGTGCGCAAGGATGGGCCTGAGCGGGCCTGCGCACGGCTGGCGGCGGGCCTCATTGGCGTCGACTTCGACGATCTCTGGCAGCGCGACCGTCGCCGCGCCGAAGCGCGCCAGCGCATGATCATCGGCGGCTTAGCCGCGATCAGCACGGTGTTCGCCGCGCTGGCCGCGACAGCGATCTGGCTCGGCGCTCAGTCAGAGCGTAACGCCACCGAGGCGCGGGCGCGCAGCGCGGAAGCGGAGGCCGCCCGCGCTGTGCTGCAGCGCGAATATCTCTCCATGCTCGGCGAGACAGTCATCGAGGATGTGTTGATACCGAACGAGGTTCCGGGGGACATCGCAACCGACAACCCGGAAATCTGGTTCCCGTTGATGATCACCGAGCAGGTTCAGCTGGCAGCGGCGCGGGATTACAAGGCCGGACGTATTCTCGCCGTGGCGCATGACCGCGTGATCGATGGCGCCATCAGCGTGCGCAGCGAGGGGTTTCTCCAGCGCACGGTGCGCTGGCTGGCCAATTCGAAGGCGGATGCAGCGATCCGGATCGCCAGCGGGCATTGCGAATGGCTGCCGACACGGAGCGATGACTGGGCGCTGCCGCAGGACCTCACTGACTGGGGCTACGCCGTCAGCGAAACTGCGGGGAAGATCGACGACACGCAGCTTAAAGGCGCCGACGTGCTGATCATAGGCAACGCCTGGGGTAATTTCGAGCAATCCGAGATCGACGCCATCGAGCGCTTTGTCGCGCGTGGCGGCGGCCTGCTGGCGGCGGGCCTCGGCTGGTCGTGGAAGGACTCAAGCGCGAAGCCCGGCTTTGCGTGCGAGGGCCGCAATCAGGGACAGGACGTCAACGACATGTCGACCTACCCGATGAACCGCCTCGGCAAGCTCTTCGGCATGCAATGGACGGACGCATTTCAAGAGTGAGGGTCGCAACGTAACGCCCGGAAATCAGGTGAACCAGAAATCCAGCGCAAGCCCCGCGGTACGAAGCAACGCGAGCACGTCGCGGCCAAGCGAGTCGTCTTGAATGCGTTCCGACGATTTGACCGGCACATGAAGGCGCAGAAATGCCTCAACGGGCTTCACGCGGTCTGCGGCCGCTTTCACAGCGTCAGCGCCGCCCATGCAACTCAGGAAATCCGACACTATCAGATCGAACGCCGCATCGTCAGGGTATTGCCGACTAAACGTGACTGCGGTCTTCGACTGCAAGGTTCGACCGTTTGATCGCAGCTCACCGGCCTTGAAGACACGCATATCGATGCCACGCGGAGCGGCGGGCAAGCCTTCGAAATCATTGAAATCGAAAAACTGGAGTTCGACTATTCGCACCGGAATCGTCATGCACCTGCTCAGCCCTCGGCCGATGCTTCCTTTTCCGCCAGCCGCGCCGCCAGTCGCTCGCTCGCCTTCTGCTTCACGCTCTCCGAGCGCAGCTGGCCGCAGGCGGCGAGGATGTCGCGGCCGCGCGGTGTGCGGATCGGGCTGGCGTAACCGGCGCGGTTCAGCACTTCGGCGAAGGCCTCGATCGTCTCCCAGTCCGAGCACTCATACTTCGTGCCAGGCCACGGGTTGAACGGGATGAGGTTGATCTTGCTCGGCACGCCTTTCAGCAGGCGCACCAGATCGCGCGCCTCGGCCAGCGTGTCGTTGATGCCCTTCAGCATCACGTATTCGAACGTCACGCGCTTGGAGTTCGACAGGTCCGGATAGGCGCGGATGGCGTCGAACAATTCCTTCAGGTCGTACTTCTTGTTGAGCGGCACCAGCTCGTCGCGCAGGTCGTCGTTGGTGGCGTGCAGGCTGATCGCCAGCATCGCGCCGGTGCGCTTGCCCAGCTCCGGGATTTTTGGCGCAACGCCGGCGGTCGAGACCGTGATGCGGCGCTTCGAGATCGAGATGCCGTCGCCATCGCCGATCGTCTCGAGCGCCTCGACAACGTTGTCGAGATTGTAGAGCGGCTCGCCCATGCCCATGAAGACGATGTTGGTCAGGCGACGATCCTCGTTCGAGGTCGGCCATTCCTCCAGCGCATCGCGCGCCACCATCACCTGGTTGACGATCTCGGCGGCGGACAGATTGCGCACCAGCTTCTGCGTGCCGGTGTGGCAGAACGAGCAGGTCAGCGTGCAGCCGACCTGGCTCGACACGCACAGTGCGCCCGCCTTGCCGACATCGGGAATGTAGACGCACTCGGCCTCGGTGTTCGGCCCATAGCCGACCAGCCATTTGCGCGTGCCGTCGACCGAGGTCTGCGCCATGTTGATCGGCGGCCGCTCCAGCACGAACTTTTCGCTGAGACTGCCACGCAGCTCCTTGGCCACGTCGGTCATCTTCGCGAAGTCGGTGACGCCGTAATGGTAAATCCAGCGCCAGAGCTGGTTCGCCCGCATCCGGGCCTTTTTCTCCTCGACGCCCGCGCCGATCATCGCCTGGCGCAGGCCCTCGCGCCCCAACCCGGCAAGGTTGGCGGCCACCGGCGCGGCCGGTTTGCGGGAAAGGTCGAGTTCAACGGACATTTCGGGGGTTCAGATAGCAGTGCGAGGTTAATATCCCAAGGGGCGGACTGTCACGGCGGCCGGCAACCCCGATTTCGTCCGAAGGGAGAAGGTCTTTCCCGCTAGCCTCGTTTCGGGGGAACGACTTCCGGACCCGGATTTGCGAGGTCGTGCGCTTCGTAATCCGACAGGCGCTCCATATGAAGCGCGCAGATGCCAGCGGGAAGCGACACCATCAGACGGATGCGGTTCTGGCTCTCCTTGTCGTGCCAGATAATGTTCTTGAACAGCACCTGGTCGCTTACGCGCAGGGGTGGACCACTTCCGGCGATGACGTTTTCCAGCAGCGCCTGACAGTCCTTTTCGCGGACCTTCGATTTCCACTCGAGGGTGACCGCGGAGAGGCCCTGTGCGTCGTAACGGTAAAGCGCACGGAACTTGTGGCCTTCCCACACATACTCGCCGATGTTCCTGACCTTGTCCTCGGTATCGTCCTTCCAGCTCTCGCCGAGCGGCGCCTCGCCCTTCATGGCGGTCTGAACGTCTTCCGGCGTCATGCCCCATTCGGCGCCACGCCAGCCGGCATGGGCGTTCGGTGCGATAACCGATGCAAGTGTGACTGCGACAGCCAACAGGCGCTTTCGCATGCATCCCCCAAGTGATGCTAGAAAACTAACACGAGGACCGCAGCTATTCTACAGCGTGGGTGAAGGCGCCTAGCTGAACACCTCGGCGGCGGATTCGCCCGGCGCCAGGGGATCATCGCCATACTTGTTGGATCCGCGCGTCCCGGGCAGGAAGCCGAGGATTACCAGTTCCACAAGACCGAACAGCAGCACCATTCCACCACCGACGAGAAGCGGCAGGTAGAGATTTTCCGGTATCGGCAGCCCCCGCTCCACGCCGGCTTCAAGCATCGCGGAATAGGCAAACACGCCGCCTGCGCCGATGGCGATGTTGAACAGCAGCTGCCACCAGCCGCTCATGCCGCGATCGTGGAAGCGCTTGGTCGTCAGCGCGATCTGCGGCCAGAGGCTCACAACGTTCACCACGCCCTCGAGGGGGCCGGTATCCTGCCCCACCCGCACACCGGGAAAGACGACCATGTCGATAATGATCGCGCCGATGGCCAGGCCGATGAGAACGAGAACGTATTTCAGCCAGAAATCCTTCCGGCTGATCCGGCCAAACGGACTGAAATAGAAGCCAAGCATGCGATCCCCCCGACGCGCCCATGGACCAGCCTATCCATGGCCACGCCATAGGCAAGCGGACGCGATCACACCTTGGTGGCGAGCTGCGCTACTTGCAGCGCCTGCCGGCTTGCAGGGCGTGCTTATTTGCAGAGAGAGCGGGCCTTGTCGATCGCCTCGCGCGAGCCCTTGAGCGAGAAGTGGTACGCCGTGCGCGCATCCTTCACCGACGCCGCCTCGACCCGCAGCTCGGACCCCTTCTTCATCGCCTCGACCAGCGCCTTGTCGCGATCGTCCTTCACGAACGCCTCTTCGCCCGACGCGTACATGCCAAAGCGCTCGCGACCGATGACGGCCGAAGGCGCAATGTCGGTGCGCAGCTTGTAGCCGACGCGCAGGCTCGGCTGGCTTGTCGCCGCGCCGGATTTCCACGCCGTCACGTAGAAGACGACCTCGCCATGGTCGATCGATTTGGGCGCCTTGTCGGAAGCTTCAACGGTGGCGAAGCAGACGAGGTTCCGGCCCTCGCCTTCCGTATAGACGCGCCAGTCGTTGTAACGGCCAACGGCCTTCGATTGCGCCAGCGCAGGCGTGGACGCCACAGGCGCCATCGCGAGCATCATGACAGCAAGGGCAAGCAGTCGCCTCATGCGTTCGTTCTCCGGCATCCACTCTCCGCTACGCAGCCAGCGTAACGCTGAATACGGACGAATTTTGACGCAAGGCTTAACTTCGCAGCTTTCGGGCTGTGGAACCGCAGCTATCGCGGCGCGCGCTTGGCGAGAATGCGCTGCAGCGTACGGCGGTGCATGTTCAGCCGGCGGGCGGTTTCCGAGACGTTGTGGTTGCACAGCTCGTAGACGCGCTGGATGTGTTCCCAGCGCACCCGGTCTGCAGACATGGGGTTTTCCGGCGGTTCCGGCCGGTCCGAGCGGCCGGTCAGCAGCGCGTTGACCACATCGTCAATGTCCGCAGGCTTGGGCAGGTAATCGATCGCGCCAGCCTTCACGGCGGCCACGGCCGTCGAAATCGCGCCATAGCCCGTCAGGATCACGGCATGGGTGTCTTCGCGGGTGCGATGCAGCGATTCCACCACGTCGAGGCCCGAGCCGTCTTCAAGGCGCAGGTCCACCACGGCAAACGCCGGAGCGTGCTTTTTCAGGGCTTCCTTGGCTTCGGCGACGGAGCCGACGGAGGTCACATCGAAGCCGCGCTGCGCCAGCGCACGCGCCATGCGCGCGCGGAACGGCGCGTCATCGTCGAGCACAAGCAGACTCTTGTCTTCGAGGGCGGCGACCCGCGGGTCATTATCAACCTGCTCGTCCAAAAGCCTCTCCCGGGAAAGCGTATTGCTAGCGGCAATATAAAGGGTGCGACCGAATAGACCAGCCGTCAGCATAATGTCCAGCTTCGAAAGGACTTTTGCGAGACTTTCGCGGCTGCACCTCTCGTCTGATCCTGACGTCTGGGCCTTAGCCCTCGATCCAGCCCGCCGGCGCCTCGATGGCGGTGCGGGGCCAGGCGATCCTCACCACCGCGCCCTTGGCCGGAAACTGGCGGTTATAAGGGGTTACGCGCGCGCCCGTGCGCTCCAGCAGCGTGCAGGCGATGAAGAAGCCGAGGCCCATGCCGCCGCCGCGCTGCTCGATCCGGCGCTCGCTGAAATAGGGCTCCCCCAGTTTCGCCAGCACGGAGGGCGCAAATCCCGGCCCGTCATCCGTGATGTAGATCCGCACTTCGTCTGCCGACCAGCGCGCGTTCACCGACACTTCCTTGGCCGCAAAGCTCGTCGCGTTCTCGACGAAGGCGCCGAGCGCGTGGATGATCTCGGGCTTGCGCACGACTTCCGGCGCGCGGTCGTCCAGCCCGCCCCCGCCCGCCAGCGGCGAGCACGAACACTGTACATGGATGCCGGTGCCCCGGTGAGGTTCGGCTGCCTCCTCGATCAGCGACGGCAGCGTTGCGCGCGCCATCGCGGCGTCCGTCATGTGACGGCGCTGCGAGATCTGTTTCAGGATCGTCCGGCAGCGTTCGGACTGTTCGATGATCAGCTCGACATCCTCGCGCGCGGGATGACCCGGCTTCACGCTGCGGCCAGCCTCTTTCGCGGCGAGGTGGATGGTCGCCAGCGGCGTGCCCAGCTCGTGCGCCGTCGCCGCCGCCAGCGCGCCCAGCGCCGACAGCTGCTGCTCGCGGGCCAGCACGGCCTGGACCGCATCCAGCGCCGAGACCAGCCGCGCCTCGTCGCGCGCCGTGCGCCACGCCGAGACCGTGAAGAAGATCAGCCCTATCGCGACGGCGGCCAACTGCCCCGCCCGGTAGAGCGGCGGAATGTCGAAGGCCTGGTCCTCGCGCCATGGCAGGTCGAGCCCCCACAGCCACATGCCGCCGCAGCACACCAGCGCCAGCAGCGCCAGCGCGCCCGAATAGGCCGGCAGGAGGCGCGAGGCGCCCACCGTCACCGGCGCCAGGATCATCAGGAGGAACGGGTTCTGCAGCCCGCCGGTCAGCCCGATCAGCACCGACAGCTGCACCGTATCGAACGCCAGCTGCCCTGCCGTTTCCGCCGGGGACGACAGGTGCTGGGAGGGGAACACCGCCATCAGCGCCACGTTGAGCCAGGCCGAGGCTCCCACCGCAGCAAGGCACGCCGCCAGCGGCAGCTCGAAGCCCAGCATGTAGTTGACGAACAGCACGGCAAGCGCCTGCCCTGCGATGGCCATCCAGCGCAGCGACACCAGCGTGCGCAGGCGCGTCCGCCCGAAGGCCGCCCCCACGCTGCGCAAGGCCTCGGCGCGCGCCGGCTCGAGCGCCGACGCAACAGGCAGGCTGGCCGGTGGTCTGGCTTGTGTGGCAGTCGTCTGAGTGATTGGCGCTTCAACCATGGTCATTGCTCGCCCATGATAGCCTGATTGTCATCAGGCCGCAGTTGGCTTTCCGCGGGCGCCATGTGCAAATCCGGCCATGCGTAACGCCCTTCTCGCCGCTATCAGCTGTTTCGCCGTTCTCGCCGGGTGTTCCCCCGCCGGCACCAGTGCGCAGGTCGCCGGCGCGAGTCCCACGTGCACCAATCGCTCATCCGACAAGATCGGTGGCCCGTTCAAGCTGACCGGCGCCGATGGCCGCCAGGTCACAGAGCAGGACTTCAAGGGCCGCAAGGCGCTGGTCTTCTTCGGCTACACCTACTGCCCCGACATCTGCCCGATCACGCTGTTCAATGTCGGCAAGGCGCTGCAGGACCTGCCGACGGACAAGCGCCCGGCCACCGTCTTCATCTCGGTCGACCCTGAGCGCGACACGCCGGAAAAACTCGCCCAGTACATCCGCTCGAACGGCTTCCCGGAAGACATCACCGGCCTCACCGGCACGGTCGCAGAGCTGGAAACCGTCAGCCAGGAATTCGCGACGACGTTCGGCAAGGGCGATGAAGACGACAGCGCCGGCGGCTATCTGGTGAGCCACTCCTCCATCCTCTACCTGATGGACGAGACCTGGAAGCTGCAGACCTTCTTCATGCAGGACGACAGCCCCGCCGCCATCGCCGCGTGCCTCAAGACCCTGAGCTAGCGCGCAGGCTAGTTGGCCTTCGCCAGCGGTACGAACGTCGCCGAGAAGCCGAGGCTGTCCTTGGTGATCGGCATCAGCATCGCCGACATGACGCCCAGCGGCTGTTTCGGCTTGAGCTGGATACGCAGCGTGCCCGGCCCCGCCATGAAGCCCGACGCCGCCGCCGACAGCTCGTCCGCGATCGCCGCATCGATACCGGCATCCTTCATGAACACCGCGCTGCCCGCCAGCATCATCACCAGGTCACCCCGGAGTGCGTCCGCCGTCTGGCCAGCCTCGATCGCCTGCCGCTCGAGGATCATGTCCACCACCTTCTGGTCGGTGATCGACAGGTCGAGATCGGTCAGCTGCAGCGGCAGCAGGCCGAGCACCAGCGCGCCCATCGCCTGCTGGTTGCCTCCGCCGAACAGCCCGCCATTCGTCTTGCCGCTGTCCTGGTCCTCGTCGTCTTCCGCGTCTTCGGGGAAAACAAAGTCGGGAATGATGTTGTCATCCGGATCAGCGCCAGCATCCAGCTCGGCTTCATCGCTGTCTTCGTCGCTGTCTTCCTCGCCTTCATCCTCATCGAGGATGACCACTTCCGATTCAACGGTCGCGGTGGTCTGGAGCTGGCTGAGCGCCGTCAGCAGGCCCGGCAAGGCTTTCTGCAGCCCCTCCACGCCCAGCGACACCTTCACGTCGAACGCATCGGTGACGCCGAGATTGTAGTTGTCCCAACGCGTGATGTCCTTCGCCGGATCGAACGAGGCCGCGCCTGCGAGATACGCCTCGATGACGTTCGAGTCGTACCCGCCCATCGCCATGACCATCCGGCCCATCGCGCCGAGCGAGCCGCCGGAGGAATCCGCCGTCAGCTTGAAGGTCGTGCGCGGGAAATCGATGCCCACCGCCACGCCTTCAGCGTTGCGCTTCAACGTGCTGTTGAGCCCGTTCAGCGAGAACTTCAGCCCCGAGAAATCGGCCTTCGCGCCATCCCAGAACACGCGGTCGACGCCGCCATCCAGCGGGCTGGTGTAATCCTTGTACATCGCGCCGTAATCCGCCGGCGCGCCGGGGTTCATCTCGGCGTTCCAGCCCTGCATGAACGCGCCTGCCAGGGTGTCGGTGTGAATGCCGCCGAGCTCCAGCCGCCCGAGATCGAACGTACCGACGACCGGCAGCATGCCCGGAATATCGAGATCACCCTTCAACCCGTCGAGCTTCGCCAGGCCGATCGTCTTGTCCTTGAGATCGGAGAACGAGAATTCACCGAGCTGGATATTCATCTTGCCCGCTGTGCCCTCTTCCTGCGGGATCGGGATCGCCAGCGTCATCGCGCCGATGCCGGCCTTGGCGAAACCCCATTGCTCGAACGCCGGCGGCTCGCCCGCGCCCTCCTTCGTGAAGGCGCTGGCGATGTACTGCCCCGTGACCTCGTTCATGCCCTCGAAGGACAGCGATCCGAAATTCACCGTCGCGCCGTCCATCGGCACGGCCGGCGCAAGACCGTTGAGCACGAGATCGCGCATCACCGGCTTGCCGTCCTTCAGCGTCAGCCCGCGCAGCGTCATGCTGCCCGCCTTCGCCACGGTCACCGGCCCGGGGGCCGGCTCCGTCAGGTCCAGCGCGGCCGGCGCGTCGTGACCTTCATGGTCCTCGCCCGCGTCCTCGCCTTCCTCTCCACCGGCCATCATGGCCAGCATACCCGCGCCGAAACGCACCTCGACATCCGACAGGGTCACGTCGTTGCCGGACCCGGAAATCGCGCGATAGGAGAGCTGCGCGTTGGGGTCGTTCTGGAGGATCTGCATCTGCTGCAGGGCGCCCATCGCCTCCCGGCTGGGACCGCAGGCGGACAGCACCAGGAGGCTGGCGCAGGCAAGCTTCAGCTTCATCGGGAAATCCCCCTACAGTTGGGTCGTGTTGCGTCCGCGAGCACGGAAGGCTACGCCTTAGCATGCTCGCTCTGGAATCGCATCCCCGCGTGTTTTTGCTTGCGAAATCAGGCACTTCGGTGCCTGTGCGCGTTCATATCGACAAGCGTGCAAAGCGTGTTTCCGTCCGCATTGACCCAACGGCAAGAGAAGCCATCGCGACGGCTCCGTCGCCGCGTTACGCCCTCGATGCGATCGGTTTTGCAACGGAACGGGTGGACTGGATTGCCGAGCGTCTGGGCGCTCTACCACCGCCTGTAGCCTTCAAGCCGGGCGCCTACATCCCCTTGCGTGGCGTGATCCACCGCCTGCGCCATGTCGAGACGGGCCGTACCGTCAAAGTCGACCGGAACCTCGGGCCTACTCCCGTTCTTTTGATCCCCGGTCCGAAAGAAAATTTTGCAGATAAAACGCGTGCTTTCCTGCGCGCCGCGGCACGGATCGACTTCGCCGAACGGGTGGCTGTCCATGCCGAAACCCTGAAGGTCAAACCGCGCTCGATCGCCATCAAGGACATGCGCTCGCGCTGGGGCTCGTGCTCGTCCGAAGGCCGCCTCAACTTCACCTGGCGCCTCGTCTGCGCGCCGCCGTTTGCGCTCGACTATGTCGCCGCCCACGAGGTCGCTCACCTCAAGGAGATGAACCACTCGACGCGGTTCTGGAGACAGGTCGAGAAGTGCTACCCCAACTGGCAGGAAGTCCGCACCTGGCTCCACGAACGCGGCGGCGTGCTGCATTCGATCGGGGACTGAGGGCGCCAGCCCCCTACCGCGCAATCTCCGCGAACGTGCGCGAGGCGCGCGCCAGTGTCCGCACCATCTCGCGCTCGGCCACCGGGATCAGCGGATTCCAGATGTCGAAGATCAGCACGACGCGGAGCTCGTCGCTGTCATTGCGCGCCGTGTGCTCCAGCGTGTCGTCGAACACCAGGATCTCGCCGACCTTCCATTCGCGATGCTCATAGCCGACGCGATAGGTGCACTTCTCCGGCACGATCAGCGGCAGGTGAACCACAAGCCGCGCATTGGTCTCGCCCGTGTGCGGCGGGATCTCCGTGTGCGGGGCGAGCGCCGAGAACATCGCGTTCGGGCACAGTCCCTCGATCGACGCCATGTCGACCTCCTCGAGCGCCGCGCGCGTCTGCGGACAGGCGGCCAGATGCGCCTCATCGGCGATGCCGCCGCGCCACAGCGAGTAATGGCTCCAGCGCGTCGAATGGTTGAGGTCGGCCCACTGGTTCACCGGGTCGCCGGGGCGATAGGCGATATAGGGCGCAAACTCCCTGCCTTCCGTCGCCAGCGCCGCCTTCAGCTCCTCACGGATCGCATCCGTCTTCGCCTCCAGCGCCGCCGCCCACGGGAACATCGCCCGGTCATAGAACGGGATCGCCGGCAGGCGCGGCACGCCCAGCTGGTTGGCGTCGGACACGTAGGGCTTGCTCCGCCCCGCCATCAGCGAGGCCGCCTCGCGCCAGCGTTCGGCGGCGCCGGACGGCAGGTCTGATTTCAGCGCCGCGATCTGCTCATTGAGATAGGCCTCGTAGGCGCGCGAATGGCGATCCACGACATCGCGCGCATGCAGCAGCTGGGCCCGGAGCGATGCCGGCCAGTGAACCTCTGCGGGCGCAACCCGCATCACATTGCGATACATGGCGGCGGCCGCCGCCGGCGTCGAATTGCGCTCCAGCCATGTCGCCTTGGCAACCAGCCCGGGCAGGAAATAGGGCTCGACCGCCAAGGCCGCGTCGATCGCCTCGATCTCGGCTTCGGCATTGCCCAGACGGTTGTGCACGACCGACAGCGCATTCAGCGTCGGCAGGAAGCCCGGCTCGAAGCTACGCGACTTTTCCAGCAGCTCGCGCGAGCGCTTGAAGTCGGCGCGCTGGAAGGCGTGCATGCCAAGGCTGTAGAGCGCGCGCGGATGCGTGGGCGCAAGCTGCAGGACGCCCGTCCACAGCCGTTCCGCCTCAACGAAATTGCCCTGCTGCACGGCCCGTTCGGCCGCCGCCGCCATCTGATCGACAGTACTCATGCGTGCACCATGGCGCGCCCGCCCTCACCCGCGCAATGATCCAAAACAAAAGCGGCGGGCCCGTGGGGCCCGCCGCCAATGCTTTCGTCCAGTCCGTATCGCCTAGAAGCGAACGTTCAGGCCGACGCTGAACACACGGCCCAGAGCGTCGTAGGTGCTCGGGAAGGTGTTGAGCGAGTTGTTCGACGTATCGGCAGCTTCGTTGCCGACCACCGGGGGCTTTTCCTCGAACAGGTTCGTGACGCCCGCCGAGACCTTGAACTGGTCGGAGATCTTCCAGGAACCCGTCAGGTCGATGTAGTCCATCGCGTCGATGGTCTGGAAGGCGGCGAAGATCGGAACGTCCGACGTGACTTCGCCAAGGTGACGCCACAGGTAACCGACCTGGAAGGCGTTATCCATGAACGGCAGGTTCCAGAGCGTGCGCTGGATCCAGCGGTCCTGCGGGAGCGGCGTGCCGAAGTTC
This sequence comes from Hyphomonadaceae bacterium, assembly GCA_030158285.1. Classification (GTDB taxonomy): domain Bacteria; phylum Pseudomonadota; class Alphaproteobacteria; order Caulobacterales; family Hyphomonadaceae; genus UBA7672. The sequence goes on from JAOATF010000032.1 coordinate 35,326, forward strand.
GCGCCGCAGCTGGAGGCGAAGACGCCTTTGCAATCGACGGTCGGCAGGGTCGAGTAGGAGACGAACTCGTTGGTCAGGTAGTGGTTGCCGTTGAACGAGACAGCGAGGTTGCCCAGGCCGCCGAGGTCAACGTCTCCGCTGGCGGCGATCTCGATGCCTTCAGCGGAGATCGACTCCAGGTTTTCGAACAGCAGGACAACGCCCGAACCGTCGTTCACCAGGTTGCCGCCAATGCGCTGGATCTTGGCGCACTGAGCGACCTGGCCGAGGTTGTAGCAACCATCCAGCACGCCCTGAGCAGGCGCCGAGTTGATGTAGTCTTCGATCGTGATGTCGTAGTAGTCGACCGCGACGGTGACGTTCGAGATCATGTCCACGCCGAAGTCCGGCGTCCACACCATGCCGAACGTGGTGGTGTCAGCCGTTTCCGGTTTCGGCAGGGCGGCCAGGTTCGTTCCGAAGAACGCGTTGATCTGGCCAGCCGTGATATCTTCGACCGTACCGACCTGACCAATCGTCATGCCCGTGCTGATGCAGCGCGCGCGGAGCGTGGCGTTGCCGGCGAGGACGGCGGCGTTGGTGATCGAGCACGGGTCCATGACCGCGTTGTCGAGACCCGTGGTGCGCGGCGAGGCGATCTCACCAACGTTCGGGGCGCGAACGGCTTGCTGCTTCATGGCGCGGAAACGGAGGCCGTCGAACGGCGACCAGTTCACACCGTACTTGTAGGTGTCCGTGCCGCCGGACGGATCGTAGTCGGCGTAGCGGTAGCCGACTTCGAGGTCGAGCGAGTGGACGAACGGCATGTCAGCCGCGATCGGCATGATGGCTTCGCCGTAGTATTCGTACGACGAGAAGCCGCCCTTGATCGGCAGGATGTTGCCGCCGGCGCCGCCGAGGCAGCTGGACGGAGCAAGCTTGAGGCACTCGTCCGGCGTCGTGCCGCCGCTCTCTTCGCGGTATTCCGCGCCGAGCGAGACCGCGAGACCCGTGGAAGCCCACGGCGTACGGACGTCGGCCATGTAGCCGCTGACGTTGCCCTGCAGGATGTCCTGCGAGTAGACGCGGTCTTCAAGCGCCGTGGCGCTCGAGTAGCTGGCCATCGCCGGGGTGATGCCGGCGCCCGTGCTGAACAGGTTCAGCGGAACGCAGGTCGGGTCGCCATTGCGGCAGGCAGTCGTCGAAACGGCGTCGAGCGCGTTCGCGATGTTCGCCAGGTTCGTGTAGCCGGCGCTCGTGCGGGTCTGGTGCGACTCGCCGTGCGAGAAGCTGACGTCATAATCCCAGTCCGGGACGATCTCGCCACGCACGCCAGCAACCAGCTGGAACCACGCGTTGTCGTACGAGGTCGAACGCGGTCCGAACTCGGTGGTGCGGCGGCGGTAGCCGATGTTGAGATCGTCGGCCGCGGTCACGGTGCCGCTCGAGTCAAGGTCGCGCCAGTTGGTGCCGGCGACCAGCGTGGGCGTCACCGCCGTACGGTCGGCTTCGGCCTGGGCAATGATCGTCGCGCGCTGGGCGGCCGAAATGAACGGGTTGGCCAGCGGCGTCCAGAAGGCGGTGTTGAAGATGCCCGAGGGAGCAATCTGCTGGGTCACGTTGACCTGGCTGAAGCTCGCGCGGCCATAGGCCTCGAAGTGCTGGTCGATCGTGTAGTGACCGATCGCCGTCGCGCCGAAACGCTCCTGCGGGGTCTGGTAGTAGTTGTACGGGTTGAAGTTGAACACCGAGCAGTTGGCGCCGATCGTACCGTTGGTGCGGACCTGACCGATGCCCGAAGCGCCGAAGATGGAGAGGCGGGTCGGGGTCGTGGTGGTCGAGCCGCCGGCGGCCACGGCGTTTTCGCCCTGGCAGAGCGGGTCAGCCGGCGCGGTCGGAGCAACGCCGTTCAGGAAGTTCGTGTAGCCCGAACCGTCAGCCGTCACGATGCCAAGACGGCCGAGCGGACGCGCGCCGCCCTGAACGCCTTCGCGGGTCGAGTAGTTGAAGCTCATCACGACGTTGCCGCGGCCGTCGTCGATGTTCGCGCCCATCGTGAGGGCGGTCGAGATGATCTCGCCGTCGTCTTCACCGGTGATCGAGCGGTCAACGTTCAGGTCGACGCCCTGGAAGTCGCGCTTGGTGATGAAGTTGATGGCGCCGGACATGGCGTCCGAACCGTAGGTCGCCGAGGCGCCGCCGGTCACGATGTCGACGCGCTCGAGCAGGGCGGTCGGGATGACCTGCGTGTCGACGCGGCCGTTGAAGTCGTACGGCGTCAGGCGCTGACCATCGAGCAGCAGCAGGTTGCGCTGCGCGCCGAGGCCACGAAGGTTGACCGTGGCGGCGCCGGCGGTGCCGTTGTTGACGTTCTGACCGTCGCCCGGGATCGTGGACGGCAGCATGCGGAGGACTTTTTCGACTTCGGGCTGCTGCAGCAGCTCGATTTCGTCGGCGCCCACCGAAGTGATCGGGCTGGACGATTCAACGCCCGGCGCCGTGATGCGCGTGCCGGTCACGAACACGACTGCGCCTTCGTCCTTGGTCGCCGGGCCCTCTTGCGCGAAAGCGCCGGAGATGAAGCCGGGCGTGACCGACAAGGCTGCAAGTAGAGTCGAGCGCAGCAGATACGCTTTCGCGGTAGTTCTCACGATGTGGACCCCTCTGAATAATCCGACCAATTTGGCGCGGGCATCGCGCCTTGGCCCGCCGCAGCACCCGGTGCATCGCACTCAAGCCTTTGGCGGATTGGACACATTCCCGTCATAAATTTTCCCCCGTCAACGGGCCCGGGCGGGACTCCGGAGAATTTTCCGCAAAGATGCATGAATGTGCAGCATTTCTGCATCAGCTTCCGCAGAGGAAGGCAAAATATTTCGCCCGTCCTGACGCTGTCTTGCAAAACGACCGAATGGCCGCCGCGCTATCGGGCAGATTCTTGCCGCATTTCGTAGGGTGACCCCCTGAAACAGTGGTCAATTTACGACCCCGGAAACCATGTCCGTCACCTTCCCGAGCGTCTTTTCGGGGTGACGAACTTGAAATCCTGTCGCGCCGACGTACCGGCGACACACTTCGCCCCACCGGAAAACGTGACGCCAGACCCAGCCGCGCGAGGCGGAAGGCTCAGGCGTCCACCTCGGCTTCGAGGGCGTTTTCCTGGATGAATTCCCGGCGGGGTTCGACGACATCGCCCATCAGTTTCGAGAACATCTCGTCGGCCGTGTCGGCGTGCTCGACGCGAACCTGCAACAGCGTGCGAGCGTTCGGATCGAGCGTGGTCTCCCACAGCTGTTCCGGGTTCATTTCGCCAAGGCCCTTGTAGCGCTGGATCTTGATCCCGCGCTCACCCGCTTCCAGCACGGCCGCCAGCAGCGTGCCGGGGCCGAACACCTGGGCATCGCCCGTCTTCTCGTGGCGCAGCGTGCAGCGCTGGGCGTAGAGATCGCCCATCGCCTCGGCCCGCTCGGCCAGACGACGCGCATCCGGCGTCGCGAGCAGCTGCGGATCGAGCGCTGCTTTTTCCTCAACGCCCCGCACGACGCGCGAGAAGATGAAGGCGCCATCGGCGTACGCGCCCGTCCAGGTATCCTCGCCCTCTTCCGCGATCCGGTTGAGACGCGTGGCGGCAAGCTCGGCCTGCGCTGCGCCCGCGCCCGCGCGCATTGCGCCGGCAAGGGCTGCCTGCTCCACAATGTGACCCGGCGCGCGCAGGGCGATGCGCGACAGCGTGCCATTGAACGCAGCAGCTTCACGCACGCGCGCGCTGAGATCGGCGCCCATGATGCGTTCGCCGCCATCGCTGATCAGCATCTGGCCCTTGACGCCTTCCTCGATCAGGAATTCGTCAAGCTCAGCGTCGTCCTTGAGGTAGCGCTCGGACTTGCCGCGCTCGGCTTTGTAGAGCGGCGGCTGGGCGATGTAGAGATAACCCTTCTCGATCACTTCCGGCATCTGGCGATAGAAGAACGTCAGCAGCAGCGTGCGGATGTGGGCGCCGTCGACGTCGGCATCGGTCATGATGACGATGCGGTGGTAGCGCATCTTCTCGATCTGGAAGCCTTCGCTGGGATTTGTCTCCGAGCGACGACCGATGCCACCGCCGAGCGCCGTGATCAGCGTGCCGACCTGATCGGACGACAACATCTTGTCGAAGCGCGCGCGCTCGACGTTGAGAATTTTTCCGCGCAGCGGCAGCACCGCCTGGTTTTCACGATTACGGCCCTGCTTCGCCGAGCCACCGGCCGAGTCACCCTCGACGATGAAGAGTTCGGATTTAGCCGGGTCCTTCTCCTGGCAGTCCGCCAGCTTGCCCGGCAGCGAGGTGATATCGAGCGCCGTCTTGCGCCGGGTCAGCTCGCGCGCCTTGCGGGCGGCTTCGCGCGCAGCGGCGGCTTCAACGATCTTCTGCATGACCTGTTTGGCCGGGCCCGGGTTCTCCTCGAACCACTGGCTCAGCGCGTCTGTCATAAGGCTTTCGACGATCGGACGAACTTCGGACGAGACCAGCTTGTCCTTGGTTTGCGACGAGAATTTCGGATCGGGCACTTTCACCGAGAGCACGCAGGTCAGCCCCTCGCGCGCATCGTCGCCGGAGATATCGACCTTCTCTTTTTTCGCGAGGCCGGTCTCGTTGGCGTACTTGTTGATCACGCGCGTCAGGGCGCCACGGAAGCCGGCCAGGTGCGTGCCGCCATCGCGCTGCGGGATGTTGTTGGTGAAGCAAAGGACGTTTTCGTAGTAGCCGTCATTCCATTGCAGCGCGGCCTCGACAACGACGCCATCCTTCTTGGTCATCGAATAGATCGGCTTGGGGATCGCCGCATTGCGCTGGCGGTCGATGTGCTTGACGAAGGCTTCGACGCCGCCCTCGTATTGCATCACCATTTCCCACGGCTCTGCGCCACGCAGATCCTGCATGACGATCTTCACGCCCGAGTTCAGGAAGGCCAGCTCGCGCAGGCGGTGCTCCAGCGTCTCGCGCTTGAACTCGATCATGGAGAAGGTGGCGGGCGATGGCAGGAAGCGGACCGTGGTGCCGGTCGCGAATGAACCATCGGCTTTCTTAGGCGCCTCGCCGGTGACTTTCAGCGGCGCTTCGGCATCGCCGAGCCTGAAGCGCATTTCGTGCTGCTTGCCGCCCCGATAGATCTTGAGATCGAGCGTGTCCGACAATGCATTCACGACCGACACGCCCACGCCGTGCAGGCCGCCCGAGACCTTGTAGGAACCTTCCTCTTCGGTGTTGGCGAACTTGCCGCCCGCGTGCAGCTGGGTCATCACGACCTCGGCTGCCGACACGCCCTCTTCCGGGTGGATGTCGACCGGGATGCCGCGGCCATTGTCCTCGATCTCGGCGGAGCCGTCCGGATAAAGCGTCAGGCGCACGAAGTCAGCATGACCAGCCAGCGCCTCGTCGATGCCGTTGTCGACGACCTCGTAGATCATGTGGTGCAGGCCCGAGCCGTCATCGGTGTCGCCGATATACATGCCCGGACGCTTGCGCACGGCATCGAGCCCGCGCAGCACCTTGATGCTTTCCGCGCTGTAGCTGTTCTTCTTCGGCTCGTCGCCGTTGTCGATAACGTCCGCCATCAAACCCTCTTTGCGCCCGGCGTCCGGGCGCGGATGTCTCTACTTCAGCTCTCGCGAACCGTCCCATCAGACACTTCGAAGCGTTGGGCGCGGTCGCCGAACGCGTCGAACAGGGAGCGGTCCGTTCCTGTGAGCCAGGCCTGGCCGCCGAGCGCGTCCAGTTCGTCATACAATGCGGCCCGCCGATCCGAATCGAGATGGGCTGCCGCCTCATCCAACAATAGCAGGGGTGAGGGGGCAAAATCACGCTCGAAAAGCGCCTGCGCATTAGCCAAAATCAAGCCTATTAACAAGGCTTTCTGCTCGCCCGTCGAGCACTGCTCCGCGGGCAGGCCCTTGGGCGCGTGAAAGACCCGCAAATCGCTCCTGTGAACACCCTCCGTCGTGCGCCCTGCAGCGCGGTCGCGGGCGCGATTTTCACGCAGCTGAGTGGTGATTTCCTGCTCGATGTCGGTGAGCGCCATGCCATGCGCGGCGTGGTTCTCGAACTCGCCGTCGAGATCGATCAGCGCCTTCGGGAAGGCCCCCTCGGGACGCGTCAGGATGGCTTCCTGCATCACCCGCACAGCGTCGATGCGGTGGATGGCGATCGCGGCCCCCGCCGCCGCCATGCCCGTTTCGATCGCATCGAGCCAGGCCGGATCCTGCCTGCCCTGCTCCAGCAGCGCATTGCGCTGGCGCATCGCCTTCTCATAGGCGGCGGAGGCTGCTGCGTGGGTCGGGAAATGCGCCAGCACCTGCCGGTCGAGAAACTTGCGCCTGTCGCCGGCCGGCCCCGCGAAGACACGGTCCATCGAGGGCGTCAGCCAGATCACCCGCATCAGCTCGCCAAGATCGCCCTGCGCGGTCTCGACGCCATCGAGCCGGGCGGAGCGCTTGGAGCGGCCGTTCTCGTCCAGCTCCAGCGCCAGAGAGAGCCTGCGGTCCACCTCGCCATCGCGCACATCGGCCGAGATCGCCCAGCCGGGCGCGCGCGCGCCCTCCGGCGTCTGGCGGATCAGGTCGACAAATTCCGTCCCCCGCAGCCCCCGCCCCGGCGACAGCATCGAGACGGCTTCCATGAGATTGGTCTTGCCCGCGCCATTGGCTCCGAACAGGCAGACGTGGCGGCCATCAAGGCGCAGGTCGAGCCCGGCATAGTTCCGGAAATCGCGCAGCCCCATCCGCGTGAGGCGCACGTGCGGCCGGCGTTGTTCAAGCAGATCGCTCATGCCGGCCACGCACGCGTGAAAGTGCGTTTACGTCTCGTCCGTTGCGCCAATCCGTCCGCTACGCGGCCGGCCCCTTCCGTCACGCTTCGCGCGCCACCTTCCCCGCTTCGCGGGGCAGGACCACATATCGCGCGGCTGGTGATCCTCCCTCGCCGAAAGGCAGCCAGCCTACACACGCAACGGCATCAGCACGTATTCCGCGCCGGCGTCCTTGGCGTCGATCACGCGCGCGGGCGAGGCCGCGTCGTTGAACTCGACACGCGTCTCTTCGCTTTCGATCTGGCCGGCGACATCGAGCAGGTATTTGGCGTTGAAGCCGATCTCGATCGGCTCGCTGTCATAGCTGACTTCGAGGTCCTCGGCGCCGTGGCCGGATTCCGAATGCGACACCGCCAGCATCAGCTTGCCCGGCGACACCGACAGTTTCACCGAACGCGACCGCTCAGCCGAGACGGTCGCCACGCGATCGACCGCAGCCTTGAACGCCTTGGTGTCGACCATCATGATCCGGTTGTTGTTCTTCGGGATGACGCGCTGGTAGTCCGGGAACGAACCGTCGATCAGCTTGGACGTCAGCACGGCCTCGCCAATGCGGAAGACGATCTTGGAATCTGACGCCTCGACCGCGATCGTCTCGGGCGCATCATCCAGCAAGCGGCGCACTTCGGCGACGGCCTTGCGCGGCACGATCACGCCCTTCAGCGCGGACGAGCCCTTGGGCGCATCGCCCTCGGCCAGCGCCAGGCGGTGGCCATCGGTCGCCACGGCGCGCAGCACGTTGCCCTTCGCGCCTTTAGCGTGGTGCAGGTAGATGCCGTTCAGGTAGTAGCGCGTCTCTTCGGTCGAGATCGCAAAGCGCGTCTTGTCGATCAGGCGGCGCAGCTCGGCCGCCTCCATCTCGAATTTCACCGGCGCGTCTTCTCGCGCCATGGTCTGGAAGTCGCTGGCCGGAAGCGTCGGCAGGGCGAACTTGGACCGGCCCGCCGAAATCGACAGGCGGCCTTCGGAAAGATCGAGAGCAACTTCGGAGCCTTCCGGCAGTTTCCGGACGACATCGAACAGCGTCTGGGCCGGCGCGGTGATGGAACCCGCCTTCTTCACTTTGGCCTCGGCCGCATCCGTCGCCTCGATGTCGAGGTCGGTCGCCGTCATGCTGAGCTTGTCGCCTTCGGCTTCGAGCAGGATGTTGGACAGGATCGGAATCGTGTTCCGCCGCTCAACCACGGCCTGAACGTGGGACAGCGCCCGCATCAGCGCATTGCGGTCGATGGTCAGTTTCATACGTCCAGTCCCTGTCAGGAGGCGCGGCTTCGAGACAGCGCCTGGCGGTTCACCGGAAACGATCCGGCCCGCCTGTCCCTGAAATGGGAGGGCGGGCCGGAAGATTAGCCAATTTAAAGTTCGCGGGAAGGGCTGTCAGAGCCCCAACCCGATCTATCCACATGCCCTCCCCCGATTTTGGGCGGATTGGCGCGGGATCGAGCGCTCAACGCGTGTTGCGCGGGTCGGCCATGATGCGCTGTTCCAGCTGGCGCAGCTCGTCGGCCATGGTCTCGTTCGAGGCCACCATCGCGGCGATCTTGCGATAGGCGAACAGCACCGTGGTGTGATCGCGGTCGCCGAACATGCGGCCGATCTGCGGGTAGGAGCATTTGGTCAGCTGGCGAGAGAGATACATCGCGTACTGACGCGGCAGGGCGTACTGACGCTTGCGGCAGGCAGATTCCAGCTCGGCCTTGGTGACGCCGTAAGCGCGGGCCGTGACGTCCTTGATCGTGTCGATGCGCGGGGCGCGGGCGGGAGCGCCGCCCATCTGCAGCTGGATCGATTTCTCGACTGCCGCCCGGTCCACCGGCTTTCCGGCCAGAACCGTACCGCAATAGACGTTGCGAACCGCGCCGCAGAGCGCCCGGCCCGAGGCCGGGAGACGGTCGGCAAGCAAGTCGATCCACTCTTCCGTCAGCTGGAACTCCGCCTCGATGGCCGAGGCAGAGGTCGACACGGCGTCAGCATGGGCGCGCAGGATTTCGCGGCGCAGGTTGCGTTCCGGCAGTTCCATCTGGGCGATGACGCCGCCATGGATCTCGTCACGCATGCGCTCGTCGAGCTGGTCGATCAGGGCCGGCGTCTGGTCGGCCGCCAGCACAACCACGCCGCCATTGGCGACGATCGCGCGCAGGTGGGAGAAGAATTCCACCAGCGTGCCGGGCTTGGCGCAGATGAACTGGAAATCGTCCAGCAGCACGACCTTGGCGCGGCGGAACAGGGTGCGCAGGTCGGACGTGTCTTTCCGCTTCACGCCGTCGATGAAGGCGTGGAGGAAATCTTCCGCGCTCATGTAGAGCACGCTGCCTTCGCCGCGCGCGGTGCGCAGCGCTGCCTCGATGCCTCTCAGCAGGTGCGTCTTGCCGACGCCGTGCGGGCCAACGATCGTGACGACATGGGCCGAAACGCTGGCGCCCATGGCAAGACGACGTGCAAGACCGAACGCGATGCGGTTGGAATCGCCGACCATGAAGTTGTCGAGCGTCTGCGCGTCATCGCCCGCATCGACCGGCGCAAAGGCGTCGTCCATCACGTCCAGCTCGGCTTCCGCTTCAAGCTCGACCGCTTCGGATTGACGCGCCAGCGCCAGCACTTCGCCAGAAATGCGCTCACGCGCCTGGATGCGCACGCGACGGCCCTGACGGTCGAACTGTTTCCACGCTTGCTGGATGTCGTGGTCGAATTCGGATTCCACGCGCTGACGCTCATGCTCGCTGGCGGCGGCGAACAGCACTTCGCCGTTCACTTCGGCGACGAGTTCGAGCTTCGCGATCCAGGTATCGAACTTAACGTCGCCCATGCGACGGCGCAGAACGGCGCGCGCGGCTTCCCAGATGGCCGGAATCTGATCGCCGTCATTACCCGACATCGGGCCGGTCGCCAGCGGCCGACTGGCCTGGCTCTGCTCAACCGTGCGCGGCGCGCCACCTGCGCCAGCCGGCGCGAAACGTGTCGTGGTCTGCTTGTTGATCATGGCCCCTCATCTACCCTTTCTAGGGATGCCCCCCTTTCTATTTTTTTGGACAAAAAGGCTCCCCGCCGGCTCAAGCCCCTGAGCCGCACGACGTGTCCAAAAACGAAGGAAGGTACTCGCTACAGAGGAGAGTTTTTCTCCGATCGAGACGATTGGTCAACCGCGACAAACGCCACAGCTGCCGAATTATTTTTCATGATTCCGTCATCGTGAGTCTTGCCACTGGAATCATTGAAAAATCGAAGTCGCAGCGCAGAAATCATCGCCACCGCGTGCATGTGCAATCATCCGTATACGGATGGGTTGTCACAATGCGAAATCGCTGTCGCATGTCGGTTGTACGACATGCGAACTCAACTGCGAAGAGAGGTGAAACGCAACCCCGAAAAAGCGGGGGTCAGGCGAAGCGAAGTCAGGGGTCGCTTACGCGCCGATGCCCTTAACGCGGGCAGCCAGGCGGGAGACTTTCCGCGAGGCGGTGTTCTTGTGCAGCACACCCTTGGTGACGCCGCGCATGATTTCCGGCTCGGCGGCTTTCAGGGCGATCGTGGCGGCGGCCTTGTCGCCTGACGCAACGGCTTCCTCGACCTTCCGGACGAAGGTGCGGACGCGCGACTTGCGCGACTTGTTGACCTCGGTCCGCGTGGCGATCTTGCGCACCATTTTCTTGGCGGATTTCGTATTGGCCATCGGTCTTCCAAGCTCCGTTTACCCTCGCCCCGCAAGCAATCGCGGGATTTGGGGAGCGGCCTCTTATCAGCGTCGCTGGGAGCGGTCAACGCAACCCGCGGATGAATCTCGCCACCCCTGAAAATCGGCCGCACCTCGCCCTCTGGGTTCCCGGCCCTAGCGGTTCTTGAAGTCCGCCGGACGCTTGGCGACGAAAGCGCTCATGCCTTCCTTCTGGTCCTCGGTGGCGAACATCGAGTGGAATAGCCGGCGTTCGAACCTAAGCCCCTGACTCAGCGTGGTTTCATAGGCCGCGTTGATGGTTTCCTTGGTCATCATCGCGATCGGCTGGGACTGGCCGGCGATCTTTTTCGCCGCCGCCCGGGCCTCTTCCATCAGCTTGTCGGCCGCGATCACCCGGGAGACCAGCCCGGCCCGCTCCGCCTCGGCCGCATCCATCATCCGGCCGGTGAGGCACATCTCCATCGCCTTGGACTTGCCGACCAGCCGGGTCAGCCGCTGGGTGCCGCCAATCCCCGGCATCACGCCGAGATTGATCTCCGGCTGGCCGAATTTCGCCGCTTCCGAGGCCAGGATGAAATCGCACAGCATCGCCAGCTCGCACCCGCCGCCCAGCGCGAACCCGTTCACCGCCGCCACGATCGGCTTGCGGAACGCCGAGATCGTCGTCTCGAACGCCGCGAACATGTCGTTGAGATAGACGTCCATATAGGACTGCGGGGCCATCTCCTTGATGTCCGCGCCTGCCGCAAACGCCCGCCCCGCGCCCGTGATGATGACGCAGCCGATCGCCGGATCCGTCGACCAGGCATTCAGCTGATCACAGACTTCGGCGCAAAGCTTCGAGGACAGCGCATTCAGCGCATCCGGACGATTGAGCGTGATGATCCCGACCCGGCCGTCCGTTTCGACCAGCAGCGTTTCGTATGTCATGGGCGTCTCCTGTTGGGAGCTTTCTAGCTGCGCGGGAGACCGAGTTCCACCCGGCTCGCGCCGGCGAACCTCAGGCGATCGAACAGATCGACCACGACATCGACATCCACCGTGCCCAGATCGGCCTGCGCGCGCGATGTCTGCCCCTCGACAACCGGATCGGAAAGGAAGTGCGCCGCATGCTGGATGGCGTCTTCCGCCACGCCTTCCGGCGCGCTCACCGCGTTCTCGAACCACTCAGCCAGAGCGGTTGCGATGGCCACGGGATCGCCATCGATTGAAAACTGCACGCCGTCCCACGAGAAGGGCGCGATTACGATGCTGAGACCGCCGCCTTCGAACGCAATGGCCTGGAATTCCAGCATCTTGCCCGGCGAGAACATGCTGGGGCTCGCACTGTCGCCATCCTGCACGGCAAGATCATAGCGCGCGGCCAGTTCAAGCGAGCCCTCACGCGCCAGCTCACCCGCCTCGTTCAGCACGGGCGGCTCGATGATCACCGTGTGACCGCCCGCCCGCAGCTCCTCCAGCGCATTCTGGAACTGGTCGACATAGTTCGATCGGATGGAGCTCAAAATGTCGAACAGGTCGCTCACGCGCCCTCCGCTTGTCTGGATGTCTGAGAGGCCAGCCTATTCCGGCAGGCGCGTGGAAGCGAGCTTCACGATCAATTCGAACTGCACGCGCACCGGCTTGTTCGAGGCCGGCTCGCGCACCGTGATGCGCAGCACCTCGTTCTCGCGCGCGAACGCCAGCGCATCGGCATCGTCCAGACGTTTCCAGCCCAGCCCCGGGAGCGAGACCACGTAGAAATCGCTGACCCGCGTCGCGCCGACATGGCCTTCGGCCTGCGTGCGGATCACGCGGCCCTGGTCGCTTTCGAAGATCACCGGCTCGGCGTGCTCGGTCAGCCCCGCCACCAGAGGCACGTCCTCGATCGCCTTCAGGAAGTCCGTCGCATGCGCCGGCGCTGCCGCCATCACGACAGCTGCCACGAAAACGGCGCTCGAAAACGATCTCAGCACGGCGGTTCTCCGGTGGTCCAACCTCCCTGAGTTCGCATACCCAAGCAAACGAGGTGTGTACGCCGAGAATTGTTCTTGAAATGTTCTGCAGTGGGTGTTAACCATTTGGCCGTTGGGCTCCCCACGCGGGAGCGGGGGACGGGCCAGGGAACAGGCCAGCATGATCAGCCGCATCACCACATTTGCGTTTGAAGGCGTCGAGGCCCGACCCATCGACGTGCAGGTGCAGCTGTCCGGCGGGGCCAACGCCTTCAACATTGTCGGCCTGCCCGACAAGGCTGTGGGCGAAAGCCGTGAACGTGTGCGCGCCGCCTTCTCCGCGCTGGGCCTATCGCTGCCGCCGGAACGTACGCTGGTGAACCTCGCGCCCGCCGACCTGCCGAAGGAAGGCAGCCATTACGATCTCGCCATCGCGCTTGCCATCCTTGCCGCCATCGGCGCCATCCCGCGCGACAGTCTCGAAGGTGTCGCCGCCATCGGAGAGCTCGCGCTCGACGGCGGGCTGGCACAAACCGCCGGCGCCCTGCCCGCAGCCATGGCCGCCGAAAGTCTCGAGATGGCGCTGGTCTGTCCGTCTACCTGTGGCGCTGAGGCGGCATGGTCCGGCGGCACGGTGCTCGCCTCGCCCAACCTCATCACGCTGGTCAACCATTTCAACGGAACGCGCCCGCTGATGCCCGCCCGCGCCGGCGCGCTCGCCGAGGCGCCCGCAGCGCCGGACCTGCGCGACGTGAAAGGACAGGAAGGCGCCAAGCGCGCGCTCGAGATCGCAGCTGCGGGTGGCCACAATCTTTTGATGATCGGGCCGCCGGGTTCAGGCAAGTCGATGCTGGCCCAGCGCCTGCCGGGGCTTCTGCCGCCGCTCTCTGCGCGCGAGCTTCTCGAAGTCAGCCAGATCCATTCCATCGCCGGCCTGCTCGAACGCGGACAGCTCTCGCGCACGCGCCCCTTTCGCGCGCCGCATCATTCCGCCTCCATGCCCGCCATGGTCGGCGGCGGCATCAAGGCGCGCCCCGGCGAAGTCTCGATGGCGCATCACGGCGTGCTGTTCCTCGATGAATTGCCGGAGTTCACCGCGCAGGTGCTCGACAGCCTGCGCCAGCCGCTGGAGAACGGCGAAGCCGTGATCTCCCGCGCCAACCGGCACGTACGCTATCCTTCGCGCATCCAGCTCATCGCCGCCGCCAATCCGTGCAAGTGCGGCGGCGGGCCCGGCGCCTTCCAGTGCCGCAAGGGCCCGGCCTGCCAGGCGAACTACTTCTCCCGCATCTCGGGGCCTTTCCTCGATCGCATCGATCTCTTTGTCGATGTCGCGCAAGTCACCGCGACTGATCTCTCCCTGCCGCCTCCCAGTGAAGGCACAGCTGAAGCCGCCGCCCGCGTAGCGAAGGCGCGCGAGCTGCAGACAAAACGTTATGGCGACAGCGACGCACGCCGCCGCGCGGTCAACGCCGACACGCCCGGCCCAGAGATTGAGGGCGTATGCAGGCTGGATGCGAACGCCAAGGCGCTGGTCACGCAGGCCGCTGAACAGATGGCGCTGACCGCGCGCGGCTTTTACCGCGTCCTGAAAGTGGCCCGCACGATCGCAGATCTCGACGGCGCCGCCACCGTCGCCCGCGTCCACGCCGCAGAGGCGCTGACCTACCGCTTCCGACCGGCCATGCCGGCGCGTGTGGGCTCAGGCATCGTGGCCTGAGCGGAGCACGTCCATGGCTGAAACCATCGCGATCCTTGGCGGCAATGGTGTCTATGCCCGTCACCTGATTCCGCGCCTTGTTGCGGACGGCCATGACGTCATCGCACTGGTGCGGCGGCCGGAGGCGGCTGCGTTCGCGCTGGCCTGTGGCGCGGAGGTCCGCCTCGCGGACATCTTCGATCTCACCGCAATGACCACAGCGCTGCAGGGATGCTCGATCGGCATCAACCTCGCCACGTCCCTGCCCGGCCCGAGCGGGCGTGGCGACTTCGACGCCAACGACCGCGTGCGCGCCGAAGGCGTCGCCAACTGGATTTCTGCCTGCATGGCGGCCGGCGTCAGGCGCGTCATCCAGCAGAGCATCGGCATGATCTGCGCATCAGGCGACGATCGCTGGACAGACGAGAGCCACCTTTTCCCTGCCGCACCGGACACAGTCACCGGCCGCGCCTTCCTTGCTACGCACGCGATGGAAGCCGCCATCACGGCATCGCCGCTCGACTGTATCATCCTGCGCGGCGGATTGTTCTACGGACCCGGCACCGGATTTGACGATGGCTGGATCGGCCGCGCCGCTGTGGGCAAGCTGAAGACGCCCGGCGATGGCGCGGGCTATGTCTCGCTCGTCCATATCGCGGACATGGCTTCGGCCACGCTTGCAGCCGTGAGCCGTTGGCCGTCGCGCGAAACACTGATCGTCTGCGATGACGCGCCGGCCACATGGCGCGATGTCTTCACGCATGTCGCCGCCATCGCCGGTGGCCCGCCCCCGCAGTCAGGCGGGGCTCCCGGCTTTCCGTCCTTCAGGCTAAGAAATGCGCGCGCGAAAGAGGTTCTCGGCTGGCGCCCGTTCCACAGCGATTACCGCGCCGGCCTCGCTCGCTAGGCTAGCGCGCGACCTTCTTCTCGATCACGTCCCACATCGTCGCCACCGCATCGACGCCAGACAGGTTCTTCAGCGCACGCGCGCCCGTGGGGGAGGTCACGTTGATCTCCGTCATCATGCCGCCGATCACGTCGATGCCGACAAAGATCAGTCCGCGCTTCTTCAGCTCCGGCCCGATGCGCGCGCAGATTTCGCGCTCGCGCGGAGACAGTTCCGTTGCCTCGGCTGTCCCGCCAACGACAAGGTTGGAGCGGATCGCGCCCGATGGCGGCTTGCGGTTGATCGCGCCCACCGGCTCGCCATCGACGATGAGAATGCGCTTGTCGCCTTCGCTGACCGCCGGAAGGAAGGCTTGCGCGATGAACGCCTCGGGGACCATCTTGTTGAAGAGGTCGACGACAGCTTCGAGATTGCCATCTTCGCGGCCAATCTTGAGAACGCCCGAACCGCCATGCCCGTGCAGCGGCTTCAGCACGATGTCGCCATGATGGGCACGAAATTCCTGCACGCGTTTCACGTCGCGCGTGATCAGCGTCGGCGGCTGCAGGTCGGGAAACATCAGCGGCAGGACTTTTTCCGGCGACGAGCGCACGCCCGCCGGATCGTTCACCACCAGCGTCTCGTCGCTCACCAGCTCAAGCAGGTGCGCCGCCGTGATGTAGCCCATGTGAAAGGGCGGATCCTGCCGCATCAGCACGACGTCCACGTCGTTGCGCAGGTCGAGCTTCACGGCTGCGCCCAGCTCGGCATGCGGCGTCTGTCCGGGGAAAACCTTGGAGGGTTTCGCCACGGCCGAGACAACGCCCGTGTCGTACGCCAGAGCGTCCACGCCATAGGTCCACACGCGATGGCCCCGGCGCTGCGCTTCCTCGATCATCATGAAGGTCGTGTCGCCGGCCGGATTCACGGCCTCCAGCGGGTCCATCTGGACGGCGATGCGCAGCGACATGGGGTAACTCCGGGAAGGCCCACCCTAACTAGGGTGCAGCCTCGCCCGTAGCAATGCAGCAGCCCTATTTCAGTTCTTGAGCGGAGGAACAGGCGTGCTCTTAAGCCCCTGCGTGTTGCCGTTCGATCCCGGCGGCGGCGTCGCGCCCGGAGCATAGGGATCGCCATAGGCATTGCGCGTGCTGGGCGACTGGTCCGGCTGCACCACTGGCGCCGGCGTGGACAGCGGCGCCAGCTGGATTGCGCCCTTCGTCTGGTCAACCGCGAGCGGCTGTCCCTGCCGGTCGCTCGGCGGCGCATCGGCCACGCTGATCTCCGGCGGCGGGCCCACCCGCTCGCGCATCTTCACGTACGAGACGACCTTCTGCACGCCGCCGACCACGCTGGCATGCTCGGCTGCGCGCCGCAGCTCGTCCTCGGTGCGCGCAAGGCCCAGCAGGTAGACCACGCCCGAATGCACCTGGATGTTGAAATTCGTGCCCTTGATGTCGTTGTCCGCGATCAGCCGCGTGCGGATCTGTTCGGCGATCCACGCATCGTTGAGATCGCGTCCCATGTCCCAGTATTCGATCTGCAGCTCGTTCGCGATCTCGTCGACCGATGTCGTCGTCCACGCCAAGCGCTCGGCTTCCTTGCGGTCCGCTTCGCTCGCCACGCGCCCCGACAGCAGGACGAAGCGATCCACCACCGCCACGTCCACTTCCATGAAGCGCCCGTTCAGTCCCGCGCCCAGCAGCCGCGTCTTGATCTCCGTCGCCGCGCTGGCGTCGTCGAGCGATTCACCAAATGTGCGGTCCGACAGGCAGCCGCCCAGCAGGGGCGCCGCAAGAAGAAGGCAGGCCAGCACGCGCGCAGTCATAGGGGCTCCCGTCAGGTCTCAGCGGTCGTTAGTCTGCCGATGCGGCGATTTTCAGGCGCAGATCAGCCCTTCTACACAGTCTTGGCCATCTATGTGAACAGCCGGTTCCACCCGGTTTTCCGGTTCACTTTTCCGCGCGCCAGGCATCCCGCATGTGCTTCGGCAGCCGCCCCGGCGCCAGCAGCACCACGTCGAACCGCCACAGCGCCTCCCGCAGTCCCCGCCGCCGCGACACCCACTGGTTGGCCGCTTCCTCCAGCCGCTGGCGCAGCTGCGGCGTCACCGCCTCCAGCGCCTGCGCGTGGGACCGACGGGATTTTACTTCAACGAACACCACGAACTTGCCCTTGCGCGCTACCAGGTCGATCTCGCACGCCGGCATGCGCGCGCGACGGTCGAGGATGCGATAGCCTTTCAGTTGCAGCCACAGCGCCGCTGCGGTCTCCGCGCGCCGCCCGGCCTGCTCGCGCCGGCGGCGGTCTCCGCCCCTCCCGGCTCGCTCGCGTTCAGGTTTCGCCATCGCCCGCATCGCGCAGTTCGAGCGCGCGCTCATAGACCTCGCGCCGCTTCAGGCCCAGCCGCTCGGCGATCTCCGCAGCGATCTCCTTCAGCGGCCGCCCATCGTCCGCTGCAAGGATCGCCGCATCCAGCGCGCCTTCCTCCGGCGCCTCGTGGCCCTCGCCCGGCCCCACCAGCACGACGATCTCACCGCGCGGCGGTCCCGCCTCCGCATAGTGCGCCGCCAGCTCGGCCAGCGTCCCGCGCCTGATCTCCTCGAACTTCTTGGTCAGCTCGCGCGCCACCACGCCCTCGCGCGCGCCCAGCACCTCCGCCATGTCGGCCAGGCTCGCCGCCAACCGCGACAGCCCCTCAAAGAACACCAGCGTCCCGCCTGTGCCCTTCAGCTCGCTCAGGAACCGCTTGCGCGCCGCAGACTTCGGCGGCGGGAAGCCGGCAAAGGCAAACCGGTCCGTCGGCAGGCCCGAACTGGCCAGTGCGGCCAGCGGCGCAGAAGCGCCCGGAATCGCAACGACCTTGATGCCCAGCGCCGCCGCCTCGCGCACCAGCTTGAAGCCCGGGTCGGAGACCAGCGGCGTCCCGGCGTCCGAAATCAGCGCCACCCGCGCCCCGCCTTGCAATTCGTTAAGCAGCTGGGGCCGCGCCTGTGCGCCGTTGTGGTCATGATATGGCCGCAGTCGCGCGGAAACTCCGAAGGCTTGCAGCAGCTTTGCGGCAACGCGCGTATCCTCGGCACAGACGGTGTCCACCGACGCCAGCGTATCGAGCGCACGAAGCGTCACGTCCCTGAGGTTGCCGATCGGAGTCGAAACAACGTAGAGCCCGGGCTCGAGATCGGGGTTGATCCTGTAAAGCCGCGAGGATTTGCCATCAGGCAGGGCCTCAGCTTGTCGGGAATCGTCCTCCGGCCTAGGGTCCACACCAGTGTGGGCCGGGTCCAAAGCCGCATCCTCAGGAGGGGTCGCGCATGTCATCGAGAACTCGGGTCCGTATCCTTGCGACGGCGTCTGCCCTGATGTTCGCCACGCTTGGCGCCTGCACCAGCGGCCCCGTACGGCCGACCACGCCTCTCTCTACCAACGATCTGCGTCCTGATCCAACGCGTCCGCCGCGGCCCAGCGCCGATCCGGCCCCGTCCGAGCCGGTCAGCGGGCAGTTTGCCGACAGCCGCAACGCCTACATGCCGCGCCACCTGCCCGGCGCACAGCAGACGGCGCTGAAGCGCATCGCTGTGCTGCTGCCCTTCTCCTCCACCAATGCCGAAGTGAAGAAACAGAGCGATGGCATCTTCAACGCCATCCAGATGGCGCTGTTCCAGGTCGGCGCGACCGACGTGGTGCTCCTGCGCCGCGACGCCACCAGCGCCGATCCGCAAGTGATCGCCGGCATCGCGGAAGATGCGGTGCGCGATGGCGCGCTTGCCGTCATCGGCCCGGTGTTTGCCCAGCAGGTCGCCCCGGTGGCCGCCGAGGCCGCGCAGGTTCGCGCGCCCGTGTTCGCTTTCTCGACCGACGTCGCCGCCATCGGCCAGGGCGCCTATCTCGTCTCGCTCACGCCCTACAGCGAAGTGGAGCGTATTGTTGACTGGGCGACGCGGGATGGCGTCACGCGCTTCGCCATGCTCGGCCCCAACAACGCCAACAGCAAGAACATTGAAACCGCCCTGCGCGAAGCCGCCGCCCGTCGCGGCGCGACCGTCGTGGGTGTTGAATACTACACCGCCGGCAACTCCTCGCCGCAGAGCGAAGCGCGCACCGTTGCTCGCCTCATCGAATCCGAAAACCGCGCGCATCCGAACAAGGTCGCGGTGCTGATCCCGGAATCCGGCGTGCAGCTGCGTTCGGTCGGCGCGCTGCTTCGCGCCGTCGCCAATGTCACGCCGAAGGAAGTCCGCTTCCTCGGCACCGGCCAGTGGAACGACAGCGATGTCTGGCGCGAGCCAGGCCTCTATGGCGGCACGTTCCCCGCGCCCGATCCGGCCTCCGTCGCCGACTTCGAAAAACGCTATCAGGCCGCCTATGGCGAAGCCCCGCCGCGCCTAGCGGCGTTCGGCTATGACGCCGGCGCACTCGCCGCGACCCTCGCCGGCGCCAACCGCCTCGACGCCGCGATGATCCAGCGCACCGAAGGCTGGGGCGGCGTCAACGGCCTCTTCCGCTTCCTGCCCGACGGCAGCGCCGAACGCGCTCTCGCCATCATGCAGCTGCAGAATCAGGGCGGCGTGAAGACAGTCGCACCGGCACAGCAGACGTTCGGGTCTGGCAGCTAAGGCGCAATCTCTCCGGCAATGCGGTCCGCGAGCAAGCGCCCTTCCGGCGTCAGCACCACGCGTGCGCCCTCCACCAGCAATCTATCGCGCACCAGCTCCGCCACGCGCGCCTCATCCAGCGACAGCCCCAGCTCGCCAACGAGCCCACGCTCAAATCCATCGACCACACGCAGCCCCATCGCCACGCGCTCGCGCGCATCGGCAACAGCCTCGAGCTTCTCGACCCCAGCCCAGCCCAACCCCTGCGCCTTCACCTGCTGCAGGTATTCCCCCGGCTTCTCTGCCGCCTCGATCGCCCAGCGTTCGTCGCCCGTCGTCAATCGTCCGTGCGCGCCCGGCCCAACGCCAACCCAGTCGCCCGATGACCAGTAGATGCGATTGTGCACGGACTGGTGCTCGAACCCGCGCGCATGGTTCGAGATTTCATAACCATCGAACCCGGCTTCCGCCGTCATCGCCTGCGTGACTTCGTAGAGCCCCGCCGAGCGATCATCATCCAGCGGCGTCCAGTCCTTGCGCTTCACGGCAAACGCAAACGCCGCGCCGGGCTCGATCGTCAGTTCGTAGAGCGAGAGATGGTCCGCACCCAGCGCCAGCGTGCGCGACAGCTCCGTGCGCCAGTCCGCCTCGCTCTGACCCGGGAGTGAATAGATCAGGTCCACCGACACCGACCGGAATTTGCCCTTGGCCTGTTCCAGCGCACGCAGTGCTTCATCCGCCGAATGCATCCGCCCCAGGAATTTCAACCGCGCGTCATCCAGTGATTGCACGCCCAGCGACAGCCGGTTCACGCCTGCCGCAGCAAAATCGCCAAAGCGCGCCGCATCATCGGGGTTGGCTTCAAGCGTGATCTCCGCGCCGGGCTTCAGCCCCCACAGCCGATCCACCTGCGCGATGACGCCCGCCACCTGCTCGCCCGTCATCAGCGACGGCGTACCGCCGCCAAGGAAGATCGAGGCCACCTGCCGTTCCCCCGTCCGTCCGCGCCAGCCGGAGAGATCGTCGAGAATGGCGCGATACAGCGGATCCGTATCGCGCGCCTTCGCGGCGTACACGTTGAAATCGCAATACGGGCAGATGCGCGCGCAATACGGCCAGTGGACGTAGACGCCGAAACCGCGATCAGGGTTGAAGCCGGGCATGGCCAGACGCGTGGCGCGAAATCTGCCCACACGTCAACTGGCGTGCGTCAACTGGTGGCCGTCAACTGGCAGCTTGCGCGGGCGTGTCCGGCAGGGTGAACACCACGCGCGCGCCGCCATGATAGTCCTGATCGATGAAGATGCGCCCGCCATGCCCCTGCACGATCGACCGGCAGGTGGCGAGCCCGATCCCGGCGCCCTCGCCCGCCGTGTGAACCCCGCGCGCCAGCGGATTGAACGCCACAGCTGCAAAATCCGGATCGAAGCCGACGCCATTGTCCTCGACAGAAATGCGCCAGCCATTGCCCTCGCCTGTGCCTTCACGCTGCGCATCAATGCGGATGTCCAGCGGCTGGTCGCGCCGCCGGCTCTTGATCGCGTTGGCGATCAGGTTCTGGAACACGCTGGTGATCAGCGTCGGATCACAGGTCAGCCGTGCATCCGACAGCACGCGCACCGCGCCGTTTGCCGCTTGTATGTCGGCCGCGTTCTGGGCCGCCGCGGCCTGCACCATCTCGCTCAGCGCATTGACGCTCGGCGAGATGCGCGTGAAGGCCGAACGCGAGAAATCCAGCATGCCCTCGATGATCCTCGGCATGTCGAGCGCGCTATCGCGGATCGACTTGGCATGGCGCTTGGCCGTCGCGAAATCGCCCTTCTCCAGCGCTTCCTGCAACAACTCGCCATAGAGCAGCACATGCCGGCCCGGCGCCTTCAGGTCGTGCGCAGCCGACAGCGCATACTGTTCCAGCGCCCCGTTGGCGCGCGACAGTCGCGTTGAGCGCTCATTGGCCTCGCGCTGCCAGTCCTCGATCAGCTGCGACAACTGCCAGACCATCACCGCGCTCATGATCAGGTAGATCGCGGCGTTCATCGCGAACAACCCTTCCGTGCCTGCGCCGATTACCTGCGAGAGCAGCAGCGTCGCGGCGCCCGCGCCCACGGGCAGCAGCACCGCGATCGGCAGCATCGTCCGCAGCAACCGGCCCTGCAGGCTCGGCCGCAACAGCAACCGCGCAAACCCCAGCCGCGGATGCAGCATCACGCAGACCATCAGGAACCAGGAAATCAGCACGGCCGTGTGCAGGGCCATCGTATCGAGCGGGCTGTCATCGTCCGGCGCGCCGCCGAACAGCAACAGCGCGATGATCCGGAAGATCGCCGGCGTCGCCGCCGCCAGTGCAAGGATGCCCGCAAACAGCGTCCATCGCGGCGCATGGTTGATGACCAGCATCGCCAGACCGCCGCAGAGCAGGCCAAAAATGGTGGCGTCCGACGGGATGATCGACCACGCATCCCCCGCAACAGACTCTGTGCGGTTCAGCCCCATCGACAGCGCGATCGCGATCACGGCGACCGCCAGCGCGGAGGACGCCCACGGCGCCCACACGAACTGGCGCAAGGACAGGATGCAGCTCACCGCCAGCAGGACCAGCAGCCCCGCCGTGCGCGCCTTCATCGTCGGAAAGCCCGGCAGCACGGTCTGGAATGCCTCGACATTCAGCCCATAGCCCACCAGCAACACGGCCAGCGCGATCGCGAGGATCGCAGCGGCGTGCCATTCCACCATCGAGAAATACTGGCGGCGCGGCAGGTGCACATAGTTGTCGCGCGCGGAGGGCGGCATCATCAGCTCATCCTCCCTTCGTATCCTGGCGTGGCAGCGTGAATTCCACACGCGCGCCCCGCGTCATGCCGATATCAATGCGGATTTCCCCGCCATGCGCCTGCACGATCGTCCGGCACGTCGCGAGCCCGATGCCTTTGACTTCCCCGGTCCGCTTTGATCCCCGCGCCAGCGGATTGAACGCCACTGCCGCGAAGGCCGGGTCGAACCCGGCGCCATTGTCCTCCACCGACACCATCCAGCGCGCATCCTCGGCAACGCCATCGATGCGGATCAGCAGCGGCCGGTCGCGCCGCCGGTTCGCAATCGAATTGGCGATCAGGTTCTGCAGGACCGTCGTCATCAGCGCCGCATCGCACCGCATGCGGATCTCGTGCAGCAGCACGATCTTGCCCTCGGCCTTCTCGATCTCCGCGACCAGCTGCCCGGCTGCGCCCTGCACCAGCTCGCTCAGGAAGACGTCCGCCGGCTTGATCCGCGTATAAGCCGACGTCGAGAATTCCAGCATGCCATCGATGATCTTCGGCATCTCGTGCGCGCTCTCGCGGATGGCGCGGGCGTATTTCTGGGCATTGACGAGATCGTTCCTGTCGATCGCCTCTTCCAGCAGTTCGCCATAGAGCAACACATGCCGCGCCGGCGCCTTGAGATCGTGCGCGGCGGAAGAGGCATACTGTTCCAGCGCCTCGTTGACGCGCGACAGCCGCGCCGAGCGTTCGTTGGCCTCGAGCTGCCACGTCGCCACCAGCTGCGACAGCCACAGCACGAACCCCGCGCCGAGCGCTGCGCCAATTGTGGCATTCAACGCAAAGAGGAAATCCAGCGAAGATCGCGCATCCATCGCCAGCACCAGCCCCGATACCGCCGCCAGCACAGGCACCAGCACGATGAAGGGCAACGCACGCCGCAACAGCCGTCCACGCAGGCTCGCCTGCTGGATCGTCGCCCCGATGCCCAGCGCGGGGTGCAGGATGATGCATACGCCCATGAACCACACGATCAGCACGGCGGTGTGGATCGCCATCGAGCTCAAGAGGCTGTCCTTCTGTGGCGGCGCGCCCCAGAAGAACAACAGCCCGAGCACGCGATAGAGCGCCGGCGTCGCCGCCAGCAGCGCCATCCCCGCGATCAGCAGGCGCACGCGCGGCGCATGGTTGATCAGCAGGATCGCGACACCGCCCAGCATCAACGCCGCAAGCGATGCCTGGATCGGCCCGCCCATGGCGTCGCCGCCTTCCTCGGCACCCCAATTGCTGATGACGAGATTGACCACCCAGCCAACCGCGGCGAAAGCCAGCGCGCTCGACAACAGCTTCGCTCTGCGCGACGGCCGCAACGACGCCAACAACGACAGCGACAACAACATGAAAGCAAACGCCGTCCCCGGCCGCATCGGCGGAAAGCCGGGGATCACGGTCTGCATCGGCTCGAACGCAAAGCCATAGCCGATCAGCAGCACGATCGCCGCCACCGTGCCGACGCCAACGGCGTGCAATTCCAGCGCGGAGAAATACCTGCGCCGCGGCATCTGGAGGTAGGTATCGACCGAGCCCTGCATCACCCCGCCCGCTTTCGGCCCAGCCGGCCGGTTGTCGGCCACCTGGTGGCCAGACACCTAGTGATTTGGCAACTCGCCCCGCCGCCAGTACTCGACAACAGCGCCCGCCAGAGCGCGATAATCCTCCAGCGTCGCCGGCTTCTCGACATATCCGCTGCAGCCCGTGGCATAAGCGCGATCAACGTCCTTCTGCAGTGCAGAGCCGGAGCACATCACGACCGGCACAGGGTTTCCTTCTCCGCGCAACACTGAAAGAACCGTGAAGCCGTCGATCTCCGGCATCTTCACATCGAGCAAAACCAGATCCGGCTTCTCGGTGCGTATCCGCTCCAGCGCGATGGCCGGGCGCAGTTCGCCTGCCACCGTCACGCCGCCCTGCGCCGAGAACGCCAAGGTCATGAATTCGAGGCAGCGTGGATTGTCATCCACGATCATGACGCTCGCCAGCTTCGTCATTGGCCTACCCCTCTTGCCCGATTGAGACTCTACAAGGCCCTGCCGCGCTGTGAACCCCGAACATGATCGGATACGTAACGGTGAAGTATCATCCCGCCAGAAATTGCTTCAGCTTCGCAAATGCGACTGCGCGGTGGCTCATGGCATGTTTGCGCGCCGGATCCATCTCGCCGAACGTTTCGGTCTCGCCCTCGGGCACGAAGATGGGGTCATAGCCAAAACCCCGATCGCCGCGCGGCGGAAACACCAGCTGTCCACGGACGATCCCTTCGAAGCTGACGACGTGCCCGTCGGGCCAGGCCAGCGACAGGACGCTGACGAAGCTCGCGCGCCGGTCAACCTCGCCATCGGCCGTCGTCTCGGCCGTCAGCGCGTCCTCGACCTTTTGCATCGCAGCACGGAAATCCTTGGAGCCGCCGGCCCACCGCGCCGAATAGATTCCCGGCGCGCCTGCCAGCCCATCGCAGGCCAACCCGGAATCATCCGCCAGCGCCGGCTCGCCCGCCCCCCGGGCTGCCGCCAGCGCCTTCAGCTCGGCATTGCCCTGGAAGGTGTCGGCGGTCTCTTCGGGCTCGGGCAGGCCCAGCTCCCCGGCGGACACGGCCTTGAACCCGATATCGGACAAAAGGTCCGTCAGCTCCCGGACCTTTCCGGGATTGTGGGTCGCCGCCAGCAACCGGCCAGGCGGCAGTTTTCTGGGCTCCGTCATGGGGTTACTGCGTCCTTTCGTCCGTCTGGCTGGACGTCCTTATTGTTTTTCGATATGGTCCGAATCCATCCCGCCAGACAAGCTGGCGCCTGGCAAGTTATAAGCTTGGGGCAGATAGCTGTTGGCCACGCCGGCTTGAGGTAAGCCTCGGGCAGGTCTGGAAGGAAGCCGCGATCCGCGCGGCGCGGGTCGGATCGGAGCTACGTTACCCATGCTTATGCGCGCGACCGGCCGTGGGTCGATCTCGTCAGTGCTCAAAGTGGCCGTGGACGTGCTGTGGGTGCTGGCATGCGCGGTCCTGGGCTTCATCTGGATCATCGCCGCTTTCGCCCTCTATGCGCTGGTCACCGGCAACACCCCCTTCTTCGATCTTGGTCAGTACCGGCTCAAAACCGGGCTCGAGCTAACAGCCTGGATTACCATTGGATCGATCCTGTGCATCGGCGTCATGATCGTGTGCGCCTATCTCCGCGGCGTCTTCGAGACGCTGGTCGCCCGCGACCCCTTCGTGCCGGAGAACGCCACGCGCTTCGCTGCCATCGGCGTTGTGCTGGCCGTCATGGAAGGCACCAGTATGTTCACCGCCGGTTTGATCAACCTCGCTTCGAGCATCCTGGCCGCCGGTGGCGCAACCGTTGCCTTCCGATTCCCCAATATAAACTGGCCGGTCTGGCTGGCTGTGCTCACGCTCCTGATCCTCGCGCAGGTCTTCCGAGAGGGCGCCGCGATGCGTGAGGAACAGAAAATGACAATCTGAACCGTCTGGTGACACAGATGGTTCAGACATTGCAGAGCCCATGATTCCGGGCCCTTGATGTGGTTAAGGGTGCGACTTGGTTAAGGGCAGAACGCGGCCCCAACGCGTTGGATACAGCCCGGCGGATGGTCCGCCGGACATGAAACAGGATGACAGACGGCGCCCATGGCGATCCGCGTCACTCTCGACAGGGTCCTTCTGGACCGGCGCATGTCGCTCACCGAGTTGGGTGATCGCGTCGGCATTACGCTTGCGAACCTGTCGATCCTGAAGACCGGCAAGGCCAAGGCGATCCGCTTCTCCACCCTCGAAGCCCTCTGCCGCGAACTGAACTGCCAGCCGGGCGATATTCTCGTCTGGGACCCGGACGAAGCCGCCGCCTCCGACGACGAGGACGGCGCGGCCATCGCCGCGGAATAGTCCCGCGAGAATAGTTTCGGGCCTGACGCGCGCGTCGCCCTTGACGTTCCACGCTCCCGCCTTGATCTCAGTCAAAGGATCTGATCGCGAGCTTCCGAGCCCGGGGACACGATAATGACCGGCACAATGACCGGCGAGTTTTCCCAGCTTCTGCTGGGCGTCTGCGCAGGCGCGCTGCTGGCAATGGCGGCGGCGATGCTGCGCGCGCCCCGCCCCGCCGCGCGCTGGAGCGGTTTTGCCTTCTTCTTCTGCTCGGCGATGTTCGCCCTGAAGCTCTGGAACGACATTACCCACGCCATGCCGCAGGAGCTGCGCTTCGTCATTGGCGTGGTGGCGATAACGTCTGTCGGCTGGTTCTGGCTGATGGTGATGGCCCTGTTCGGCGACCTCGACCGCTATCGTCCCGTGATGTTCCTCGCGCCGATCGCCATGGGCCTGTGCGGACTGGGGAATTTCATGCACTGGGACGTGTTTGCCCCGTATTTCTGGGCTTTCACGACGTTGCTGCAGGGCGCGCTCGCCGTCATGTCGATCGTCATCGTGATGCGCAGCTGGAAGGACGACCTGGTCGAATCCCGCCGCCGCCTGCGCGGGCCGTTCATGGTCGCGGTGGGTCTCTACATCCTCTCGCTGAACGGCTTCGACATCGTCGAAATGCTGGGCACGACGCCGGTCTGGTATCCCATGCTCAATGCCGGCCTGCTGGCGAGCATCACGGTCGGCGGCGCTTTCGTGTTCCTCGACCCGCGCGAAGCCATGTTCGGCGCTGAACCCGCCCAGCCCCACGATCCCAACGCGCCCGTCGCCACGCCAGCCAAAGCCGCCTCTCCCCCGCCCGAAACACCGGCCGCCCCCGTCCTCGACCGCGCCGAGAAGGCCGATCTCGAAAAGCTCGAATGCCTGATGTCGAAGGACCAGGTCTGGAAGGAAGAAGGCCTCACCATCGCCAGCCTTGCGCTGCGCGTGGGTGTTCCCGAGAACCAGCTGCGTCGCCTGATCAACGACTGCCTCGGCTATCGGAACTTCCCGTCCTATGTGAACGCCCACCGCATTGCCGCCGCCCGGTCGCGGCTGGCTGATCCCGGCGAGTCGCGTGTGTCGATCTCCACCATCGCCTACGACATCGGATTCGCCTCCCTCGGGCCCTTCAACCGGGCCTTCAAGGAGGAGCTTGGCGTTTCCCCATCGGAATGGCGCCGCAAAGCGCTCGAAGAATCCTCGCCGATTCCTGAATCCGTCTGATCGATTTCTGAAAACGCACCTGAAATCAGCGCCATAAAATCGGCGACCCGATCGCTCTCCGTTTCCCGAAAATGCTGGTCGAATTCTCGAAAGAGCCGCCGTTTCCCGGAAACGGCGAGCGAGGCCGCGCGATCATCCCCATCCTTGGTTCATCCATAGAAGGAGAAACCACATGGATACGAACGCCTCCTCCCCGAAACACGTCCACCTTCTTGCTGCTGCCCTGTCGATCGGCGCCACCATCTGTGCTGCCACCGCCGGGACGGCCTCTGCCCAGACGGCGCAACCCGCCGTCCAGACCGTCAGCATCGCCGACCTCGACCTTTCCACCGCCGACGGCGCACGCGCCTTCCTGAAACGCCTCGACATCGCCGCCCAGCGCGCCTGTGGCGTCGACCCCGTGCGCAGCCCCCTGCTGCCGCGCGAACCGGCCCGCTTCGAGCAATGCGTGCGCGAAGCGATCACCACCGCCGTGAACGGAACGGGCGAGCCCGCCGTCATGGCCCTCAATACACAAGCAGAAACGGCAATCGAAGCCGGAACGACGTTCGCGTCGCGCTGACGGCCCCGGCGGAGCTCCCGCCACGTGCCTGACGGCGGGCCTCACGGCCAGCGACTCCCGTGAGGTCCGCCGGACTTTTTTCGCCTACGCCTTGGCGCGGCGAACGCCGCCCTACTTCCGCTTGGCAGGCTTGCCCTGTTTCGGCTGCGCCTTCAGCCAGAAGCCCAGCGCCATCACCTTGGCGTCGTCAAAGAACGCCGCATCGACGCGGGCGAGGAAATCCTCGCGCGTGAACTCCACGCGCTTGATGTCTTCCTTCTCCGCCGCCAGACCCGACGCCTTGGGATCCACCAGGTCGGCTGTCACCACCGGCGCGTAATAGAGAAAAATCCGCTCCGAGCTCGATCCCGGCGAGACATACCCGTTCGACACCAGCGTCAGCTTCCCCGCCCGGTAGCCAACCTCCTCCATCATCTCGCGACGGATGCAGTCCTCCGGCTCCTCGTCCTCCTCGACCGACCCCGCCATCGCCTCGACGATATAGCCCGGCCCCTTGTCGTAGGTCGCAATGCGGAACTGCTCGGCCAGCACGATCACATCGCGCTCGACATCATGGATCAGCGCCGCGCAGCTATCCCCCCGCTCGAACACCAGCCGCTTCACGTCCTCGAGCCGGCCCTTGCCCGCCACGCGGTCGTAATCGAACAGGTACTCGTCGATCTTGTACCGCCCCTTGAAGACGGTCTTCTTCGACCGGACATCCACCGTCCGCTTCTTCGTCGCCATCACCGCTCTCCGATTGCTCACCCGCACATGACGCGCGCCGGGCTCAGCCCGCAACCCGTGTCGCCCGCGTGGCGAACGCTCCGTTGATCGCAGCGTATTTCCCGCCGCACGTCCTTCCCCGTCTACGGGGAAGGTGGCCCGAAGGGCCGGATGGGGGACGCCACAAGGGGACTATTCGCTGCCAAGCCGCTCTACCTGCTCTTGCAACGCACCCAGTGTTGTCGCCCGCACCCCATCGCGATTCCGCTCAACCTCATCGTTTGTAAACCGCACCACACGCCACTCGCCCGCCTCGATGAACCGCGTCCGTCGCTCATCATAGTCGCGCTCCTCCGCCGTCCGGTGCGTCGCGCCATCGATCTCGATCACCAGCCACCCCTCGACACATGCAAAGTCTGCAATGTATGGCCCGACCGGATGCTGACGGCGAAAGCGCCAGTCGCCGTACTCGCGCCTTAGCCGCCACCACATCAGCGCTTCAGCAGGCGTCAGCTTCTTCCGAAGCCGGCGCGCCATCGCCTTCTTTTCAATCTCGCGCATGCCCCAACTTCCGACAGTTTGCCTGCCGCCTCCCCCCTCCGTCGCTTCGCGCCACCTCCCCCGCTTCGCGGGGTGAGGACGCCCCACCGCCGCCCGTCCTTCCCCGTTCACGG
This sequence comes from Hyphomonadaceae bacterium, assembly GCA_030158285.1. GTDB lineage: Bacteria > Pseudomonadota > Alphaproteobacteria > Caulobacterales > Hyphomonadaceae > UBA7672. Next base: position 64,810 of record JAOATF010000032.1, read on the forward strand.
GGAAGGTGGCCCGAAGGGCCGGATGGGGGACGCTACAAGCGCCGCCGCCTACAGTCCCAGCGCCTTCCGCTGCGCTGCGAACAGGTCTTCGCAGCCCGATTCCGCCAGATCCATCAGCGCGTTGAACTCGCCGCGCGAGAAGGCGCGCTGTTCGCCCGTGCCCTGGATCTCGATCAGCTTGCCGCCCGTCGCCATCACGAAGTTTGCGTCCACCTGCGCGGCCGAGTCTTCCGGATAATCGAGATCGAGCACCGGCACGTCATTGAAGATGCCGCACGACACCGCCGCCACTTGTGCAGAAAGAGGGTTCGTCTTGATGACGCCTTCCTCGACCAGATACCGGCACGCCAGCGCCAGCGCCACGTAAGCGCCCGTGATCGCCGCCGTGCGCGTGCCGCCATCGGCCTGCAGCACGTCGCAGTCGAGCGTGATGGTGTTTTCCCCAAGCGCCTTCATGTCGGTGACCGAGCGCAGCGCGCGCCCGATCAGGCGCTGGATTTCCTGCGTGCGGCCGGACTGCTTGCCTTCGGTCGCTTCACGGCGACCGCGCGTGTGCGTGGCGCGCGGCAGCATGCCGTATTCGCCCGTCACCCAGCCCTCGCCCTTTCCCTTCTTCCAGCGCGGCACATCGCCAGCCCACGACGCCGTACACAGCACATGCGTGTGCCCGAACTTCGCAAGACACGAGCCCTCCGCATACCGCGTAACCCCCGCCTCCAGCGAGATGGGGCGAAGCTGGTTGGGAGAACGGCCAGACGGGCGCATGGAAACCTCGACATCAATTGAGGCCCGCTCCTAGCAGAGCCCGCGCGAGGTTCCTACTACTGCTCATCGTTCCAAGTAAGCGCATCGAGCGCGCGCATTTCCACGACGTGCTTCACCGCAATCGTGTCGAGCACATTGTCCTGACGCAATTGCTTGCCAGACAGATAGACGACCAGCACATCGCCGGGCGTTCCGCCCCAAGCGTCCCTATTCAGATCCGGCCCGCATCCCGTTGCGTCCGTGAAAACCAGTTCGAATTCCTTGAGCTCGACCGGAAAACTCAGCCAGCGAAGAGGCTTTAATTTCACCTTTGTCAGAACTGGTTCGGTGGGATTGCTCCCGCCCGTTCTTTCAATACTGTCGAGTCTCACCAACACCAGACTCTCCGACCGCCCGATCAGACCAGCCTGCCGTTGCATCTCCGCTCCCTCGTTGACCACCCTGTCCCAGTTTGCATTCGCGTCTTTCCAGGCGCGTTCATTGGATGCGACATCGTCCGCCGATGCGCCGGCCGACAGCTGAGGCGCAACCGAAATTAGCGGCGCGTCTGACGGCGGGCAGGCTCCCGCCATCGGCGCCATCATCAACGCTGTCGACGCGCCGATCGCGCCTGCGAGAAATCGTGACATCCCTACCCCCACGTCTCTATTGCGCCTTGAGTGCAGCCAGCACGCGGGGCTCGACCAGCGCATCGACGCTGACCGTATCAATCACCGCCTCCTGCATCGGCGTATCGCCCTTCACGAAAACGACGAACGCCTGTCCGACGAGACCTTGCAGCACATCGAAGCTGGGGATCAGTCCGCACATGTGTTTGCCGGTCGCGCCCAGCTCGAACTGCCATGGCCCAGCCTGCCCCTTCAGCGAGATCAGCGGCATGAGCGTGACCTGGGGCGCATCCTTCCAGTCGCCGACCGGCTGCAGACGCCGCTTTTCGACACGCGCGACAAAAACGAGATCGGCCTTGTCCCACGCATCCGCCTGTGCGGCGGCCGCAGCCGCAGCGCGCTCTTCAGGCGCACCCATCGGCGGCTGGCACGCCATCGCCGGCGAAGCGAAGACCAGCGCAGCCGACACAGCGGCAACGAAAATCCACGGCCGCATGACTACTCCTTCGTCAGCAACGCCAGCGCGCGCGGTTCGATGATCCGGCTCACCGGCAGCACGAACAGCACCTTGTCCTGCCGCAGCTCCGCGCCTTCGAGATAGACGAGGACCACATCCCCAACGCGTCCCCGCACGGCCGCATCGACCCGTCCGTATCCGCAGGTCATGGGATTGGTCTCGGAGAGCTGGAACGCCTCCGCCCCGCCCGCGCCCTTCACCCAGCGCACCGGCTTCATCGTCACCAGCGGCATGTTGTTCATGTAGGCGAACTCCGCGGGATAGCCGCTGGTGCGTCCTTCGCTGTCCAGCCGCGCCAGCACCATGCCGCCCGCGCTGTCGAACAGGCCGACCTGCTGCTGCAGTGTCCGTTGCCGCTCCTGTTCGTAGGACAAGGCCCGCTGCGCCTGAAACCACGCATCCGTCAGCGCCCTGACATCCGCCTGCGATGTGCCAGCCGGCGGCGCGGGCGCGGCGGCCGGTGGCGGGGGCGGCGGACAGGCAATCGCCGGCCCGGCGAGCCCGGCAGCCAGACTGGCTGCCACCATTCCCGTCCGGATCATTTTCACCGCCCCTACCTCGCCGTCAGCGCCGCGATCGTGCGCGGCTCGACGATCCGGTCGATCGCATACGCTTCCAGCACCTTGTCCTGCTTCAACTCGCTGCCCGACAGGTAGACGAGGAACACGTCACCCGGTTTTCCGTAATACGCCGCATGCCCGATCATCTGTCCGCATGGCGGCGCTTCGGACATGCCGAGCTGGAATTCCGTCGACTTGCCGGCCCCCTTCACCCAGCGCACCGGCTTCAGCACCGCCACGGTCCGCGCGTCGTCGCCCTTGCCGACCTTGGCCTCGCGGTCATAGCGCACGATGAGCAGGCTCTTCGCGTCATCGAACAGGGCAACCTGCAGCCTCAACCGCCACGCCTGATCCTCGGCCACGCGCTGCGCCTGGTAGGATTGGCCCCAGGCCAGATTCAGCGCCGCAACATCGGCGGCTGATGCGCCTGCGGGCGCTTCGGGCGGCGGAGGCGGCGGCATGATCGAGCACGCAAAGGCCGGCGCCGTCAGCGCAAGCGCCACCGCGCCGATGATCCCGAACCGGCCCAGCCCGTTTACCAGTCTGTTCATCTGCATCCCCTGCGACGTCCTGCCCGCCGACCTTGGCCCTACGTCCCACACGCCGCAAGACGTCTTCGCACAGGCTTTTCGCCTGTTTTCAGGCATAGGCGGTGGGTTGAACCCGCCCCCTCGCACCCATAACTTCCCCTCGCCATGCCGACGCCGCCAAAGCCCCCCTCCTCGCCCCCCTTGTCCGGCGCCGCCTCCACCGCCTTCGCGGCGATGGACCGGCGCTCGCGCGACATCTTCCGCGAGATCGTGCAGTCCTATCTCGATACCGGCGAGCCTGTCGGCTCGCGCACCATCTCGCGCCGCGGCGTCCAGCTCTCGCCCGCCTCGATCCGCAACATCATGTCGGACCTCGCCGAGATGGGCCTGATCGACAGCCCGCACACCTCTGCCGGCCGCGTGCCCACGCATGCGGGCCTCCGCATCTTCGTCGATAGTCTGATGCAGCTCGGCGAACCCGGCGAAGACGACAAGCGCGCCATCGAAAGCCGCCTCGCCGGCACGGGCCGCCGGATGGAGAATGTCTTCTCGGAAGCCTCCGAACTCCTGTCGGGCCTCGTCGGCGGCGCCGGCCTCGTCGCCACGCCTGCAGCCGACGCGCCGATCCGCCATGTAGAGTTTGTGCGCATCTCGAACGAGCAGGCCCTCGCCGTCATCGTGGCGGAGAATGGCGACGTCGAGAACCGCGTCCTCTCCCTGCCGCCCGGCCTCCCGGCCTCTGCGCTCACCGAGGCCGGCAACTATCTCAACGCACGCACCAAGGGCCGCACACTCGCCGAAGCGCGCGAGATCGTGCTCTCCGAAATCCGCTCGCGCCGCGCCACGCTGGACGAGGTCGCCGCCCGCCTGATCGAGGATGGCCTTGTCCAATGGTCGGGCGAGGACCCGGGCCGGGGCCGCTCCCTCATCGTGCGCGGCCGCGCCAACCTGCTGGACGATCCCGGCGCCGCCGCCGGCCTCGACCGCGTGCGTGACCTCTTTGCAGAGCTCGAACGCTCCGAAAACCTGCTCAACGTGCTCGACACCGCCCGCGACGCCGAGGGGGTCCGCCTCTTCATTGGCTCGGAAAATCCGCTGTTTTCCCTGTCGGGTTCGGCAATGATCGTCGCCCCCTATATGAATGCGGAGCGTAAGATTGTAGGGGCGCTGGGAGTGATCGGGCCAACCCGGCTGAATTATGCCCGGGTAATCCCGATGGTGGACTATACCGCGCAGGTCGTCGGCCGGATTCTCGGCGAGGGCCGCGCGACTGGGACCAAGAGAGAGTAGACGCGTGATGAACGACCCGACCTCCGGCAACTCCGACGACGACGCCATCCTCGCCGCCGAGAACGAAGGCATGGACGAGGCCATCGGCCACCCGCACCTGCGCGCCGTTGGCCCCAACCCGCTGGCCGAAGCTGTCGTCGCCCTCGAGAAGGAACGCGACCAGCTGAAGGACAACCTCCTCCGCGCGCTCGCCGAGACCGACAATGTCCGCAAGCGCGCCAACCGCCAGATCGAGGAAGCGCGTCTCTACGCCGTGGAGAAATTCGCGCGCGACCTCCTCAACGTCGCCGACAATCTCAACCGCGCCATCGACAGCGTGCCCGCCGGCAGCCGCGGCATCATGACGGATGCGGTCAAGACCGCACTCGAAGGCGTGGAGATGACGCAGAAGGAACTGGTCACCGCGCTCTCGCGCCACGGCGTCACCGCCATCGACGCCTCGCCCGGCGCCGCCTTCGATCCCGCCCTGCACCAGGCCGTGACGCAGGTCCCCTCGCACCAGCCCGCCGGCTCCGTCGCCGAACTCTACCAGTCCGGCTGGCGCATTGGCGACCGCACCCTCCGCGCTGCTCTGGTTGCCGTGAGCGCCGGCCCGGGAAGCATGCAGTAATCCGGAGCGCCGGGTTCCTGCCCGGCGCCCACCTTCCCCTCTGCCCCGCACGCGCCTAGTCTCCGGCCGCATTCACGGGCCGCGCCATGACGCAGACGGACCAGAAACCGAAAATCTCCGCCCGCGCCGAGCTGCAGGGCTATCTCAGCCTCGGCGTTGTTTTCGCCGTCATGCTGGTCGCGCTGTTCTGGCCGGCCGGCACGATCGACTGGCGGCGCGGCTGGCTGTTCTTCTCGCTGTTCGTGGCGCTCACCGTTTTCGCCATGGGCTGGATCAGGCGCGAGAACCCCGAACTCATCGCCGTGCGCCAGAAATTCCAGGCCGGCACCAAGGGCTGGGACGCCATCATCGCCCCGCTCACCGTCCTGATGTTCGCCGCCATCCTGCCTGTCGCCGCGCTGGATGATGCGCGCTTCCGCTGGGGCCCGATGCCGGACTGGGTGACGCTGATCGGCTACGCCCTGTTCACCGCCGGCTATTACGGCACGGCTCTGGCGCAGAGCGTCAACCGCCACTTCGAATCCACCGTCCGCATCCAGACAGACCGCGACCATAAAGTGATCGACACCGGACCCTACGCTCGCATCCGTCATCCCGGCTATGCGTTCGGCTTGCTGATGGCGTCCGGCATGGCGCTGTCGCTGGGCTCGCTCTATGCGCTGATCCCCGTCGCGCTCTGCGCCATCCTGCTCGCCTTCCGCACGCTGGCCGAGGAGGCCGAGCTGCACAAAGGCCTGCCCGGTTACACGGACTACACCACGCGCGTGCGCTATCGCTGGCTGCCCGGAATCTGGTGATCTAGTCCGCGATCACGCCAAGATCGCGCGCCAGCGCCAGCATCGCCCGCGCCGCCAGCTTGCGCGCATCCAGCGGCTTGTGCAGCAGCCCCGCCAGCTCCAGCATCACCGCGCCATGCATGGCCGACCACATCATGTGCCCGGCCAGATCGACGTCGCCCTTGAAGCGGCCATCCGCCTTCATGCGCCGCCAGTAGGACGTCATCGTCTCGCGCGAGCGCGCCATCGACATGACCAGATCGGGATAATCCTCCGCTGTTGGCTGTTGCGTGTCGAACATCAGGCGATAGGCGGCCGGGTTCTTCAGCGCCCAGTCGATATAGGCAACGCCCGTGAACGGTCCGCCCTTCTTCTTGCCGGCGGACGTTTCCGCGCTCTCCATCGCCGCCGCAAACCGGCTGAACGCCCGCGCCCGCACCGCCGCGAGGATCGCATCCTTGTCCTTGAAGTAGCGGTAGGGCGTCATCGGCGAGACGCCCATCGCGCTCGCCAGGTCGCGCAGTGTCACGCCGTCGATGCCGAGCGTCGCGAACTTCACCTCCGCGATATCGCACAGCCGGTCGCGAAACGATTCAATGTCTGCAGCTGACAGAACCTTCGGCACGCCGCCCTCACCTGATGACGGGTCACGCCGACGCGACCCGCTTCATCGCGTTCTAAGGTTTACGGCATAAATTTACAATGTAAGACTATTAACAGCGACCGACAGAAGCTGATCTGATCCCGATCAAGGCGCCCGTCACGGCCCAAATCACGGCCCAAATCACGGCGTCGGCGGCGGAACATCCTTCCGCTTGCCGGCCGACCAGGCCTTCTCGTGCAGCATGTAGGCCACGGTCTGCACCATCGGCTCGATCACGCCGACGCCCAGCGCGATGCGCCAGTCGCGCGTCAGCGCATAGGCCACCGCGATGGCCACGCTGAGATGCATGATGGAATAGGTGACCGGCTTCAGCGCCGTGACCCGGAAGGGTAACCGGCGCCGGCCGCTTCCGCCGGAGGTCGAGGCATTGGAGCCCGTCCTGTCGGCCGGAGCATCACCGGCGCCGGAGTTCGAATGAACGTGCGCGTGCATAGGCGGCGTCCTGATTACAGGCAATATGTAACTGCGACTTAGAAACATTTCAATGTAAAACGTTTACACGCCTAAAATGTCGTGAAATCATGCGCCTGGGATCGGTCCTGCCACCCCGTTAATCTCCCTGACCCCGATTTCACCCAACCTGCCCGAGCGGCAAGTGCAGTAGCGCCGGACTCCCGGACAGATGCGCCGTACCCGCGACCCCTCTGGACCGCCGGGCCTCTGCTTGCCGCGCCGAAGCGCGAAGGGGGGCCCGGCAGCTGCCGCGAAGCGGCAGACACACCCCGCAATTCCCGGGAATTGGCGTTTCACTTTTTCAGACGAAACCGAACAACATCAGGGTCTTGCGATCCCAGAACCGTGTTTTTTGGAAACGTGCGTCCCACACCCCTCCATGTGAGGTGATACTGCCCGCATGACACGAGCACGATCTCTCGCACCTGGCTTAGGCAACCCGCCGCTCCTCCAGCTTTTGCTGGACGCGGTGACGTGCGCGTTCGTGTGTCTCGTGCAAGGCGTCGCAGCGACGTTCGGGATGATCGGTCGACAGAAGCCGCGTGATTGGCACACGCAGCATTCGTCCTCCGCTCTGCCCCAGACGAAGCCCGACATTCA
>JAOATF010000033.1 GCA_030158285.1 Hyphomonadaceae bacterium
TCGCGACGCCGGAGATGGGCGACAAGCTGCGCGAGCGCGGCGTGCTCTATGCGCCTGACTACGTGATCAATGGCGGCGGCATCATCAACGTCGCAGCGGAGATCTCGGGGACGTACGATCCGGCGTGGGTGGAGGCCAAGGTCCAGCGGCTGGTGCAGACGCTGGGCGAGGTGCTGGACGAGGCTCGCTCCCAGAACCGTTCCACCAACCGGGTAGCCGACGAACAGGCCCGTCGCCGGCTGGTTGCAATCCACTGACGTCGCGGTAGTGTCGTGCTCTGCTGCATTGCAGCGGAGCTGGCTGTATACCAAATGGCGTAGCTCTTGCTGTGGTGGGTGGTGAACAGGTGACTATCCGGCGCTGGCGGTCCTTCGGGGCGGTTGGGGCCGGACAGGTTGCCGGCGCCAGCAAGGGTGAAGTGGGGCGTGATGTCGGAAGTCGTTGTCCTCATCGGCGCAGAAGAAGGCCGCGACCCGTCGCGCCTCATGAGCGCGCTCGACGCATTCGCAAAATGGGCTGCAGAATCAGGGCTTTTCGGGGATTCTTCCGAGGCCCCGGATATCATGATGAAGAGCGAATTCGCGGACGGGCAGATGCGCCGGAAGCTGGTTTTCCAGAACCGCGACCAGGCGGCCAGCTTCCTCAATTTCTGGCGCATCGAGCGGCATCGGACCCGCACCGAAGAAGGCTTCGCCGCCAACGCCTGATTGGCCCGAAATCGGCCCCGACCGCCCCGTAACAGGACGCTAGGGCAACTCGCGTCCCGGGATGCTCCGTTGACCATGCCCGTGGGCGGGTCTTGTGCAGCGCACGCCAACCTCTCCATAACGGCCTGAAAGCCGCTGGTCCTTCCTGACCGCGCCGATATAGAGGCGCCATGCCCACACCGCCGTCTTCCCGGAAGGCCGCCCCGATCCGCATCGCCGTTATCGGCGCCGGCGTGGTCGGCCTGTCGGTTGCGCTGGAGCTGCGCAGCCGGGGGGCGGAGGTCGCCGTCTATGACCGGGGGCTGGAGCTGGGGGCGGGGGTGACGATCCGCTCGGCAGGGATGCTGGGCGTTGCGTTCGACTGGGCGGCGGAGGGCGACGATCGCTCGCTCGCGGCGCTGGCCCGGCATGCGGGCATGCTGTGGCCGGACTATGCGGCGCGCGTGGAGCGGCTGGGCGGCGGCTCGGTGGAGCTGTCCAGCGCGGGATCGCTGGTGGTGGCGCGGACAGATGCCGAAGCGGAGTGGCTGGAGGGGCTGACGGCGGCGTGCCAGGCGCGCGGCCTGCCGGGGCATACGTTGACGCGGTCTGCACTTGAGGCGCGTGAGCCGGCGATCACCGGAAAAGTAAGATCGGCGCTGTTGCTGCCGGAGGACCAGCAGGTTGATCCGGCGCTTCTGCTGCAGCGCCTGGGCGCGGCGCTGGCGCGTGCGGGCGTGGGGTTGCGGTTTGGGCGCCATGTCGAGGGGATTGTCGGCGGGCAGGTGTTCCAGATGCCGGACGGCGACCGGTTTGATCGCTTGGTGCTGGCGACGGGCGTGCAGGCGGCGCCGGCGTTTGTCGGGCCGCGTGGCGCGCCACTGGCGCTGGGGCTGCCTGCACCGATCCCGGTGAAGGGGCAGATGCTGGCGCTGGCGCCGTCGGGCCAGACGCCGCGCCATGTTATCCATACGCGTGACATCTATATCGCGCCGAAATCGCGCTGGGTGCTGGTCGGCGCTTCGGTGGAGCGCGGGCGAGCGGACACAGAAGTCGATCCGGCTGTCGTTGCGGGTTTCCGCAAGCGGGGGGCGGAGCTGGTCGGCGCGCTGGCGGAGGCGCCGGAGCTGTCGGCGTGGGCGGGCATTCGCCCCGGCAGTCCGGACGATGCCCCGCTGATCGGGGAGACAGCCATTCCCGGTGTGATCGCGGCGCTGGGCCATTACCGGAACGGCGTGTTGCTGGCCCCTGCCACAGCGGAAATCGTGGCGGACCAGATCATTGACGGGAAAGTGAGCCCGCTGGCCGGGGCCTTCGCGCCCGGCAGGTTTGACAAGGGAGGCGAGGCGCCGCACTCGCCCTCAAGCTCAGGGCTCGATAACTAGAGCAAAAGACCACCGGGAGAGAGACATGCACAACATCGCGCCGATGACGGAAGACCAGGAAGCGATCCGCGACGCGGTGGCGGCGGTGTGCGCGCAGTTCACGCCAGAGTACTGGCGCAAGTGCGATGACACGGGGAACTGGCCGGAAGAGTTCACCAAGGCGATGGCCGAAGGCGGCTGGCTCGGCATTGCGATGCCGGAAGAAGTAGGCGGCTCGGGCCTCGGCCTGATGGAAGCCTCGATCATGATGCAGACGGTGGCGCGCTCGGGCGCGGGCTTCACTGGCTGCTCGTCGATCCACCTCAACATCTTCGGCGCGAAGCCGATCGAGAAATTCGGCACGAGCGAGCAGAAGCAGGAATTCCTGCCGAAGATCATCGCGGGCGAACAGAAGATGTGCTTCGGCGTGACGGAGCCGAACTCGGGCCTCGACACGTCGAGCCTGCAGACGCGCGCGGAACGCACCAACACCGGCTATGTCATTAACGGCCGCAAGATCTGGACGACGGGCGCGCAGCGCGCCGACAAGATCCTGCTGATCGCGCGCACGACGCCGCAGGAAAAAGTCGCCAAGCCCTATATGGGCCTGTCGCTGTTCTACATGGACATGAAGGGCGTCGACGCGAAGCCGATCCCGAAAATGGGCCGCAAGGCTGTCGAGTGCAACATGCTGTACTTCGACAATATCGAGATCCCGAAAGAGGCTCTCATTGGCGAAGAGGGGCAGGGGTTCAAATACCTGCTGCAGGGATTGAACCCCGAGCGCGTGCTGTTCGCGGTGGAATCCATCGGTCTCGGTTTTGCGGCGCTGGAGCGTGCGTCGACGTATGCGAAGGAGCGCGTGGTGTTCGGTCGTCCGATCGGCCAGAACCAGGGCGTGGCGCATCCGCTGGCGAAATCGTGGGCGGAGCTGAGCGCGGCGGAGCTGCTCGCGTACAAGGCGGCGCAGCTTTACGACAAGGGCCTTGAGTGTGGCGCGGAAGCGAACGCCGCGAAGTATCTCGGCGCGGAAGCCGGCTTCACAGCTTGCGAAGCCTCCGTGCTGGCGCATGGCGGCATGGGCTATGCGAAAGAGTACGACGTGGAGCGCTACATGCGCGAAGCGATGATCGCGCGGATTGCGCCGGTGTCGCGCGAGATGATTTTGAACTTCATCTCGGAGCGCGTGCTGGGGCTGCCGAAGAGCTACTAGGCGCTTCGCACCAAGCGCGGCCGCGTGACTTCAAAACCGTAGGTAATTCAGATGGCGCCCCATTATCGGGCGCCATCCTGTCGCGGGGTCGGGACACCCGGCCGCACCAGTCGGCTGATGAATCGTATTGGCGGTGCCGGGTCTGCATGTAGCCTTCCTGTCCAACGGGACCGTCAGAGTCCCTGGAAGGCTTCAACCCCGGGATAGGTAGAGTTCATGTCCAGCACGCCAGCGCCGACGACGTCCACGAAGACGATGATGATCCCGCCGCAGATGATGATGTGGGCCGGCATGTATGCCGTGCTGTTCACCATCGCGGGCGGCATGATCGCCTACATGTACAATCGCAACTAGCGACTAGCGGCCGAGCGCGTACTCGCCGCCTTTTTCCAGCGCGCGTTTCCAGGCGGGGCGGGCGTGCATGCGGTCGAGCCAGGCGTTGAAGCTGGGATATTTCTCCAGCTTCTTCTGCGCGCGGGCCACTTCGCCGACGAAGCTCATGGCGATGTCGGCGCCGGTGAGACTGGCGCCGACAAAGTACTCGCGGCCTTTCAGCCAACCTTCGACATAGCCATCGTGATTGGCGATCTCGCTTTCGATGCGGGGATGCAGCGGCGCGCCGGCTTCGCCGAGGCGGCCGACATACATGTTCAGCATGTGGGGCAGCATCGCCGATCCTTCGGCATAGTGGAGCCATTGCTGGTAGACATCGTAGTCGCGTGAGGCGGGATCGGGCTGCAGCTTGCCGCTGCCATGGCGACGGATGACGTAGTCGATGATCGCGCCGGTCTCGTGCACGGGGACGCCATTGTCGGTGATGACGGGCGATTTGCCGAGCGGGTGGATCGCGATCAGCTCGGGCGGGGCGAGGCGCGTTTTTGCATCGCGCGTGTGATGCTGGATCTCGTAGGGCGTGCCTAGTTCCTCGAGCAGCCAGAGGATGCGCTGCGAGCGCGACTCGTTGAGGTGATGCACGACAAGCATGAGCGATCCTCCATGGCGGGGACTTGCGCCCCGTCCGTTTGACGCGAATGCTAGTGCATCGCAGCCGAGGCGTAACCCATGAATTCGATCCTCATCACCGGTGCAGGCAGCGGCATTGGCCGCGCGACCGCTGTGGCCTTTGCGGAAGCCGGATGGAATGTCGGCTTGGTGGGGCGGCGGCGCGAGGCGCTGGAGGAGACGGCGCGGGCGGCCGGTGGCGGGCTGGTGCTCGCGGGCGACGTTACGAAAGCCGAGGCGGTGGACGCGATCTTCGCGGAGGCTGTTGCGGTATTCGGACGGGTGGATGCTTTGTTCAACAATGCGGGGCGCGGATCGCGGCCGCGCACGATTGATGAAACGCCGCTGGAAGACTGGCATGCTGTGCTGGATGTGAATCTCACCGGCGCGGTGCTGTGCGCGCGGGCGGCGTTTGCACAGATGCGGAAGCAGTCGCCGCAGGGCGGGCGTATCATCAACAACGGATCGATCTCGGCGCATGCGCCGCGGCCGGGGTCTGTGCCGTATACGGTGACCAAGCATGCGATCACGGGGCTGACGAAGTGCCTGTCGCTGGACGGGCGGCCGTTCAACATCGCGTGCGGGCAGATCGATATCGGCAATGCGCTGACGGAGATGGCGGCACCGATGACGAAGGGCGTGCCGCAGGCGAATGGTACCATCGCGCCGGAGCCGACGATGGATGTGGGTGACGTGGCGAAGGCTGTGCTGATGATGGCGCAGCTGCCCCTTGCATCGAACGTGCAGTTCATGACGGTGATGGCGACAAGCATGCCCTTCATTGGAAGGGGCTAAGGGAGAAGGCGATGGGTCGTGTTGCGGGCAAGGTTGCGCTGGTGACGGGCGCGGCGAGCGGCATTGGCCGTGCGTGTGCCGAAGTGCTGGCGCGGGAGGGCGCGAGCGTTGTGCTGACCGACGTGCAGGGGTCGGGCGAGGATGTGGCGGCGGGCATCGTGAAGGCGGGCGGCAAGGCGCGGTTTGTCGGCCATGACGTGACCAGCGAGAGCGAGTGGAAATCCATCGTCGCTGGGATCGAGAAGGCCGAAGGACGGCTGGATGTGCTGGTCAACAATGCGGGGATTGCGGTGGCCGGGCTGATCCACGAGCTGTCGCTGGACGAATGGCGGCGGCAGATGGCGGTGAATGTGGATGGCGTGTTCCTGGGGGTGAAGTCGTCGCTGCCGTTGATGCGCCAAACTTCCAAAGCAGAAGTGGGCAAGGCTGGATCGATCGTCAACATCTCGTCGATCGCGGGGCTGCGCGGGGCGGCGAACCTGTCGGCTTACTGCACGTCGAAGGGGGCGGTGCGGCTGTTCACGAAGTCTGTCGCGATCGAGTGTGCGGCGATGCAGGACGGCATCCGCTGCAACTCGGTTCATCCGGGGCTGATCGAGACGCCGATCTGGGGGCAGGTGGTGCCGGGCTCGAACGAGCCGATGGACCTCGATGCGGCGGCGGCGATGCGCGTGCCGGTGCGGCGGAAGGGCTGGCCGGAGGATATTGCGAAGGTCGTGCTGTTCCTTGCCAGCGATGACAGCGGGTACATGACGGGCGAGGAAGTTGTCGTCGATGGCGGGATGACGGTGGGGTCGGTCTGATAGTCAGTCGTCGGCTTTCGCCGGGGGCGCGTCCGGCGCGCGCGGCTTGTTGTACATCGGTGGCGGGGTCTTCGATCCGCGAAACGGCGTGATCTCGGGTCGCGGCGCCGCTTTCGGAACCTCGACCTTCTGCGCGTCGGGCAGGTCCTTGGCCGCAAAGCGCACCTTCGTGGTCAGCAGGCCGACAATGAAGGTGGCGGGCAGCAGACAAGCGAGGAAGATGAGGCCTACAAAATTGCCGACATAGAGCCTGCCGAAGAACCAGATCGGTATTCCAAGGCCCAGCATGACCGGAAACGCGAACGTGGTCTTGGCCAGCCGCGCGCCGCATCCAGAGCAGCGAAAGGCCGCCGACTCCGAGCCGAAGACGAGCTGGAGCGGTGTCAGCATGCGAGCGCATGACGGACAGTGCCCGATCGTGACCTTGTCGCTTTCCCCCAACTGCTCCCCCCGGAACTGGCTACTGATCGTTACGCCACTTTTCCATTGCGGCCGAAATCGCGAAGGTCTCGCGGTATTTCGGGGAGTCGGAGGGGCGAGGGGCTTTCTGCGAGGTCAGCGACATGATCTCGGCCAGCTTGTTGTGGGCGGCGCCTGCCTGGCCGGCGCCGATATAGGCGTGCAGTTCGACCAGCGCGCTGGACAGAAGGTCGTGCGCGCGAATGACGAAGTAGGGCTCGTCTTCGGCCAGGTTGGGATAGGCGTCGTATTTCGACGGGTTGGCCTTGGAGCCGATAGGGGCGGTCATGAGTGCCTCGTGCCTGATCTTGTCAGCAATGATTCGCGGGCCAGTGTGCCCGGATTCGCCTTTCAACGCTTAACGACGGAAAACCACTACAGGCGGCCGCGCGCAATGGTCTATGATGGTTCCAATTTCCGGGGAGGGACGACATGGCGCTCAAGCGCATGACGCCGGCCAGCAAGGCTACGGCGAAGAAGGTGGCGGCGAAGAAAGCCGCAAAGAAACCAGCGAAGGCGCTCACCAAGACGACGGCCACAAAGGTCTCGGTCGCGGACTATCTGGCGGGGCTGGAGAGCGACAAGCGCCGGGTTGAGGGGCAGGCGCTGGTGAAGATCTTCGAGAAGGCCACCGGCATGAAATCCCAGATGTGGGGGCCGAGCATCGTGGGGTATGGCCGGTACAGTTATGTCTACGAAAGCGGGCACCATGGCGATGCGTGCCTGGTTGGCTTCTCGCCGCGCAAGGGCGCGATCTCGCTCTATCTGGGCACGCGCACGCCCGAGGCGCAGGCGCTGTACGACAAGCTGGGCAAGAAGAAGCGGGACGTCGGCTGCATCTATGTGAACAAGCTGGAGGACATCGACCTTGGCGTGCTGGAGACGTTCGTGAAGGTGGCGACGGCGGCGGCCGCGAAGGACTTCAAGGCGAAGGGCTGGCCGGTTTCGGCGACGTGATCGGGCGTGCGCTTTCCGAAATTGGGCGGCAGCACTAGACAGGACGTGCGGCCAGCGCCGCGAGGGGACCAGACGTGAAGCTCATTTTCGTTTTGATCATCGGCGCGCTCGTTGTCGTCGGAGGGGTGACGGTGATGCGGATGATCAACCGCCGTCCGCCGCGGGATTAATCCGCGCGATTTTGAACGTCTCGGAATTTTTAGCGTGCTGGCGCCACGTGCGCCCCTCTCCCCCTTGTGGGGAGAGGGTAGGGTGAGGGGGGCGGTTCAATAGGCGCGGTGTTTGCCCAACTCAAGCGCATCGAAACGTTGAGAGGCCCCCCACCTCCTGCCTCCTCCCCACAAGGGGGAGGAGGGGAAGCGTGGAATCAGCCCGCCCTCACGCAGACAGTTCCTCAGGCGCCACTTCCGACAGCAGCTCCATCAGCTCGGGCGAGCTGGGGATGATCTTGCGGGTGTCGAGGTTCAGCGAGACGGCCACGGCTTCGCTGGTGCACCAGGCGAGGCCGGTGTCGGGGTCGATCAGCCAGTGGATGAAGGAGTGGACTTTCTCCTTCCGGAAGCCGCTGCCGGAGCGGATCACCATGCGGTCGCCCGCGCGGGGCCAGCGGCGGTAGACGATGCGGTATTCCAGCACGGCCCCGCCCATGCGCAGCGTTTCGCCGCGCGCCAGAGCTGCTTCGCGGACTTTCTCGCGCCAGGGACGCAGCAGGTGGGAGATCGAATCCGACACACGGCCGATGAAGAATTCCGGCATCATCGCGCCGGTGAGGTCGAGGTGCTGTGGCAGCACGATGCCGCGGCCGATCACGGGGGCGCCGACCGCATCGGCGTCCGCCATGGTGGCGCTGGCGCGGGTGGGCATGGACATGTCGAGCGATCGCGGCGCGGTGACGGCCGGGGGCTCATCCTTCAGCGCTTCGAGTTGCGCGCGCGTGGACGCGGTCCAGTTGAAGGCTGCGCCGCTATCGACATCGATGTGATCGACCCAGGTGCGGAAGGACGCGCACGGCTCGCCGCTCGCATGGGTGATCTGCTGGTAGACCAGCACGGACGTATCCGTGACGTCGAGCACGCAGCCGGTCATCGTGAAGGGCGCGCCGGCGTGGGCTTCCTTGATGAAGCGGATGTGCTGGTCGCGCGGCCGCAGGGTCGATTGCGCGTTCTTGCCGAAGGCGTGGCCGAGCCCCACGACATGCGCCAGCTCGCCCAGCCCCTCCATCATCTTGGCGACGTAGAAGCGCACATTCATGTGCCCCATCTCGTCGCATTCCCAGGTGTTGATGCTGCCGCGGTAGAGTTCGATCAAGGTCGTGCTCCATCAGGGCGCGGTGTTGCATACTCAAATGATTTCTCAATGGTCGAGGCCAGAGACAAGCGAACACCCTCCGGTAGTTTCCACTGATCGTCGCCCGCCTGCACAAATGCAACGACCTTGCGGCTGACATCGTCGATGTCGTTGCATGGCTTGAGGTATGTGGCCTGAACGTGAAGAGGCTTTGGATAGGTCCATCCAGCCCCGACGGCGCCGAGTTCGGGCGGAGCGCCCGCCTCGACGCTCTTGAGGGTTTTCTCCACGTATAGCCCCAACAAACGGGTGATCTGTTCCGCGACCAGCTCTGGACGATCTTCGAGCGAGGCTAAGCCGACACTTGGACCGACAAAGTCGTACTGCACTTCGCAGACCGGCTTGCCGTCCAGCGCGCGCATCGCTTCGAGTAGATTGGTATTCGGCTGTTTCTGGCATCCAGGGACAAACGCGATCAGCATCGCTAGCGGCGCAATTCGCCTCATGTCTTGCCCACTTTCCAGTCAACCTTCACCGTCGCGCAGGTAGGCCCGCCCTTGGCGTCGGTGCCGGGGTAGCTGGCTTCGAGCACGAGTCCGCTGGATTGCGCAGCCTTGATCATCGCCGGCGTTGGCTCCGGCAGATCCACCTTGGCGCGGCGGCTCCACACGGTGCCGTCCTGTCCGGATTGGCCGCCGGTTGCGACGTAGACGAAGCGGCGGGTCTTGCCTTCGGTGCGCACGAAGCCGCCGAGGAAGCGCCAGCCGGTCTTGCCCTCTTCGAGGCGGATCGGGATTTCAAAGAGGATTGTCTTGCCGGATGACAGGCGCCCATCGACCGGGGTCGAGTCCTTGTCCTGCAGGCTGTGATGCACGCCCTTTGGCGGCGCGAGCACGCTGAGCTTCAGCGTGACGTTGTCCCCCGCCGCCCCCGCCATGTTACGCCGCGCAGGCTTCGCACAGGCCCCGGATCTCGATCACGGCGCTGCGCATCTGGAAGTTCACGCTCTCCACTTCCTGCGTCAGCTTTTTCACGCTGTCGTTGGCATGCAGCTCGCCCGCCGTCCCGCACTTATCGCAGATCAGGAAGACCGCGGCGTGGCCGTGCTTCCAGTGACCGCAGGCGACATAGGAGTTGAGGCTTTCGATCTTGTGGGCGAGGCCCATCTCCAGGAGGAAATCCAGCGAGCGATAGACCGAGGGCGGCTTGGCCGCGCCGTCTTCATCGCCCAGGTCGGCCAGCAGGTCATACGCCTTGGCCGGGCCGTTGGATTCCAGCAGCAGGGTCAGCACTTTCTTCCGCAGCGGCGTCAGCTTTCCGCCGCGCTGTCCGCACAGCGCTTCGGCCTCTTTCAGGCTGTCGGAAAGCCCCTGAGGGGCGCAGGCGAGGTGGGCATGGGCCATGGCCACAATGTCGGCTGTCGGGTGCTGATTCACAAGGGCCGGAAAACGGGCGCATGGGGCAGGTTCCGGCCAAAAACCCGGGATTAACCCACGCATGGCCTAGTCGGCGGGTCTGGCCCGCGCGGCCACAGCCGAGGGATCACCATGCCAGAGGGAACAGCCGCCGCGGCCAGCCCGGCCCGTCCGGCGTCCATCTCCATTGTCGGCGCGCTGCGGTTCCTGGTCACCGACCGCTTTGGCCTGTTGCTGCTGGTCTGGGGGCTGATCGCGTTTGCGGCGCGTCCGGCCTTCCTGGCGGCGCATGACGGGGCGATGGGCTGGCCGTACGAGAACATCCGCGCGGCGTTCCCGCCGATCGCGCTGGCGCATGTGGGATCGGTGATCCAGTGGGCGAGCTTTACGGGGCTGGTGGCGCTGGCTGTGATCGGCCATGTCCGCTATGCGGCGGCGATGGGAGCGGATGCGTTTGCGGACGCTGGCCTGCGCTTCCGGATTGCGGCGGGTTATGCGGCGCTGCTGGCGCTGGGCTATGTCGCCTTCCTGTGGGCCCCGGTGTCGGTCTTCACGACCATCACGCACGACAGCTTCATCTTCTTTGACTCGACCTACCGCATCGCCAACGGCCTCGCGCCCTCGAGCGACTTCCCGACCGCGCTGGGCGCGGCGACCATGTACCTGCCGGCGTGGGCGGCCATCCTGAGCGGCGGCTATGGCGGCTCGGTGGAGATGGCGTCGGTCTGGGTGGCGTTCGGGTTGGGGATTGCCTGCGCGGTCATCGGCGCGTCGCGGATGCCGCTGGCGTTCACGGCGGCGCTGGTGGGCGTGGTGTTCCTTGTCACCGTGCCGGGCGCGATGCTCGATCATTGGGGCGGGGAGAGCCAGACGCTGATCGATGGCGAGACGGAAGTGCTCGCCGACAGCCTGACCTATGCGATGTTCTACAACCGCTGGGGTTGGGCGGCGCTGATCCCGCTGTTCATGGCGCTGGCGCCGCGACAGGACCGGACAGATGGGCCGGGGATACCGGAGATCGCGGCGTTCGCCGTGGTGCTGACTTTCCTGTTCTGGCTGAAGCTTACCTATTTCGCGGCGGGCGTTGCGGCGGCTGTGCTCTATGCGTTCAGCAATCCGCGCCCGGTGCGCACTTTGGCCTGGGGCGCAGGGCTTACGGCGATCATGACGGTCGGCATCGGGCTGATGATCGGCAACCTGGTGGCCTACATCAATGACGTGCTGTTTGCGGCCAAGGTCTCAGGCGGGCGGGCGGAGTCGCTGCTGGGGCTGATCCGGAAGAACATGCAGGACATCCTGTTCGCAGCGGCCCCGCTGGGCGTGCTGGCGGCGATCGGGCGGTTCACCTGGCGCGATGGCGTGGCGGGCGCGTTCATCGTGGGCATGTGCCTGTTCATCATCAACCAGAACGGCCAGCTGGAGAACATGTCCGGCCTGATCGTGCTGGCGGCCTATGGGGCTGTGCGGGTGATCCAGGAGGACGGGTCGCATCGTATCGCGCGGATCGCGGCGTCGGGCGCGTTTGCGATGCTGGCGCTGGCCGCGATCCTCGACCGGGGCATGGTGCTGATCGACCAGTCCTACGCGATCCTGCGCGAGGAAGGGCGGCCTGCTGCTCCGTGGGCGCGCGAGAAGGCGCTGCGCAATGTCTACATCCCGGAGCGGGAGAGCCTGTTCAACCGGACGATCAACAAGTCGGGGACCGCCGAGGAGCGGCTGCATAACCTGTGGCTGTTCGGGCAGCTGGGCCGGAAGCAGGAGCTGCGGCAGGGCGAGTACATGGAAACGCTGATGGCCGGCGTGGACGACCTGCGCACAGTCATGAAGCCGGGCGAGACGGTCACCACGCTGGACATGACCAACCCGTTCCCGTTCCTGATGAATGTGCGCCCGCCGCAGGGCAGCTGGCTGACCCTGCACAAGAACCGTACGATCAGCGAGGAGATGCATCCCGCGCCCGAGACGATGTTCAACGACACCGACCATGTGATGATCGCCAAGATGTCGATGGTGCAGTCGACGGCCGACCTGCTGCGCGACATCTATGGGGAGTGGCTGGACGCCAATTACGGGGAGCGGGTCGACACTCTATACTGGACGCGCTGGTCGCACCGGAAACCGGCCCTCAGAGGCGCTACAGGTCCCGCGACTCAGGCAGCGCTGATTCCCTGAAAATCCGCGTCTCGCAGCGGTTTCCTAGAGGTCAAGCACCCGAAAAGCCCAATTTTACAGGCTTTTTGCTGTGAAAATTCACGATTTGCCTTGTAAATCGCGGTTTTTGCGCTTTAGCCCCCCGCAATTACGTGCAATCAGGGGGCCGGTCTTACTCAACGGAGTCGAAAAGACATGGCCACTGCCAAAGCTGCTGCGAAGAAGCAGAACACCGTCAGCCTGAAACACCTCGCTGCCGCTCTTGCCGAGAGCAACGAGATTCCGAAAAAGCAGTCGGAAGCCATGCTCAATGAGCTGGTCGCGCTGATTTCGAAGCACCTCAAAAAAGGCGACCGTATCCGTATGGCCGGCCTCGGCGTTCTCGTTGTCCGCAAGCGCGCTGCCCGCATGGGCCGCAACCCGGCCACGGGCGAACCGGTCCAGATCAAAGCCTCGAAGAAAGTGGCGTTCCGCGCCGCGAAAGAACTGAAAGAGTCGATCTAGCTCTTTCGGTCTTCGGACTGATCCAAAGTCGCGAACGCCCGGTCGAAAGACCGGGCGTTCTGCTTTTCGGGGTGGGGGCGCGATCCGTTACGCATCCTTCGAGACGATCGCATCGATAGGCCGGTGCGGTGGACAGGTCATACCTGCGATCCCTCAGGATGAGGCCAGTGGTCTCGGCTTCAAGACTTGCTGAAGCATCTACCGGCCTCATCCTGAGGGATAGCGAAGCGATCGTCTCGAAGGATGTGTTCAATGTCCCGGTCGCGCTGCGCCCCAAACCTCAAACGAAAAGGCCGCCCTTGCGAGCGGCCTTTCCAGTCAATCGGGCAGTGAGGCCTAGGCCGTCGGCGGGGCCGCGGGCTGTTCGGCCATCGGGTCCTGGGCGTGTTTGACGGCGCCTTCGAAGATGGCGTTCGGCTCGATGGCGAGCGAGGCGTGGATGATGTCGCCGCGCACTTTCGCGCCGGTGCAGAGCTGGACCTTGCGGGCGCGGATGCGGCCTTCGATCGTGCCACGCACGACGACGGACTCGGCAACCACTTCGCCTTTGACAGCGCCGGTTTCGCCGACGGTCAGCGCGGAGGCGCGGACGTCGCCGTCGATCTGGCCGTTGATGTCCAGTTCGCCCTGGGAAACGATGCGGCCGGTGATCTTTACGTCAGCCGAGATGATCGACGGGCCCGAGCGGGCGGCCGGCGCGCGGCGCGGCGGATCCTGCAGGACCGGGGGCTTGGGAGCCGCTTGCGGCGGAGGAGGAGCCTCCGGAGTCTTACCCTTAGTGAACATGCTTGCCAGCCCTCAGGAACTTGATCGGATCGTACGACTTGCCGCGGAAGTATATCTCATAATGCAGGTGCGGTCCCGTGCTTCTGCCAGTTGAGCCCATCGTGCCCACTTTCGAGCCGATGGCCACTTCCTGGCCAGCCTTCACGTTAATCGAGTTCATGTGACCATACAGTGTGCGGAAGCCCGACCCGTGGTCGATTTCCACCGTACGCCCGTATGAGCCTTTGACCCCCGCGAAAGTGACCTTCCCCGGCGCCGTTGCGACGATCGGCGCTCCGGTGAACGCTGCAAGATCGGCGCCCTCATGGAACTTCGAGCCGCGGCCGAACGGATCGATCCGGTAACCAAAGCCCGAGGTTTCGCGGTACTGGGTCGTGACCGGGATGGCCAGCGGCAGGGAGCGCATGGCGCGCTCATAGTCCTGCGCCTCACGCAGGCGGGCCTCGACCTCGAAGATGCGGTACTGGAAGGGGTCGTCCGACGCCGCTGTGACGGAGTTGGAGAAGTTGATCGGCAGCAGGGCGCCGCCGCTCGGGCTGACGCCATTCTGCTCGAGCACGCGGGCGGCCGGAACGCCGGTCAGCTTGATGACGCCACGTGCGCTCTCGGCGCGCTGCACGGCCTCTTCCTCGAACGTGTCGAGGAAGCCAGCCTGGTCAAGGATCAGTTTGTCGGTCCGGGCGCGAAAGGAAGGGTTGGCGCCATTACCTGCCTCGCTGCCATCCGGGCGAGCCTGGCGGGGGTCGCCTTCCTCGATGGTCGAATCGATCAGCAGCGATGCGTTCGGACCGCTGAGGGCGGTTGCCGACGCGTTGTCGCCGCCCTGCAGGCTGGCCATCAGGCGCTTGAGCGTCGTGTGACGGCTCTCGGCTTCCTCGATCGCCCGGTTGAAATCCTGAGTCCGGCTTTCGAGCAGGGCGAGGGCGGTTTCCTCCGCCGCCTTGGCCTGGCGCAGTTCGCGCTCGAGGCGCACAGCCGGCCGGCCGCCGGAGCCGCTGCCCAGATCCACGCCGGGACCTTTCAGCAGCACGGCCACAGTCGCGAACAGGCACCAGCCGACGACCAGAGTCGCGCCGCCTGCCATCATCGCCTGACGCCAGGGGGAAATGGAAACATACCGCACGGACCCGCCGCTGCGGTGATAGATCTGCCGTTCAGGAAAAGCCTTTTCGAAGAAGGCTTTTACTTTCGCCTTCACGTGCTTGACCGCCATTTAGTGTGCCCGATCAAATGCTCTACGCGCCAAGCCCCGCGATGCCCCGCTGGATAGTGCCCGGCAACCAGATGGATAGCTTAGAAATTCGCACACGCGAACCCCTCGATCCAGCTTTTTCGCCAGCTTTGACTGAGCTTGTTAAGCGTTGATTAAATGGCGTTCGCGGCCGCAAAAACCGTTACGTCTCCGGCGCGAGTTCTTCGAAGACCTTCTCGGCATGGCCCGGCACGCGGACGTTACGCCACACCCGGCGAATCAAGCCATCCGGCCCGATCACGAAGGTCGAGCGCACGATGCCCATGAACTTCCGTCCATAGAGCTGCTTCTCCGCCCACACGCCATAGGCGTTGCAGACCGTGCCGTCTTCGTCCGAACCGAGAGCTACCTTTAGGGCATGCTTCTTCGCGAACGCCTTGTGGTCGGCCAGGCTGTCGCGCGAGACCCCCAGCAAAGCCGTGTTTCTTCGCATAAATCGCGACTGCATGCCGCTGAACGCCACTGCTTCCCGGGTGCAGACCTCGGTGTCGTCCTTGGGATAGAAGAACAGGACAAGAGACTTCCCCGCAAAGTCGGCGAGACTCACTGTGCCGCCCTTGCTGGACGGCAGTTCAAATGCGGGAGCCGGATCGCCGGCATTCAGGTGCTGTGACACAATCGGTCCGTAATCATGTGCTGGTAAGAGTGACCGGAGTGTACCGTCAGACAGTAGCACGGGTGAAGCGGCGGCCTTCGCTGAAAAGGCGCCGTGCAGGTGGTGGGCGCCCAGGAGCCATGTGTTGAGGATTTCTGCCCGGCTTCTCATTCTGGAGATCGTGGCGTTCCTGGCCTTCGTGATTCTCGCGGGGGCGGGGCTGCTGGCCTGGCGTCTGTCGCAGGGTCCGATCGACCTGGAATTCATCCGTCCGCAGGTTGAGCGCTCGCTGGCCGAGGCGCGCAACGGGCAGCCCGTGAAGATCGAGAAGCTGGCGCTGGAGTGGGTGCGCGACCGTGGCCGGGTCGAAGCCGTGGCCACCGGCTTCACGGCCATGGACAAGACCAACAACGTTTCCTTCCGC
The DNA here is from genome assembly GCA_030158285.1 of Hyphomonadaceae bacterium. Lineage (GTDB taxonomy): Bacteria > Pseudomonadota > Alphaproteobacteria > Caulobacterales > Hyphomonadaceae > UBA7672. The sequence goes on from JAOATF010000033.1 coordinate 15,694, forward strand.
GCCGACCGGGCGATGATCGCGCTCGACTCGGGCGCGCTGCTGACCTTCCGCGTCCAGCCCCGCCAGCTCCGGCTGGAGAAGGGCACCGCCACCGTGGTCCGGTCGGCCGAGGGCGTGTGGACGCTGGCCGATATGGTCATCGCGAAGGAGCCGGACGCGTCCGACAAGCCGTTTGATCCGATCCGGGACATCAACTGGCCGACGCTGGCGACCCCGATCCGCGCGCTGATCTCGGCGGGCGAGTTCGAACAGGTCGAGTTGGCTGATTTCAGGCTGATGGTGGACGACCGCAAGTCGCGCAACACCTGGAGCGCCAGTCCGGTTGCCGGCATCTGGAAGGCCGACAAGGACGGCGTCAGCCTGAACCTCGACGTGACGCTCGCCGATGCGCTTGCGGGACAGCCTAATCGCATCCGCATCGCGCTCGCATCCGACGGCAAGGTCGAGCGCGCCGCCGGCAAGCTGACGGTCGAGGGCGTCGACCCGATGTCGGTGGCGAAGATGTTCGGTTATTCCGGCGATGCGTTCACGTCGGGCAGCCCGGCCAGCGCCTCGTTCTCTGTGTCCGCCACCGAACGCTCCGGCCTGCAGGCGACGTCGCTGGCGTTGTCGGGCGTCACGGGCAAGATGCGTGTGGGCGACAAGGACGTCGCGGTGAAGGATCTCGCCTTCGATGCGGGCTATGATCCGGCCAGCAAGAAGGTGACGCTGAAGGCGCTCTCCATCGCCAGCGACTGGGTGACGGGCGCCTTCACCGGTGAGTTCGATGCGGCCGCGCTGATGAGGGGCGATACGGCAACGCCGGCGGCCTTCAGCCTGTCAGGCACGAAGTTCGATCTCGATATCCGCCCGGTGTTCGAGAATCCGTGGCCGTTCGAGAGCGCCGTGCTGGAGGGTACGGTCTCGATCGACAATGCGAAGGTCAGCTTGTCCAAGCTCGAAGTGGCGACCGGAAAGGCCAAAGTCACGGCCTCCGGTGATGTCTGGCTTGATACATCGGGCGAGACGCTGCAGGTCGGCGTCAAGGGCAAGGCGACGGGCACGGGCGAGATCACGCCGCAGCAGGTGCTCGATTTCTGGCCGGCTGAACTCAGCATTGCCTCTCGCCAATGGGTGAAAGAGCGCATTACAAAAGGCATCGCAACGCGCGCGGACTTCGTGGTCGACTGGCCGCCGGGCGCCAACTCCAAAGGCTATCTGCCAGACGAGCATCTCGCGCTGGAATTCCATGTCGAGAACGCGACTGTCCGTGTGGTCAGCGACCTGCCGGAAATTTCCGGCATCAATGGCGTGGGCCATCTCAAAGGCAACAGCCTGACCTTCGATGCCGAAAAGGGCATGCTCGGCCGCTGGCAGCTGACGGGCGCCAAGGTCGTGCTGCCGCGCTTCGCCCCGGGCGGCGCGATGATGGACATCACCGCCGCCGGCAATGGCCAGCTCGGCGACCTGCTCAACGTGGTCGAGCAGAGCCAGTTCGCGTTCGGCGCCCGCTATGGCCTCGATGTCAAGCAGACGGCCGGGCAGGGCATGATCAACGTTCACGTCGCGCAGCCGATGGTGGACGTGGTGAAGCCGGAGGACGTGAAGTTCACCATCAAGGGCGATTTCCAGTCGGTGGTGATGCCGGACCTGATGGGCGATTTCGGCCTGGTGGATACGGACCTCAAGTTCGAACTTTCCGAAGCCGGCATGACGGCGACGGGCGGCGGCGCATTCGGCCCCGCGCCGATGACGTTTGAATGGAAAGAGCGCGCAGGACCTGATCCGGGCGTCGAGCTGACGGCCAAGGCGCGGGCGACGCCGGACCTGTTGAACGCGTTCGGGTTCGCGGCGCGCAATTTCATGCAGGGCGAGGCTGCAGTTGAGCTGCGCGCCACTGGGCCGGGCGGGCGGGACTTCGACTCCATCACGGCCAATGTCGATCTCACGCGCACGCAGATTGATGTGGCCGAGCTCGGCTGGCGCAAGAAGTACGACGCGCCGGCCAAGGGCTCGTTCCGCTATGGGAAAGACGCCAGCAATGCGATCGTCAATGGCGACATCCGTGCGGACGGGCTGGAACTTGTCGGCGAAGTGCGGCTCGCGCCCGATGGCGCAGTGCAGGGCGCCGACATCGAGCGGATCTTCTCGCGCGACAGCATCGACCTCAAGGGTACGGTCTCGCGTCGGCAGGATGGCGGTTATCGCGTCGCGCTCAACGGGCCGTTCTTTGACGCCAGTCCGTGGATGGACGGTATTCTCAACCTGTCGGGTGGCGACAAGCCGGCGACAGAAGGCGTGGGTGGTCCCGGCGATCCGGGGCCGGTGCTTGATCTGCAGCTGAGCGCCGACCGGCTGAAGCTTCGCCCAGAGGCGAGCCTGCGCAACACGCGGCTGTCGCTGGCGCTCGACGCGGAGGGGCCGCGCAACGGCACGATCGCGGGCGAGATCGAGAAGGGCAAGAACGTCAACGTCTCGATCACCACCACGGACGGCGTCCGCAATATCGCGCTGCGCGCTGACGATGCGGGGTTTGTGGCGCGTGTGCTGCTGAAGGCGGATTATCTGATCGGCGGCAAGCTGGCTTTCGATGGCAAGTTCAAGGGCGCCGATGGCGAGGCGCTGGCCAAGATCACCAATGTGCGCCTCAAGGATGCGCCGCTGGTGGCGCAGCTGTTCGCGCTGGCGTCGCTGCAGGGCCTGTCGGACGTGCTGAACGGCGAAGGCGTGCAATTCACCGAGGTGCATGCGCCGGTGAAGTTCGTCGATGGCCGGATCGACCTGCCGGGCCTGCGCGCCACCGGGCCTGCGCTTGGCTTTACCGCGCGCGGCTGGATCGCGCCGGAGGATGGCGAGCTGTCGCTGGATGGCGTGCTGGCGCCGTCTTTCATCGGGGCCAACGCCGTGCTCGGCGCACTCCCGATCATCGGCGACCTGTTCGTCTCGCGGCAGGGCGAGGGCATGTTCGCGCCGACCTATTCGGTGCGCGGCACGTTTGCGCGCGCCAACATCTCGATCAACCCGGTCGCCGCGCTGACGCCCGGCGTGCTGCGCCGTATCTTCGAGAACCCGGGCGAGCCGCCGCCGACGGAGGCCGCCTCGGGGCAGTAGCACAAAAGCAAACGGCCCGGCTTGGGGCCGGGCCGTCGCAGTATCAGAGCAGTTGAAGCCTACTTCTCGGCGAGCTTCTTCATGTTCGCCAGTGCGCCTTCGAACTGGCCTCTCAGGCGGGCCACGTCCTTGTCGATCGCGGCCTGGTCAGCCTTGTCCG
>JAOATF010000034.1 GCA_030158285.1 Hyphomonadaceae bacterium
CCTTGTTGATGCGGGCGGTCATGCGGTGGATGTTCATCGGGCGATACTTGCCCGAGCGGATATCGTCCTCGCGCGTCCACATCAGCTTCACAGGCGCCTTGCCGTTGAGCGCCTTCGCAATCTGGGCGGCTTCGGAGACAAGGTCGGCATCCGGCGTGGCGCGGCGGCCGAACGAGCCACCGGCGAGCATGGTGACGATCTTGACCTTCGTTTCGTCCGGTTGCGGTCCAGGCTCCTTGTCACGGGGCGGGCGCATGAAGCCAAGGACCATGGCCGCTGCCGCCATGTCACCCGTGGGCATCTGGGAACCGGAGTGGATCGTGACCGATTCACCGGGCTTGTACTCGACGACGCAGTTCAGCGGCTCCATCGGCGCGTGGACGAGGTAGGGGAATTCGAAGTCGGTGGTGATGACGTCGCCTGCGCCCTTGAGAGCTGCCGCGCCGCCGCCTTCCTTGCGGGCTTCCGTGCCCGGCTTGGCGAGCAGCTTGCGGTAGTCCGCGAACATGGCCTCGCTCGAGCGGGTTTCGGCGGCGCTATCATCCCAGGTGATCTTCAAGGCGTCGCGGCCTTTCTTGGCGGCCCAGAAGTCGGTGGCGATGACGGCGACGCCGTTGGCGATCTGCACCACGTCAGTGACGCCTTTGACGGCTTTCGCCGCTGTGTCGTCAACGCTGCCGACCTTGCCGCCGAATTTGGGGCTGCGGGCGAGGAGGGCGGTCAGCGTGCCTTCGGGATGGTAGTCGAGGGCGTATTGCGCTTTCGCGTGCACCTTGTCCGGCGTGTCGAGACGGCCATAGCCTTTCGCGGCATCGCGTTCCTTGCCGATGAACTCGTAGGCCGTCGGGTCCTTGAATTGCAGGCTGGCCGGATCGGGCGGCGTGATCTTGGCGGCTTCGGCTGCAAGTTCGCCGTAGGTCGCGGACTTGCCGCCGGCTTCGGCCTTGCCTTTGACCAGCAGAACTTCGGAGGCATCGACGCCGAATTTCTTGGCGGCGGCCTGGCGCAGCATTTCGCGGGCCGAGGCGCCGGCGGCGCGCAGCTGTTGCCATGACGAGAAGATGGCGGTGGAGCCGCCCGTTCCCATCATGCCGCCGAAGGCCGGGTTGCCGTACTTGGCGTTGTCGGCGGGCGAATGCTCGAAGCGCATCTGGCTCCAGTCGGCGTCGATTTCCTCGGCGACGATGGTGGTGAGGCCGGTCGAGACGCCCTGGCCGAATTCGATGTGGCGCAGGTAGACGGTGACCGTGTTGTCGGAGCCGACGCGGACATAGTCACCCAGCGAGGTGAGCGTGACCGGGCCGGCGGCTTCGGAGCCACCAACCGTGCAGCCGACGGCGAAGCCAGCCGCGCCAATGCCGAAAGCGGCGATGACGAAGCGGCGCGAAGGAGAGAAGGTTGCGGTGTCAGCCATGGTGATTACCCCATGATCTCGGAGGCGCGCGCGACGGCGCCACGGATGCGGTGATAGGTGGCGCAGCGGCAGATATTGCTCGTCATGCCATCGGTGATCTGCTGTTCGCTCGGCTTGGGCGTCGCGGTGAGCAGGGCAGTGGCGGCGAGCATCTGGCCCGACTGGCACCAGCCGCACTGGACAACGTCGAGCTCCGACCATGCAGCCTGCACGGCCTTGCCGGCGGGCGTGTCGAGGCCTTCGATCGTGGTGATCTTCTTGCCTTCGAGCGAGGCGGCGGGCGTGACGCAGGCGCGCGTCGGCTGGCCATCGACCAGCACGGTGCACGCGCCGCAGGCAGCAACGCCACAGCCGAACTTGGTGCCGGTCATTTTGAGGTCTTCACGCAGATACCAGAGCAGGGGGCGATCTTCCTCGCCCGCGTAGTCCTGCTCCTTGCCGTTGATGGTCAGCTTCATGGCAACCCTCCGCCGTCAACCGTGTTGGTCCTCGCCGCTATGTGAGCATGTGCTCACACGCTGGGAAGATGCTGGGAGCAACTCACCACGCCTGTGACGGGAAAGCGATATTCGCCGAGAACTACAGCGAGTCTGCGCGCTGCGCCGCTTAGCGCGGTGTTCGCCGCCGCCATGGAAAAAGGAGCCAGGCCCACTTACGTGGCGCGTCGCGGCTGCCCGCTTTGCCGAGAGTCTCGGTCTGCTTGAGATTGGCGCGGCTGTCCGCATTGCCGAGATTTTTGGGCTTTTCGAGTGCGATGCCGTTGTCGACATCTTTGACAAAGTACCTGTTGGTCGATTGTCGGCCATCGAAATTCAGGAGGTAGTAGGGCTCGGCTCTCTTGTAATGCCAACATACTGCCGTGACTTTGGCTTTCCTTCCGTGAAGGTCAAAAACGTCTCCTATCACGTACTTCGGGTTTGGCACTTCGTGCAGCGTGTGAGGCTCAACCCGATATTGCTTCCCCCGATGGCTTACGATCTTGAAGGCGCCATCATCTCCCAAGATGGAGAACACGCTTCCATGTACGTCATCGTTCCGAAGCTGTGCGCGCTCCTCCTCGGAGATGCGATGCACCGCGAGAACCGCACTTCCTATGATCACTCCTGACCGTCGGTCGGCGTCGCCCATCAGCTGTTCTCTTGATTATCAACGCGCCGTCGGCGGAGCACCTTACGGCTTCACTTTCTTCTTGCGCGAGACAAGATTGAGAATCTCGACGAAGGCCGAGAAGGCCATCGCGGCGTAGACGTAACCCTTGGGCACGTGGATGCCGAAGCCGTCCGCGATCAGGACCATGCCGATCATCAAGAGGAAGCCCAGCGCCAGCATGACCACGGTGGGGTTGGCGCTGATGAAGCGCGCCAGCGGCCCGGAGGCGATCAGCATCACGGTGACGGCGGCGATCACCGCGATGAACATGATAGCAAGGTGATCGGTCATGCCGACGGCGGTGAGGATCGAGTCGATCGAGAACACGATGTCGAGCAGGATGATCTGGACGATCGCGGCGCCGAAGTTCAGGGCGGCGCGGCCGGCGATGGGCGCGCCTTCTTTGGGCTCGGAATGCGGATCCATCGTGTGATGGATCTCGGACGTGGCTTTCCAGACAAGGAAAAGACCGCCGGCGATCAGGATGATGTCGCGCCAGGAGAAGGCGGTTTCGAAGGTCAGTTCGCCATGTTCGCCCGGCGGGCCGACGAAACCGAGGTCGATGACGGGGTGGATGAGGCCGACGATCCACGTGATTGTGAACAACAGGAGCAGGCGCATGATCAGCGCCAGCGAGATGCCGATATTGCGGGCGCGGGCGCGCTTGTCCTCTGGCAGCTTGTTCGTGAGGATCGAGATGAAGATGAGGTTGTCGATGCCGAGGACGATCTCCATCACCACCAGCGAGATCAGCGCCGCCCACGCAGCCGGATCATTCAGCAGCGGCGAAAAATCGAAATCCATGGTGACAAAGGCTCCCTCAGCTATGCGCTATGTAGAGGGATTGCAGGCCGGAGTTAAGCGGCAGGCGCCTGTAAACAGGATTACGCTAGGCGAAGCCGCATTATGAATTCGTCATCCAGCGTGTCGCCGACCTTGAACTTGTAGCCGCCGACCTTCTCGAAGCCGCGGCTTTCATAGAGGGCGATCGCCCGCTCGTTGGATTCCCAGACGCCGAGGAAGAGGTTTTTTGCCCCGCGCTGGCGGGCGCGTTCGATCGCCCAGGCCAGCAGGATGCGGCCGGCGCCGACGCCCTGGCGGGCCTGGTAGACGTAGACGCGGTGAAGTTCGAGGGCGGGTTCAGGACCAATGTCCATCGGCAGCTTGCACGGGCCGATCTTGCAGTAGGCGGCCATCTTCTTGCCGGCCATGGCGATGCGGACCTCGATCTCGGGATCGTTGAGATCGACTTCCATCTTGGAGACCGAATAGGTCTCGTCGAGGAACTGGCGCAGGTCGCCGGGCGGATAGAGATCGCCGAAGGTCTCCGCAAAGGTTTCGCGGCCGATCTCGGCCAGCCCTGCGGCGTCCTTCAGCTGGGCGTCGCGAAAGGTCAGGTCGCGGTCCACGATAACTCCAGGCGGTTCAGCTGCCGGCGTCTGTCCGGCTAGCATAGACGAATTCGCGCACTGCGTCGCCCAGCAGGACCAGTTTGGCAAGGGACCATCCGCCTTGCCGGTCGAATGCGCCCATCGGTTGCATCAGGCGATCCGCCAATCCCTTCTGCGGGGCAATCCATGCCGCCACGAGTTCGCCGGCTGCCTGGCGATCGAGCTTGGCAGGCGCGATCTTTGCGGCCTGGGCGTGGCGGATGGCGGCGACAGTCAGCTCGCTCTGCTGGCGGGGCAGGTCGTCGGCGACGCGTTGCAGCGCCAGACGATCCCAGTGGTCGCGCGGTTGCAGGTCGCGGGCGGCGGCGCGCATCCGGTCGAGGCCGAGCTGTTCGCCGACCTGGTGCTGGACGAACAGCGCGGCCTTGAGCGGCCATTTGGTCTGATCGGCGATCTCCACGGTTTCCCGGGCAGACGCCAGCGCGCGGATGAGGGCGACGTCGTGCGCCACATCCTGCGGGGCGCCGGCGGCGCGGTAGGTTTCGGCGCGCGCCTGCACCCGGCCCATGACGAGTGGGGAGAGGGCGGTGGGCAGCAGGGTCGAGACTTCCGCGATGGCGTCGCTGTAGCGTGACACAGCGCCAGAGATGGAGCCGGACTTGAGGAGGCCGGGCTCGGAGGCAAAGCCGCCGGCCAGCAGGCGCAGGTTGGCGGCGGTTTCGACCATCATCAGGTTCTGCGCCTGCGCCGGGATCTTGCCATCCAGCGCGTTGATGCGAGCGACGAGATCGTCGATGTGGAAGGCCGAGTAGGCTGCCTCGAACGCCTGCGCGACATGACCGACATCAAGGCCTTCGGCGTCGCGCTTCTGGATCGCAAACGTTGGTCCGGTGAGGTTGACGATGCGGTTGGAAAGGATGGTCGCGATGATCTCGCGGCGAAGGCGGTGGCGTTTGCGCGCCTCGCCGAAGGAGGCCAGCTCGTCCGGGAAGTAGCCGATCAGCATGCTCTCGAAGGCCGGATCATCCGGGGCTTTCGAGGCGATGAGCGAGGCGAACAGGTCGAGCTTGGCGTAGGCCATGATGACGGCGAGCTCGGGCCGGGTGAGGCCGAGCTGCTGGTCGCGCAGCTTGCGGAAGGCTTCGGTTGCGGGGAGGCCTTCGACGACGCGATCCAGCTTGCCTTGCGATTCCAGTGATTCGATCAGCGTTTCGTGGCTGTCGAGGTCGGCAACGGAGGTTGCCTGCATCACGCTGAGCGCGCCGGTCTGGTCGTAATTGTTGTGCAGCACCAGATGGCCGACTTCGTCGGTCATCGAGGCGAGCAGGGCGTTGCGGTCTTCGGGCTTGAGGGCCTTGGTGTTGATCGCTTCGGCCGTGAGGATCTTGATGTTGACCTCGTGGTCGGAACTGTCGACGCCGGCGGAGTTGTCGATGGCGTCGGTGTTGATGCGGCCGCCCCGTCCTCCGCTGCCAAGCCGCGCGAACTCGATACGGCCTGCCTGCGTGACGCCGAGATTGGCGCCTTCGGCGATGACTTTTGCCTTGAGGTCTTTCGCGTCGACGCGCAGGGCGTCGTTGGACTTGTCGCCGACATCGGCATGGCTCTGGGTCGAGGCCTTGATGTAGGTGCCGATGCCGCCGAACCAGAGCAGGTCCGCTTCCGCGCCGAGCAGCGCTTTCATCAGCGCGTCGGGGGTTACGGCGTCGTCGGTGAGGCCGGTGAGGGCTTTCACTTCCGGCGTCAGCGGGATCGACTTGGCGGAGCGTTCGAAGACGCCGCCGCCTTTCGAGATCAGGCTCTTGTCATAGTCGGCCCAGGACGAGCGCGGCAGGTCGAACATGCGCTTGCGTTCGTTCCACGTCTTTTCGAGATCCGTCGGGTTGGGGTCGAGGAAGATGTGGCGGTGGTCGAAGGCGGCGCGAAGGTGGATGAATTTCGACAGCAGCATGCCGTTGCCGAACACATCGCCCGACATGTCGCCGATGCCGATGACAGAGAAAGGTTGTGACTGGGTGTCGTGGCCCATCTCGCGGAAGTGGCGCTTGACCGCTTCCCACGCGCCGCGGGCGGTGATGCCCATCTTCTTGTGGTCGTAGCCGACCGATCCGCCCGACGCGAACGCGTCGCCCAGCCAGAAATTGTAGTCGGCCGAGAGGCCGTTCGCGATGTCGGAGAAGGTCGCCGTGCCCTTGTCGGCGGCGACGACGAGGTAGGGATCTTCGCCATCCCACGCGACGACGCCCGGCGGGGTGACTGTCTTGCCGCCGACGATGTTGTCGGTGATCTGCAGCAGCGCGCCGACGAAGGTCTTGTAGGCGGCGATGCCGACGGCCTGGATTTCCTCGCGCGTGCCTTTGGCGGGCAGGCTCTTGGGATAGAAGCCGCCTTTCGAGCCGACCGGCACGATGACGGCGTTCTTGACCTGCTGCGCCTTCACAAGGCCGAGCACTTCGGAGCGGAAATCGTCGCGACGATCCGACCAGCGCAGGCCGCCGCGCGCAACGGGGCCGAAGCGCAGGTGGACGCCTTCGACATCGGGCGACCAGACGAAGATCTCGCGATAGGGACGCGGGGCGGGCAGCGGATCGGCTTCGCGGCTGGCGATCTTCACGGCGATGTGGCGGAAGGACTTTCCGTCTGTGTCGGTGAGATAGAAGTTCGTGCGCTGCAGCGATTTCACCAGCGCCAGCAGGCGGCGCAGAGCGCGGTCGGCATCCAGCGTGGCGACGGCTTCGAGCTGCTTGCCGATTTCCGCGATGACGGGATCGGCGGCTTTGCGGCGCGCATCGAGATCAGCCTTGGTGGACGGGTCGAACTTGATGGCGAACAGCTTCAAGAGGTTGTTTGAAATCTCGGGATGGTCCGCGAGTGCGCGGACCTGCACGAGTTCGGACGGGTCGAGGCCCGACTGGCTGCGATAGCGGCAGAGCGTGCGGAGCAGGGCGGCGGAGCGCCAATCCGTGCCCAGCGCAACAACGAGGCTGTTGAAGCGATCGTTTTCGGTGTCGCGGGCCCAGATGGCTTCGAAGGCTTTCTCGAAACGGGTGTCGAGGCGCTTCTGGCCAGCGACGCGTTCGATGCAGAGGTCGTGGACGTAGACCTTGCCTTCGGGGTTCTGGTCGTAGGCGGCGATGCGGATCGGATAACCCACCTCTGCCTGCACGCGCAGGCCCATGCGCTCGAGCACGGGAACGATCTCGGCGAGATCGAGCGGGCTGTCGCGGTGATAGATTTTCACGCGGCTGACATGGGCTTCAAAGTCAGGACCCCAGACGCGGGCGCGCAGCGCCTTGCCGGGCGGCAGGGCGCCGATGGCGATGAGATCGGCGAGGCCTTCTTCCGGCTGGAACGCTTCCTTGTAGCCGGCGGTGAAGCGGGCGTAGGCGGCCAGTGTCTGGTCGGCATTGGTCGAGCGGGCGACGCGGGCAAGCGCATCTTCCCACGTCTCGAACAGCTGGCGCATCTGCAGGTCGAGTGCGTCTTCGTCGGGCTCGGGATGGCCACGATCGACGCCGATGATGAGGTGGACGCGCGCCAGCGGGCCTTCGCCGAACGACGGATAGAAGGCCGTCGGGCGACCGCCATAGGCCTCGGCCAGAAGGCGATGCGCGCGCGTGCGCAGGTCCGAATTGTAGCTGTCGCGCGGGGTATAAAGCAGCGCGGAGACATAGCGGTCGAAGCGGTCGCGGCGGATGAACAGGCGGGTGCGGGGGCGCAGCAGCAGGCGGAGCACGCCGGAGGCGATACGCTGCAGGTCCGCTTCGGAAATCTGGAACAGCTCGTCGCGCGGATAGGTCTTCAGCACGATGTCGAGCTGTTTGGCCGAGAAACGCGAGCCCTGGCGCGCGGCGGCTTTCACATTGTCGATCTTGCGGCGGATGAGGGGAACCTCGTCGGCGGCGCGGGTGTAGGCCTCGGAGGTGAACAGGCCGACGAAACGGGTTTCGCCGATGACTTCGCCACGTTCGTCATAGCGTTTGACGCCAATATAGTCGGCGAAATTGCTACGGTGGACGCGGGTGATCAGGCTGGCCTTGGCCACGATGATGGGCGTCGGCTCGTTGATGAAGGCGCGGATCGCGGGCGTGCGCATGGTCGGCTCGGAGCCGCGCGAGAGCACGTTGCGCACGGGATCGCGCAGCACGCCGAGGCCGGATGTGGCCTCGATTTCTGGCTCCTCGGCCGCGAGCTGGCCATCGGCGCTGCGGGCAAAAGTGTAATCGCGGGCGCCGAGATAGGTGAAGTTCTCATCGGCCAGCCAGGCGAGGAAGGCGCGCGCTTCGTTGATTTCGCCGGACGTGCGCCCGCCGGTGGCTTTCACGCTGGCGAGGGCTTCCGAGGCCGCTTCCATCTTGGCGCGCATCGCCGCGAAATCGGCGTTGACGACGGCGACGTCGGCGAAGGTGTCTTCGAGTTGCTTCTGCAGGTCGGCGCGGAACGTCTCGTCGAGCAGGGGCAGGTGGATCTGGATGGTCGAACGCTTGCCATCCGGGCCGGTCACGACCGGGTGCAGCACGGCGCGAATCTCGACGCGGGCGTGCTGGCAGACATTGATGGCGCTATCGACGAGGAAGGCGATGTCGGGGCCGGCGATCTCGGCGATGTCCATCTTCAGGGGTTTGCCGTTCGCGCCGGTGGCGCGGCGCACGCGGATGGCGCGACCGGGCTGTTTCTCGCTGGCGCGGTTGAACTCCCACAGGCTGAGCGCGAGGGCGGCGGCGTCCTCTGTCGTCAGCGACAGGAAATCCTCGACGAAGCCGTCCGAGGCGTACTGCTCCAGGAAGGATGCCAGCGCGGGATCATCGGTCTTTGTCTTGGGAGACGTGGCGCGGATTGCGGAAAGCAGATCGTCGCGTGTGAAGGCAAGGTCGTTCGACAGGGGAAAATCTCCGGAATGGACGCGGCTTGCGTGTACCGAGGAATGAAAGTCTACGGGGAATCAGACCCAACGAGTGCTAAACCCGCGCGGGAGCGGGGGGCAAGGGCAAGATTATGCGCTCTGCGTGTTGCAGTGCAGTGAAAGCGCGCTTTCAGCCTTTTGGTTTGTCAGTCTGTCAGCCGGTCTCGCCGCTGATCTCGTCCTGGTCAGCAGCATATTCGCCGGGATTGCCGTTGGCGGAGAGCAGAACCGCAATCCAGCGGGCGCCGGGGATCTGCGCCAGTGCGATCATCACCATGACGGTGAGGGGGGCGGAGAGGAACATGCCGACCGGTCCCCACAAGGCGCCCCATACGGCAAGCGAGAGCAGCACAACCAGCGCGGAAAGATTCAAGCTGTTGGCCTGCATGCGCGGGGCGACGAAGTTGCCGATCAGGAACTGCCAGACGGCGACACCGGCAAAGACGATGGCGCCGCACACCAGCGAGTCATCCGGCATCCAGCCCGGCCAGGATGTCAGCGGCTGGACCACCGCGAACAGCGCCGGAAGGACCGTGGCGATGATCGAGCCGACGGTCGGAATGTAATTGAGGACGAAGATCACGAAGGCCCAGAACAGCGCGTTGTCGAGGCCGATCACCAGCAGCGTCACGTAGGTGAGCGAGGTGGCGATGATCGACAGTGCGGTCTGCACCCAGAGATACTGTTCCATCGCCCGGCGCACTTCCTTGCCGATCAGGCGCGCACGGTCGCGGTCGCGCGGGCGGACAAAGATGCGGTCCAGCTTGTCCTTGAAGGTGCCGGCGGTAAGGATCAGGAAGGCCACGTAGATAAAGACAAGCACCATGTCGCCGACGAGGCCGGAGACGGTGTTGCCGGCCAGCTGGGCGAGGCTGGTGGCGTTGCTGGAGAGCAGCTGGGCGACGGTGGGCGGGGTCGCGGCGGCCACCTGCGCTTCTGCTGCGGCGGCAACGGGCGCAGTCGCATCAGGGGGAAGGGCGGTGACGGCCTCCGGCGGGGCCAGCAGGTTCAGCTGGGTGTAGACGTTCTTGATGATGTCATTGATGTGCCGCTCGTATTCGGCCGACTTGTCGATGAACTCTTCTACTGCGCCACGGATGACGCCGACAAAGATGACAATCGACAGGACCACGATGGTGACGGCGATCACATAGGTGAGCCAGCCGGGCACTTTCGGGAAGTTCCTGGTGATGACGCGGGAAAACCCCTCCATCACCAGCCAGACGAAGATCGCCATGGCGAAGGGGGCGAGGATTTTCGCGCCCTGGTTCAGCACGAAGCCGATGGCGACGGTGGCGATGACCCACACCCCCGCTGTCATCCATGTCCGGTTGTTCATACCGCCCGAAGGTTGGCCGCCCGCTGTCTGCCCGCCCGATGTCTGCATGGAATGAGACTTATTGCGCTTGGCCGCCCCTGCCTAGGCGGAACCGGTGCGTATCCGCGCGGATAGCGGGCGTGCCGCTTGGCGGGGCGGCGGCGGGCTTCTAGTCTGCCGTCCGCGTAGTTTCAGGACAGTACCATGACGGATTCGATCTATCTCGGCGGCGGCGGGCCGGATCACAAGGCTGCACAGGGCCTGTTGCTGGCGCGGGCGAACCGGCACGGGCTGGTGGCCGGGGCGACGGGCACGGGCAAGACCGTGACGCTGCAGGTGATGGCAGAGCAGTTCTCGGCGGCGGGCGTTCCGGTATTCTGCGCCGACGTGAAGGGCGACCTGTCGGGGATCTGCATGGCGGCGACGCCGGAGGGGAAAGGCCTCGAGCGGATCAATGAGCGCGTGGCGCAGATCGGCATGCCGGGCATCACTTACGCCGCCGCGCCGTGCATCTTCTGGGACATCTATGGCAAGCGTGGCCATCCGATCCGGGCGACGGTGTCCGAGATGGGGCCGCAGCTGCTGTCGCGGCTGCTGGGCTGCAACGAGACGCAGGAAGGCGTGATCACCATCGCTTTCCAGTATGCGGACGACAACGACCTGCTGCTGCTCGACTTCAAGGACCTGCGGGCGCTGCTGGCGCATATCGCGACGATCGCGCCGGATATCCAGCGCACCTATGGCAACGTGGCGCCGGCCTCGATCGGGGCGGTGCAGCGGCAGTTGCTGTTGCTGGAGCGGGAAGGGGCGGAGCAGTTCTTCGGTGAGCCGGCGCTGGAGCTGACGGACTTCATGCGGGTGGATACGCAGGGGCGCGGTTATGTGAACGTGCTGGATGCGACCACGCTGATCAACTCGCCACGGCTTTATTCGACGTTCCTGTTGTGGCTGCTGGCCGAGCTGTTCGAGCAGCTGCCGGAGGTGGGCGATCCGGACAAGCCAAAGCTGGTGTTCTTCTTTGATGAGGCGCACTTGCTGTTCGATGGGGCACCGAAGGCGCTGGTGGACAAGATCGAGCAGGTGGTGCGCCTGATCCGGTCGAAGGGCGTGGGCGTCTATTTCGTGACGCAGAACCCGCGTGACCTGCCGGAGAACGTGCTGGCGCAGCTGGGATGCCGGGTGCAGCACGCGTTGCGGGCGTATACGCCGACGGAGCGCAAGGGCGTGAAGGCGGCGGCGGAAAGCTTCCGGCCCAATCCTGATCTCGATACCGAGCAGGTGATCACCGAATTGGGCATGGGCGAGGCGCTGGTCTCCAGCCTGGACGCCAAGGGGGCGCCGACAGTGGTGGAGCGGACGCTGATCCGGCCGCCATCCTCGCGGATGGGCCCTGCAACCGAGGCGGAACGGGCGGCTGTCCAGGCGCTGAGCCCTGTGACGATGAAGTACGACACGGCGATCGACCGGGAGTCGGCCTACGAGATCCTGACCGGGCGCGAGGCGCAGGCCTCCAAGGAGAAGGATGCGCTGAAGAAGGCCGAGGCGGCGGAAGCGGAAGCTGCAAAGGCGCGGAAAGAGGCGGCTAAGGCTGCAGCCGCCGCGCGGACGCAGGCGACGACGCAGGCCTCGACCACGCGGGCAACGGCAGCGCCGCGCAGGTCGACACGGCAAACGCCGGTCGAGGCGGCCCAGAGCACGTTCATGCGGACGGCGACGCGGGAGCTGACCAAGTTCGTGTTCCGCGGAATGTTCGGCAACCGGAAGCGGTAAGCTGGCATGTGCGGGAAGTTCACGCAGGTCGAATGGTGGGCCGACATCGACGGCTTCAGCCAGCCGATCGATGAGATTCCTGACGACGCGCCGGTCGCCATCTCGACGCCGATGCGTCTGGCGAAGGTGATTCGCGTGGGCGAGGACGGTCGTCGCGCACAAATTCCGATGCGCTGGGGTTTCTCGAAACCGGAGAACCCGGCGTTCAAACCTGACCACATGCACGCGCGCGCCGAAACGATCGACACGCGTCCTACCTTTGCGGAAGCCTTCGCCGAGCGGCGTGGAATCATCGTCGTCAGCAGCTTCAACGAAGGCGAGGAACAGCCCAACGGCAAGACGAAGCAGTGGGTGATCCAGTCGAAGGCGCGCAAGCTCATCGCCATCGCGGTGATCTGGCAAGAGTGGGTGGGCGATCAGGGATCGGAGCCGACGTTCGTGATGGCGACAACGGCGCCAAACCCTTTGATTGCAAGAATAACCGATCGCATGCCGGCGATCCTGCGCAGCCAAGACTGGGCCGCCTGGCTTGGCGAAACGGATGCGTCGCTGAAGGACGTGAAGGCCCTGCTGCGCATGTTCGACGAAGACGGCGCGTGGGAGATGAGCGAGCAGGCGGCGAAGAAAGCCGCGGAGCCGAAGCCACAGATGGATCTCTTCTGATCGTCTTCCGGTGATCGTCTCGACACGGACGAATGCGCGCAGTGATGCTCGCAAAAAAATTCTGCAAAAAACTTTCGACGATGAGTCGCGCGCCTCGTTTTGGAAACTTCGCGTTCAGTTTCTCGATGCAGGTTGCGGCTCATCAGATCGACACGGCGACGCGCAGTGCAGAGCCGGTCCTCAACAGAAGAAGCAGGAGTGCAGAATGCCTACCTCGAAAAAAACCACCACGAAGACCGTCGCCGCCAAAGCCGCCGCCGCGAAAGTCATTGCTCCGAAAGCCATGGCCCCGAAAGCCACCGCCAAAGTGATCACGATGCCGCTGGTGATCCCGACCGCGCCGATGCCCAAGCCGGTTGTCGCCCCGGTCTCCAACGTCATCCCGATGAAAGCCCCGGTTGCGAAGAAGCCGGTCGCCAAGAAGCCCGCCGCGAAAAAGCCGGTCGTGAAGGCCGCCGCCAAGCCGGCGCCGAAAGCTGCCGTGAAGAAGCCGGTTGCGAAGAAGCCCGCGCCGAAGATGAAAGTCGCCGCCGCTGCGGTGAAGCCGGCCAAGAAAGTGGCCCGCAAGAAGAAGTAGGAACCGCGCGTAGCGGATAGAATTTCGACAAGACGCTCCGGCGCGATCCTCACGGGTCGCGCCGGTTTTGATTCGCAATCTGCTTTGGGTGGTTTTCGGAAAACCCATGCACCCCGCAGTGAATTATGAACGGAACTCGAAAATTAACCAATTCCGGTTAGCGAAGGCAGCGTTGGGATTAACGAGGGGCGGCTGACATGATTGCAGGTAATGCGCGTATCCAGAAACGTCTGATCGTTGGCTTCGGGATTGTTCTCCTGCTGCTCATCGTCGGCGCCGCGATCAGCATCTTCGAGATGTCGCGCGTCAACGCCTCCCTCAACCAGATCAACGACATCAACAGCGTCAAGCAGCGCTACGCCATCAATTTTCGCGGCAGCGTCCATGATCGAGCGATCAGCCTGCGCGATGTGACGCTCGTGACGAACCAGCAGGAATTCAACGAGGCAGTCGCCACGATCAAGCGACTGGAGGAATTCTACGCCAAGTCGGCCGGCCCGCTCGACGCGATGTTCGAGGGCGTCTCGGTTGACACGCAGGACCTTGCCATCCTCAAGGACATCAAGGCTGTCGAGGCCCGGACCATGCCGCTGGTGCCAAGGGTGATTGCGGCGCAGAGCGCCGGCGATCTCGAAGGCGCCCGGAGAATCCTGCTGGAAGAGGCCCGCCCGGCCTTCATCGATTGGCTTGCGGTCATCAACCGGTTCATCGACTTCCAGGAAGCGAAGAACAAGGAGATCGGCGCTGAGGTCAATGGCGTCGTCGATCGGTTTGGCATCCTGATGATTGCCATTGCTGTGGTATCGCTGGCGATCGGCGGTGCGTTTGCCTGGTGGAACGTGCGTGCGCTGCGTCCGCTATCGACGTTGACGGGCGTGATGATGAAACTGGCGCAAGGCGATCTCAAAGCGCAAGTGCCGTCGATTCAAACCAAGGACGAGATTGGCGACATCGTTAGCGCCGTAAACGTCTTCAAACAGAACGCGCTCGATCGCGTGAAGCTGGAGGCCGAGCAGCAATCGCTGGAAACCGAGCGGACGGAGCGCGCTCGTCGGATCGAGGCGCTGACCACAGGGTTCGCGCAGGAACTCGAAAGGAGCCTTGGCGCGCTCAACAGCTCGTCGGAAGAGCTTATGGGCGAGGCTGGCGGCCTCGACCAGATCGCCGAGCGGGCGGCCGAAAGCTCGAAGGCGGCGACGGGATCGACTTCCGGCGCTTCCAGCAACGTGAACAGCATTGCTGCGGCGACAATGGAACTATCTGCGGCAATCCAGGAAATCTCGGCGCGCATGGCGGAATCAGCCACGGCGGCGGGCAAGGCCTCCGCGGGCAGCAAGACGGCGGACGACACCGTGACGGAACTGTCGAAGGCCGCCCAGAGCATCGGCGGCATCGTGGCGACCATTTCCTCGGTCGCGGCCCAGACCAATCTGTTGGCCCTCAACGCCACCATTGAGGCGGCGCGAGCAGGGGAATCGGGCAAGGGTTTTGCCGTCGTGGCCAGCGAGGTGAAGGCGCTTGCCAACCAGACCTCGCAGGCGACGGAAGACATTTCCCACCGCATCCAGGAAATCCAGGCAATTTCCGAACGCTCTGTCGAGCAGGTGCGCATCGTTATCGGCCTGATCGAGCAGATGAAGGACATCTCCTCGGCCGTGGCGGCCGCAGCCGAAGAGCAAAGCGCCACCACGAGCGGCATCGCGCAGAACGTCAACGAGGCTGCATCGCAGTCCGGCGAGGCGGTTTCCAGCGTCAATGACCTGGCCGAGGCGACGGAGCGCACGCGTGCGGCCAGCAGTTCGGTGCAGAAGAGCGCCCAGCGTGTCGAGACGCTGTCACAGGCGCTGAAAGCTTCCTCCGAGCGCTTCTTCAGCAGCCTGCGGGCGGCCTGACGGTCGAACTCGGGATCAGAGGCGGCTCGCCAGCAGGAACCACAAGCCGGCCGCCGAGGACGCTGCGATGGCGAAGCCAGCGAGGAACCAGCCCCAGGCGGTGGTATGCTCCACAACCACTGGCGGTGTTTCTGGCTGAGCAGCCCGGCTCAAGGCTTGATCGAGCATGCCTAGCGTTTCGGGCAGGCGGCGGAGACGGGCGAGGGCTTCGCGGGCGGTGGTGATCGCAAGTTTGCGCAGGCCCTCGGGACCGAACTCGCGGCGGGACCAGCGTTCGACGATGGGCTTGGCGGCCTGCCAGATATTGTGAGCCGGGTCGATCGAGCGGGCGACGCCTTCGACCTGCACCATGGTCTTCTGCAGCAGGATCAGTTCGGGGCGGAGGTGCATGCCGAACTGGCGGGTGATGTCGAACAGCTGCAGCAAGACACGGGCCATCGAGACGTCGGTGGCGTCCTTGCCGAAGATCGGCTCGCCGACGGAGCGGAGGGCCTGGGCGAATTCGTCCATCGAGTGCGAGGCGGGAACATAGCCGGCCTCGAAGTGAACCTGTGAGACGCGCTTGTAGTCGCGCTCAAGGAAGCCTTTCAGGATTTCGGCGAGGAAAATCCGTTCGGTCATGCCGATGCGGCCCATGATGCCGAAATCGACCAGCACGAGGCGGCCGTCCGGCGTCAGGATCATGTTTCCTTCGTGCAGGTCAGCATGGAAGAAGCCGTGATCCAGCGCGCAGGCGAGGAAGCCGCGCGTGACGCGGTTGGCGAGATCGATGCGCTGGTCGGCGGTGAGCGGGCCGGGGTTGGTAAGCGAGCGGCCCTCGATCCATTCGGTGGTGAGGACGCGCTGGCTGGTGCGCTCCCAGTCGACTTTCGGAGCTTCGACATAACCGTCGATGGCGGCGATCTCCGCAAACTCGGATGCCGCGCCGGCTTCGAAACGGAGGTCCATCTCGCGGGTGAGGGAGCGGGCCATGGTGTCGATGAAGGCGGCCGGCTCCATCCGCTTGATCTCGGGATTGCTGCTTTTCTGGGCGGAATAGGCGACGCGCTTCATGGCGCGCAATTCCAGCTCCATCGTGCGCTCGATGTTGGGTCGCAGGATTTTGACGGCACGGGGACCGGTCGGGGTTTCGAGCCGGTGGACCTGCGCGACCGAGGCGGCGGCGATGGGATCGGAGATGTTCGGGAAGAGACGCGCGGTCTCGGCGCCGAACTGCTCCTTCAGGGATTTCAGCGCCTGCGATTTGGGGAAGGGTGGGATCTGGTCCTTGAGGCGAGAAAGATCGGTCGCGGCTTCAACGCCGATGACATCGGGGCGGGTCGCCATGAACTGGCCGAGCTTGATCCAGGCGGGGCCAAGCTTTTCGAGCGCGCGGGCGAAGCGTTCGCCGGGACGGCCGCGTCCGCCGCCGCCGGGCAGGATGCGCAGGATCGCGCCGGCAGCTTTCGCGGCGACCGGGATACGGGCGCGGTAGGCATCGGGAATGATCACGTCATTCCGCACCATGACGGCGCCGGCGCGGGCGAGGCGCAGATAGTCGGAAAGAGCCGTGAACATGCCTTACACCGCCCATCCGGTGTGAAGGGCGGCGATGCCACCGGAATAGTTCTTGTAGCCGACCTGGCTGAAGCCGGCATCGCGGATGCGGGCGGCGAAATCATCCTGCATCGGAAAGCGGCGGATCGATTCGATCAGGTACTGGTAGGAGGCCTTGTCGCCCGTCACGAGTTCACCCAGTGACGGGATCACCTTGAACGAATAGGCGTCGTAGGCGTCCTGCAGCACGCGATGGGTCATGTGCGAGAACTCAAGACAGGCAAAGCGCCCGCCCGGTTTCAGCACGCGGCGGAACTCACGCAGCGCCTTGTCGATCTCGACGACGTTGCGGATGCCGAAGGAGATGGTGACGGCGTCGGCCGAGCGATCCGGGAAGGGGAGCGCGGCCGCGTCGCACGCGGTGCGCGGCATGTTGCGATCGTCTGGCCGGATGCCGGCGACCAGCATCGCCTCGTTGATGTCGGAGACGATGGTGAAGGTTTCAAGGTTGGCGTTGCGGCGTTTGGCGACGGCGTTCGCCTGTTTCTGGAAGGCGCGCGCGACGTCGCCGGTGCCGCCGGCCACGTCGATCAGCGTCTCGCCGGGCTGGGGGTTCAGCCAGGCGATCATGTTGGCTTTCCAGATCCTGTGAACGCCTGCGGACATCAGGTCATTCATCAGGTCGTATTTCGAGGCGACGGACGCAAACACGCCTTTGACGCGGCGGGTTTTTTCGTCCCGCGTCACATCTTCGAACCCGAAGGAAACCTTGTCGTCTTCCATGGCTCAGGAACATAGGCGAAGCGGTCGCCCGGGGCTATATGCGGGGCGATGCCAGAATTGCCCGAAGTCGAGACTGTTCGTCGCGGACTTGTCCCCGCCATGGAAGGTAAACGCGTCCTGCGGGTCGAGACCCGCCGGAAGGATCTGCGTTTCCCGTTTCCCAAGAACTTTAACCAGCGTGTCGAGGGGGCGAAGCTGACCCGGCTTGGCCGGCGGGCGAAGTATCTGGTGGGCGAGCTTTCGAACGGCGAAGCGCTGATCATGCACCTGGGCATGACGGGGCGGTTCACGGTGTTCGGGAAGCAGAAGGGCAATTTCCATCACGCGGCGGGCGAGGACGAAAAGCACGACCATGTGGTGTTCGAGATGTCGGGCGGGGCGCGTGTCGTTTTCAACGATGCGCGGCGGTTCGGCTTTATGGATTTGTGGCCTGTCGACGATCTTGAAAACTACGCGCCGTTTGCGGGGATGGGGCCGGAGCCGATCTCCAATGAATTCTCGGGCGCTTATCTGGCGGAGGCTTTCGCCGGCAAGAAGGCGCCGGTGAAGGCGGCGTTGCTGGACCAGAATGTGGTGGCGGGGCTGGGCAACATCTATGTGTGCGAGGCGCTGTTCCGGTCGGGGATAAGTCCAAAGAAGCTGGCGGGGTCGATCCGGCGGGACAGGCTGGAGACGCTGGCGGTTGAAGTTCGCAAAGTGATCGAGGAGGCGATCGTCGCGGGCGGCTCGACGATTTCGGACTTCAAGCAGGCGGATGGCGAGCTGGGATATTTCCAGCATTCCTTCCAGGTCTATGACCGGGAAGGCGAGGACTGCGTGGTGTGCGCGAAGCCGGTGAAACGGCTGGTGCAGTCCGGGCGGAGCACGTTCTGGTGCGCGGGTTGCCAGCGATAGGCATGGCGGTGCGGCCCTCGCGGTCGGGCCGCGGGGTTGCAGGTTTTGCTGTTGGCCTGAGTTAGCTCAGGCGAATTCCAAGCAGCATTCACCGCTCATTCCGGCGAACGCCGGAATCCAGGAACGGTTTTCCTGCTGGTGCAGGCTTGAAGCTGCAGGGCGGGACAAGACGCACGGTCTGCCCTGGATCCCGACATTCGTCTGGGATTCGACGCGAAGCGTCGGACGCGGGGTGAAAGTTGTGCGCTTGAGGAGCGCGCGTTGCGCGGAGGCTGGATCCCGGCCTTCTCCCTGCGCTCTTCGAGCTTCGGCAGACAGGTCGCCGGGAACGCGTGCCGAGGGGCACGCTTCCAGTGGCTCAACATCAACGGGGTCATTCTCGGGCTTGTCCCGAGAATCTCGGTTGATGGTTTCGAGGGGACTGATTGCGAGTCCCTTCGGGGTCTCCAACAGGGA
>JAOATF010000035.1 GCA_030158285.1 Hyphomonadaceae bacterium
GTTCCCACGGGCTTCACGAACACTTTCTGGTTCTTGTGGAACGCAGCCTTGGCCATGGGACAGGGTCTCCAATTAGAAGACCGTGATACCATGCGATGGTTAGATCGACGTGAATCGGCCGGCGCACATTGCTGTACGCCGGCCCAATCATTCCTAACGACCTGTTACTGGTCGTTAGCTGTTATCTGCAGCCGGCGTCGTACGGGAAGAGTTGCTCATCCGGCACGGCGAACTTGGCTTCCTCGACCGGCTTCGAACCCATGCGGGTGTCGAAGACCTGGTAGGTCATCGAGGCGTAGGCGATCTCGATGCTCTCGCTCGGCGTGTTGCCGTTCATCGCGTCGGGGGCGACGCTGATCGAGCGCACTTCAGCGCCGTCCACGATCCACTTCGACGTCACGGCTTTCGTGACGTTATCCGTGAAGGTGATCTCGATGCGGCCCAGCGGCGCGCCTTCAACAGCGAGCGAGGTCAGCTTCGGCGACGAACGGTCCGGCGTCTTGGTGACGTAGAGCGGGCCGACCGTGGTCGTGCGGACGGTGTCCGCCGAACCGCTCGGGTCAGGTGCGGTCCAGCTGGCGACGCTCATGCTGGCGCCGGAGATCTGGATCTGGCCCTCGAAACCCTTCTGCGTGGCGTCACCCTTCAGCGACGACACCTTCAGGAAAACGTCAGCGTTCGCGGCGCCGGCGCCGGCCAGCGCGATGGCCGACAGAATGCTGAAACGCGCGATCGAACGGAAAGTCATGTGTCCCTCCAGGCCGCATGCCAACCGGGGATCGGTGGGGGAAGGCGGCCGACTCACGGGGGTGTGTACCCGCTTGAGTGTCTTTGTGAGGGGGGGCCGCGGCTGCCGTTGGGCGGAGGTTCTACTTGATTGCGGCAACGGTGTCGGGACGGTGGCGGAGGGCCGAAAACGGGGGTTTTGCAAATACTTAAGGCCGGTTTGCTAGCTTTCCGCGAGTTTTACTGATGGGCGGGCGAGCATGAACCACCAGCGCGGGGAAGGCGGACGACCAGAAGGTGCGCAGATTGCGTGGCTGGTCGGCTGGGCGCTGGCTGCGCTTATTCTGGTGGCAGGCGCAGGCATGGCCGCGCTGCAGCAGGATTTCTCCGAACCCGACAATGCGATGCGCCTCGTCCGCGTGCGCGACATGCTGGCCGGGCAGGGCTGGTTCGACAGTATCCAGCATCGTCTCAACCCGCCCGAAGGCACGCCGATGCACTGGGCGCAGTGGATCGATGCGCTACTGGCTGCGCCGATCATGGTGCTGAAGGTGTTCATCGGCCAGCAGGCGGCAGAGATCGTCATGGCGTTCGCCTGGCCGCTGGGGCTGCTGGGTTTGTTTATGGCGCTGGTCGTGCGCATCTCAGGCGAGATCGGCGAACACAGTGGCCTGCGCAGCGAGGCACAATGGGCGGCAGCGCTGATTGGCGCGCTGGCTTTCCCCGCGCTCGACAAATTCTCCCCCGGTTCGTTCGATCACCACAATGTCGAGATGATCCTTGGCCTCACCGCTGTGTGGGGAATTATCCGCATGCGGGACCAGCCGCTGTGGGGCGCGGGCGCTGGCGCAGCGCTGGGTCTGGCGATGGCGACGGCGGCCGAGGGCGTGCCGATGGTAGCCGTGGCGCTGGTTGTTGCCGGGCTGCTGTGGTTGTTCCGCCCGACAGAGTTTGCGCGGGGCTTTGCGCGACTGGGTCTTGGGCTTGCTGCGTCTTCGCTGGCGATGCTCGCCGTGCTGGTGCCGCCGGCTGAGTGGGGCAAGCCGGTGTGCGATGCGATGGGCGCGCCTTTCCTGGGCTTCGGTCTTGTGGGTGGCGGCATTGCTGTCGCGCTGGCTTTCCTGCCGACGTTTGCTGGCCAGACGTTACTCCGGCGTGTTGGGGCGTCTGCCATTCTTGGCGGCGTCGGCGCGTTTGCGCTGGCGCGCCTGTTCCCCGAATGCCTTGGTGGTGGTTATGCGGCGCTGGGCGAGGAAATGTCGGCGCTGTGGATGACGCAGATTTCCGAGACGCGTTCGCTGGCTGACCTGCTCGCGGACGATCCTGGCATGCTGCTGGCCGTGTCGGGCGCAGCTGCCGTGGGACTGGTTGCGGCAGCGCTTTTCCTGCGCCGTCATTGGCGCGAGCCGGCGGGCTGGGCTGTGTTCGGCTTCCTGCTGATGGGCTGGGTGGTTCTGGCCTGGCAGATCCGCGGCGCGGCGTTCGCGACCACGTTTGCCATTCCGTTCGGCGCATGGGCCGTCGCCATCGCGCGTCGCGAATACCGGCTGCATGCCTCCGCGCTTCGCGCTCTCGGGTTTGTACTTGCTGCGGCCTCGGCGTCTGCCGCTGCATGGGCTTCAGCGGGCGAGGCGTTGCAGTCGCGCATGACCGACCGCGCCGTTCTGCAGAATTACGAGAGCCGCGTCAGCAGCGCGAAAGCCTGCTCAACGCCGGAGGCTTTCCGTTCGCTGGCGCGCGCGCCGAAGGGCGTGATGCTGAACCAGTTCGGGCTTGGAGCAGGCGTGCTGGTTTGGACCGAGCACGGCGTTCTGGCTGGACCGTATCATCGTGACGTCACCGGCACGATGACCATGATCAACGCGTTCCGTGCATCGCCCGAGAAGGCGCAGGCCATCGTCATGCAGTCTGCTGCTGATTACGTGCTGGTATGTCAGGCCGCGCCGGAGACGCGCTTCTATGCGCGCCATGCCGACGGCGTTGCGGCGGAAGGCACGCTCTCCGCGATGCTCGGACGTGGCGAGCCTCCGGCGTGGCTTCAGGCCGTCGATATCGGCCCGTCAGCGCTGCATCTGTATCGCGTCGTCCGCTAGTCCATCACCGGCGCGGCAACCGGGGCGTCCTTGTCTTGCGGGCCACGGCCGCGCAGCTGGATCTGCGGGACGAACAAGATCGCCACGAAGGCCAGCGCGACGATCGCGAGGCTGCCCATGAAGATGTAGCTCATGGCGTCGGAGATCATCGTGGCGACCATGCCCTGCATCTCGGCGGGCATCGCCTGTCCACTTTCTGACGCCATCATCGCCATGCGTTGCATCTCGCCGATGTCGATGGTCATGCCGGGCGCGATGGCCTGCATCGACTCCGTCATCTTCGCCAGCAGCATCGCGCCGAAGATCGAGACGCCGACCATGCCGCCGCACTGGCGCAGGAACATGGAGGTGGAGGTGGCAACGCCGATCTGGCGGACCGGAGCGGCGCTTTGCGAAACCATGTTGAACAGGCTTTGCGACGGGCCGAGGCCGATGCCGAGCACGAAGAGACGCCAGATAACGTCCATCTGTTTTGCGTCGGCGCCGAGCTGCGACATCAGCAGGAGGCCGATGAACTGCATGCCGGCGCCCGCCATCATCACGCCCTTGTACTTGCCGGTGCGTGTGACGTACCGGCCGGACAGCGTTGCTGAGGTGATGAGGCCCGCCATCAGCGGCAGCAGCAGAAGGCCGCTGTTGGTGGCCTGGAAGCCGAGGCCCAGCTGCAGGTAGAGCGGCAGGTAGACGATCGTTCCCATGAACGCCATCGCGATGATGAAGGAC
Organism: Hyphomonadaceae bacterium; assembly: GCA_030158285.1. Classification (GTDB taxonomy): domain Bacteria; phylum Pseudomonadota; class Alphaproteobacteria; order Caulobacterales; family Hyphomonadaceae; genus UBA7672. The sequence goes on from JAOATF010000035.1 coordinate 3,543, forward strand.
GCGATGGTCGTCGTCGTGAAGGCGGGGATCGAGAACAGCGCCAGCGGCAGGATCGGCTCCGGATGTTTCGACTCGATGAAGATGAAAATGCCGCCCGCGACGATGGCGAAGGCGAACAGCATCAGGATATCCTGATGCAGCCAGCCACGTTCATTGCCCCAGGTGAGCGCCAGCATCAGCGCGCCGATGGAAAGCACCACGAACACGCCGCCCAGCCAGTCGATCTTGCCGCCGCCCGCATGTCCGAGGTTCGGCATCTTCAGCGTGATCATCGCCAGCGCGATCACTGATGTCGGCAGGTTGATATAGAAGCACCAGCGCCAGCCATCGATGTGGAGGCCGGCAAGCGTGGTTGTGCCATTGTCCGTCAGGTAGCCGCCGACGATCGGGCCGACGACGCTGGCGAGGCCGAACACCGCGCCGAACATGCCGGCATACTTGCCGCGCTCGCGCGGGGGGAAGAGGTCGGCGATGGTGGCGAAGGCGGTGGTGAAGAGGGCACCGCCGCCGATGCCCTGGATGCCGCGGAAGATGATGAGCTGCATCATGCCGTCGC
>JAOATF010000036.1 GCA_030158285.1 Hyphomonadaceae bacterium
TCCTGCAGGTCCATCGCGATCTTGTTGCTCGGGTTCGGCTTCAGCTCGAACGCATCCTGGCTGGCATAGATGTCGTAGATCGCGCCATCCGCCATCAGCTGGCCGCTCGCCGACGTGTGCGAGAAGTCAGCGAGGTTCAGCATCTTCCAGCTCTGCCCCAGGCAGCCGAAGAAATCGCCCGTCGCGCACTCTTCCGTCGCCTCGCGGCGCGGGTTGTACTTGTTCGTGCAGTTCGGGTTCACATAGGCGCCGTACACTTCGTTGACCTTGAACAGTGAATCCATGCCGATCACGTTGGCCCATGGCTTGAACTTCACCACCGGCCCTTCGATGTGGATGCGCTGGCCGGTGATCTGATAGGCCTTCGGCTCCCCGCGCAGCTTGCCCTCGGCGTCCGCCAGGTCGATCGTCGCGGTGAAATCGTAATCGCCGTTCTGCTTCAGCACCACCTGCCCCGCCAGCCGCTCCTTCGAGAGCTGCGTATAGGTCTGCAGGTTGAGCCCGATCAGCCCCACGATCATCGCGCCCGCCAGCGTCAGCCCGCCGAACAGCACGCGCATCACGCCGCCACCGATATGCGCCTTGAACAGCTTGGCGATGCCGCCAACCAGCATCAACACGCCCACAAGGCCAACGAATGCCGGGATCAGCCACCAGATCGACATGCAGTCACCTCTCGCCGCGCAGGCAGTTGCCCCCAACGGTCACGGCTCATCGGAGCAACGTGGTCCCGCCCATGGGGTTGCTTAGCAAAAGCCGGGGTTCCAAGCCACCCGTCCGGGCGCCTGAGCAATTACAGAGAGGTAAGACTGCCTGTTGACCGTGCGTCAGAAGACGCGCGGACGCTCCTGGCGCTTCAGATGCAGGCCGCACTCTTCCTTCGTGAAGCCCACCCAGCGTCCTGACCGGATGTCATTCGGGTCCACCGGCCGCACCGTGCACGGCCAGCAGCCGATCGAGGGATACCCCTCCGCCACCATCGGATGCGGCGGCAGGTGACGGTCGGCCAGCAGCGCCTTCAGGTCTTCCTGCGTCAGCTCGACCAGCGGGTTGATCTTGTAGCGGCCTTCGAAGAACTCGATCACCGGCAGGTGCGCCCGGCCGCCCCCGTGGAAGCGCTTGCGCCCCGTGAACCACGCCTCGAAGCCCTCCAGCGCCGGCGCCAGCGGACGCACCTTGCGCACTTCGCAGCAGGCATTCGGATCGGTCTTGTTGAGCACGCCCTTCGGGTCGATCGCCTTCACTTCATCCTTCACCGGATGAAAGGTCCGCACATCCGTCAGCCCCAGCGCAGCGCTCAGGGTGTCGCGGTATTGCAGCGTCTGCTGGAAATGCATCCCCGTGTCGATGAACACGATCGGCAGGGTGGGCTCCACCTCGGCAATCAGGCTCAGCATCGCCGCACTCTCCGCGCCGAACGACGACACATAGGTCACGCGCCGTCCGAATTCGCGAATCGCCGCGCGGATGATGTCCTGCGGGCCCTTGCCCCGCAGCTCGGCGTTCAGCCGCGACACCTTCTCGTCGGGTGTCTCAATTGCCATTGCGAGTGCGCTCATCCGTCGGCTTCTTTACTTGTCTGGCCTGCTGTCTCTTCTCGAAGATAGTCGCGGATTGGTCCGCGGCGGCCTGGTAGAATTCTGAAAACTCGTGTGAGGAAAACGCGTAGACCGCCTCCGCGTCGGCCTGATCGATCACCAAGGCGTCAAAGCCCGACCGGATCATCAGCCGCAGCTGGTCGCGCAGCACCTGCCCCGTCGCCCGGATCTCGTTCGTGTAGCCATAGCGCCGGCGCAGCAGTTGCGCCTGGCTCAGCGCCCGCCCGTCCACGTATTTGGGGAACTCCAGCGCGATCATGCCGATACGATCCAGCCACGGCTTCAGCGCGCCCGGATCTTCGGAATTGGCCAGCTTCACGCCGACCTGATGGTTGCCCGCCAGCAGCGTTTCATGCTCGGTGAGAAACCGCGCCAGTGACACCGCAACATGGCCTTCGGCCGGCAGCTCATCGCCGTCCGCGACGAACGCCCACGTGTCGTCCGCGATCTTGCCGTCCTTAAGCAGAGGCATAGAGCGCTTCCTTGAACGGGGCCTGACCGAGGCGTCCCATTGTGTCGATGAACTTCTCGGTCGGCTCACGGCGCAGCTCGAGATATTTTCCGATCACGCGGCGGATCGCCGGCGCGACCTCCTCGTGCTTCAGGCCCGGACCCTGGATGGTGGCGATGGTCGCCTTCTCATCCGCCCGGCCGCCGAACAGCACCTGGTAGAATTCCTCGCCCTTCTTGTCGACGCCAAGAATGCCGATGTGGCCGACATGGTGGTGGCCGCACGCATTGATGCAGCCCGACACGTTCACATGCAGCGTGCCGACCTCGTCCTCGAATTCCGGATCAGCAAACACCGCCTGGATTTCGTTGGCGACCGAGATCGAGCGCGCATTCGACAAGTTGCAGTAATCCAGCCCCGGGCACGCGATGATGTCCGATCCCATGCCCGCGTTCGACGCATGCAGCCCCGCCGCCTTCAGCGCGGCATAGACCGCCGGCACATCGTCCAGCTTCACATGCGGATAGACCACGTCTTGTTCATGCGCGACGCGGATGTCGTCCAGACCATACTGCTCGCCAATGTCCGCCATCGCGCGCATCTGGTCGGAGGTCGCATCCCCCGGCGCCACGCCCTGCGGCTTCAGCGCGATGTGCACGGAGATATAGCCCGGCGCACGATGCGGCCGCAGGTTGTTCTTCGCCCAGCGCGCCTGCTCACGTCCGCCGGCCTTGAACGCTTCGAACGCGCTCGACACGACTGGCAGCGTCTGGAATTTCGGCGGCGCGAAATACGCGGTGATGCGCTCAACCTCTTCCTGCGGCAGCACGACCTTTTCCCACGTATTCTGCGCGGCGAATTCTTCTTCCACCTGGCGCGAGTATTCCGCGAGCCCCAGCTCATTCACCAGGATCTTGATGCGCGCCTTGTACTTGTTGTCCCGGCGGCCATGGCGGTTGTAGACGCGCATGTTGGCTTCGAGATAGCTGAGCAGGTCTTCCTTCGCGATCCACTCGCGCGTGGTCAGCCCGATATACGGCGTCCGGCCGAGCCCGCCGCCGACGATGAATTCGAAACCGATCCGGCCCTCGGCATTCTTCTTCATGTGCAGGCCAATGTCATGCACACGCACCGCCGCGCGATCCGTCTCGCCTGCCGTCACCGCGATCTTGAATTTGCGGGGCAGCGAGGAAAATTCCGGATGGAAGGTCGACCATTGCCGGATGATCTCACACCACGGCCGCGGATCCTCGATCTCATCGAGGTTCGCGCCCGCGAGATGATCCGACGTCACATTGCGGATGCAGTTTCCGCTGGTCTGGATCGCGTGCATCTCGACGTCCGCCAGAACGTCGAGAACGTCCGGCATCTCGGCCAGCTTGATCCAGTTGTACTGCACGTTCTGGCGCGTGGTGAAATGCGCATAGCCCTTGTCGAACTTGTCCGCGACATACGCCAGCTGCCGCATCTTCTTCGCATTCAGCTGGCCATACGGAATTGCCACGCGCAGCATGTAGGCGTGCAGCTGCAGGTAGACGCCGTTCTGCAGCCGCAGCGGCTTGAAATGCTCCTCGCGCAGCTCACCCTTCAGGCGACGCTCCACCTGCCCGCGGAACTGCTTTGCGCGTTCCCGGACCAGCGTTTCGTCAAACTCGTCGTACCGGTACATTAAGCCGCCTTCTTCGCATGCTCGATGCCGAGGTCGCTTTCGACCCGCATCACCCAGCGGTGCACGTTCGGGAATTCGGAAAGATCAAACCCGCCCTCGTCCGCCCAGCGCGTGTAGGCGACCAGCGCGACGTCGGCGAGCGTCAGCGTCTCTCCAACAAAATAGTTCGAGAAAGTGAGCTGCATTTCCATCACGCCCAGCGCGCGGCGCCCGCGTGCGAGCAGTTGCGGATCCATCTCTTCGTCCGTCTGGTTCAGGAACTTCTTCCGGAACCGGCGCACGGCGATATAGGGCTCGTGGCTGTACTGTTCCCAGAACAGCCAGCTCATCATCTTGGCCTTCTCGAACGGATCGACCGGGGCCA
>JAOATF010000037.1 GCA_030158285.1 Hyphomonadaceae bacterium
GCGTCAACCGGAAGAACATTATCGGCGTGACCATGCCGGGGTTTGCGACGACCGAGGGCACGAAGTCGAAGGCGCATGCGCTGATGGCCGAACTGGGCATCGATGCGCGCGAGATCGACATCACGCGACTAGCCAACCAGATGTTGGCCGATCTCGATCATCCCTTCGCCAAAGGCAAGAAAGTCTACGACATCACGTTCGAGAATGTGCAGGCGGGCCTGCGCACGGATTATCTCTTCCGGCTTGCTAATAAAGAAGGCGGGATGGTGGTCGGCACAGGCGACCTCTCCGAGCTGGCGCTTGGCTGGTGCACCTATGGCGTCGGCGATCATATGAGCCACTACAACGTCAATGGCGCGGTGGCGAAGACGCTGATCCAGCACCTGATCCGATGGAGCGCGGCGAGCGGCCACTATTCGGAGGCTGCGGGCGAGGTGATGCGCGCGATCCTCGCGCAGGAGATTTCGCCGGAGCTGATCCCCGCGGGCAAGGACGGCAAGATCCAGTCCACCGAGGACACGATCGGGCCCTACAACCTGCACGACTTCTTCCTGAACCAGACCATTCGCTGGGGCGCCAATCCCGCGCGCATTGCCTTCCTGGCGCATGCGGCGTGGGGCGATGCCAAGACAGGCGAATGGCCCGCGCACGTGGCGGACAAGGATTGCGTCGCCTACGACATGGCCGTGATCGTGAAGTGGCTCGAGGTGTTCACGAAGCGCTTCTACCAGACCAGCCAGTTCAAGCGTTCGGCCGTGCCCAACGGCCCGAAGGTCACATCCGGCGGCGCCCTCTCCCCGCGCGGCGACTGGCGCATGCCATCGGATTCCAGCGCGGCGCCATGGCTGGACGAGATCGCGAAGCTGAAGGCGCAGCTGGGGCTCTGACCCGGAGACTGTCTCAGGACAGGCACCTGATTGCGAGGCGAAGCTCGGTTCATCAGGACTTTGCATCGCGGTTCGCCGTATCGCACATGCGCGCTTGGCAGTATGCATCTGCCCGCTAGATCAACAGCATGTCCGAGCAGACCATCATGGAAACCGACGCAGAAGAACAGCGCGCGATCGTTCGCATGCTCGGGGCCGTGCTTGGCGATGTGATCCGCGAGCAGGATGGCGAGGCTGTGTTCCAGCAGATCGAGATGATCCGGCGCGCATCTGTCGGGTTTCACCGTGAGCCGTCGGAGAGCGCAGCCGCCCTGCTCTCCACGCAGCTGGGCAAGCTGAGCGTTGCGGAGGCGGTGCGTTTCGTTCATTCGTTCACGACCTTCCTGCAGGTGACGAACCTGGCGGAAGATCATGTGCAGCGCCGCCGGGGTCGCGCGGGCGACAAGCGCAACGATACGCTGGCAGGCGCGCTGCGCTCGCTGGCGAAGCCGGAGGCGGCGCTGGCTGTTCTGTCGCGCGGGCTGATCACGCCGGTGATCACCGCGCATCCGAGCGAGGTGCGGCGCAAGAGCGTGCGCGACCATCAGGCGGCGATCGCGATCGATCTGGATGCGCTGGACCGCGCGGCCTCTGCCATGGAGCGCGCTGACGCCGAGATGGACCTGCGGCGGCAGGTGTCGATCTTGTGGCGGACGCGGCTGCTGCGGAATTTCCGGATCGCGGTGGATGACGAGATCGAGAACGCGGTCTCGTACTTCGAGCGCAGCTTTGTGCCGGCCATCCCGGCGCTCTATGCGCACTGGGAAGACCTGCTTGGCATCGATACGCCGGATGCGACCAAAGGCCTGCGCAGCTTCCTGCGACTTGGCTCGTGGGTGGGTGGCGACCGGGACGGCAACCCCAATGTCGAAGGCCGCACGATGCGGCAGGCGTTGTCGCGACAGGCGGCAGTCATCCTGCGCTTCTATCTGGACGAGACGCATGCGCTGGGCGCGGAGCTGTCGCTGTCATCGCGCTTTACCGGGGTGACGCAGGAGTTGCTCGATCTCGCCGACCGCGCAGGCGATGGCTCGGCGCAGCGGACGGACGAGCCCTATCGCCGGGCGCTGTCGGGGATCTATGCGCGGCTGGCGGCGACGCTGGACGCACTGACCGGGGAGCAGCCGGGCAAGGCGCCGACGGTGAAGGGCGAGCGGTATGGCGATCCGATGCAACTGAAGGCGGACCTGGTGGTGATCCATCAGTCGCTGCTGAAGCATCAGGGCAAGTCGTTCCGGCGCGGGCCGCTGGCAAGGCTGATCCGGGCGGTGGATGTGTTTGGCTTCCATCTGGCGACGCTGGACATGCGGCAGAACTCGGCTGTGCATGCGCGGGTGGCGGCGGAGCTGCTGAAGGCGGCGGGCGTGGTTGAGGATTACGCCAGGCTGGACGAGGCCAAGCGGTGCGAGCTGCTGGTCCGCGAGCTGGGCCACTGGCGGCTGCTGGGCTCGCCGTTTGCGACCTACACCGATGAGACACGCAAGGAGCTTGAGACGCTGAAGGCGGCGGCGGATGTGCGGCGGCAGTACGGGCCGACATCGCTGCGCAACTATATCATCTCGAATACGCAGTCGGTGTCTGACCTGCTCGAGGTTTACCTGCTGCTGAAGGAAGTCGGGCTGTTCCATCCGGGGGAGACGCCGCGGACGGAGATATTTGCGGAGCCTCTGTTCGAGACCATCGGCGACCTGCGCGCGGCGCCGGAGACCATGGCGCGGTATCTCGCCCTGCCCCTCGTGCGCCAGCTGCATGGCGAGGCGGGCTTTCAGGAAGTGATGATCGGGTATTCGGACTCGAACAAGGATGGCAGCTACCTGACCTCCATCTGGGAGCTGCAGAAGGCGTCGCGGGCGCTGCATAAGGTGACGACCGACGCGAAGCTGCGGTTACAGCTGTTCCACGGGCGCGGCGGCGCGGTGGGGCGTGGCGGCGGGTCGAGCTTCGAGGCGCTGTTGGCGCAACCGGAAGGCACGGTGGACGGCCGCATCCGCATTACTGAGCAAGGCGAGGTGGTGGCCAACAAGTATGGCGATCCGGAGCTGACGCGACAGAGCCTCGAGACGCTGACGGCGGGGGTGGTGATCGCCTCGCTGGCGCGACCGAAGGAAGAGGATGCGGCGCGGCGGGGCGATACGATGGACACGCTCTCGCAGGCAGCGATGCAGGCTTATCGCCGGCTGGTCTACGAGACGCCGGGGTTCGTGGAGTATTTCTACGACGCGACGCCGATCACCGAGATTGCAGACCTCAATATCGGCAGCCGTCCGACATCGCGGCAGGCGACGCGCAGCATCGAGGGCCTGCGCGCGATCCCATGGGTGTTCTCGTGGGCGCAGTCGCGGGCGATGCTGCCGGGCTGGTACGGGTTCGGATCGGCGGTGAAGGAGTCGGGGATCGATCTCGCGCTGCTGAAGGAGCTCTATGCATCGTGGCCGTTCTTTACCTCCGCTGTCGCCAACATGGAGATGGTGATGGTGAAGTCCGACATGTCGATCGCCGGGCGCTATGCCGGGCTGGTGAAGGACCGGGCACTGGCAACGAAAGTGTTCGGGGCGATCTCGTCCGAATGGCGCCTGACGCACGACACGCTGCTCAGCATCACCGGCCAGTCAGAGCTGCTGGAGAAAAGCCCGGACCTCGCAGCCGCGATCCGCTCCCGCCTGCCCTATATCGACCCCTTGAACCACCTGCAGATCGAGCTGATCGCGCGCCGCCGGGCGGGCGATGAGAGCGAGGCGGTGCGCGAGGGCATCCTGCTGGCGATCAACGGGGTTGCGGCCGGACTGCGCAATACGGGCTGAAAACGGGGCATTCTGGCGGGCGGCGCCCTCAACCTTGCCTTTTCGCGGCGTCTGGGACATGAGGGGCCGGTTCAACGGCCAGTTTGCGGCCGGTTTGCACCCGTAGCTCAGCTGGATAGAGCGTTGCCCTCCGAAGGCAAAGGTCACACGTTCGAATCGTGTCGGGTGCGCCATTCGTCCATCAAAGTGGGCGCCATGGATGGCGGTTGCAGGCTTTATGAGTGTTTCGGACGCGACATCGCCCGGCGGGGCGCGCGGCCATCTCGTGCGCTGGCCTGAAAGCGGGCCGCGCCTGCCGATTGCGGCTCCAAAAAGAATGGAGCGGCGCTGACGAGGGTTTGGTGGATCCCGTCAGCGCCGCTCCCACATGACGGATGACTGGTCGATCATCCGTCACATCCCGGCATTGCGACAGCAGGCGCCGGATCCACCGGGTGCGGATCCGGCGCCTGGACGTCTTCAGAACGGCACGATGTCGTAGAGCGACGGCGCCATGTGACGAATGTCGAACGCCTGCCCGTCGAAGAGGCCTGGCGCGGGAGCTGCCAGCTCGACGGGGTTGACGACGTCCAGCGGCTGCAGGTGCGCGGGATCGACAAGCATGGTGCGGCCAAGGTCGTGACCGAGCGATGACAGGTCCGTGTGGAGCAGGAAGTCTGTCAGGTCCGATCCGCCAACGACGCCCAGTTCGACGCTGCGTGGCGCGCCCCGCGTGAGGCCGACATAGTCAGTCATCATGTCGCGCAGGGCCTGCCGGCTGAGACCGGACAGCATGGCATCCAGGCCGTCGGACAAGCCGAAGGCCGAAACGGCCGCGCCATCCACGACGGGCGCAATGCCTGCGGCCGGCTGGGCCGCTGCGGTCGTGCGGAGATCATTGGCGAGTACGCCTTTGATCACGTCCTGCGCGCGGACATTGCCGATGAACGTATCGGCGCCGCCATTCGAGTCGAACACCACGCGGTGAGCGGAGGTGAGGCCCGAGATGTCGATCGTGTCGCCCGCACCGGTGCCTTCCACCGTGATGGTGCTGTAGTGAAGGCTTGTCTGGGTGAAGTCACCCGCCACGATGATCGTGTCGCCGCCGCTGGAGCCGCCGTCGATATTGCCATTGCCGTTGTCGGCCGTGACGTTGAGCGAATTGATCTTGATCTCCTCGATATTGTCGAGCTGGGCGATGATTGACCCGTTGCTCGTGCCATTGCGCGTGATCACGATCTCGGTGTTGGCATTGAGACCGGTCATGCCGGCCGCAAGCGCCGCCGCCCGCGTATAGATGCGGAACGTCTCGGCGCCGTTGGCGCCCTGCAGCACGTAGGTGTCCGTACCGGCGCCGCCATCGACGAAGTCGCTGCCGTCGGTCGCGCCGGTCTGGAAGATGAAGTCATCTCCATCACCGCCATTCACCGTGTCGTTGCCGGCGCCGCCGACAAGGATGTCGCTGGCTGCGCCGCCGTTGAGCACGTCTGCGCCCGAAAGGCCGAAGATGGCCTGCGAGCCCGCCGCACCCGAGGCGCCGTTGAGCGCGGTGTTGGCGCCGTTGTCGCCGAGGACGATCGCGTAGTCGACAGCGCCGAAGCGCATGACTTCCACATTGCGGAGCGTGTCGGTCCCCTCGTTTCCAACGGTGTCGTTGAAAATGATGTCCGTTCCATTGGTTGTGATCGTGTAGTTCAGGAGGGACCCCGTAAAGTCGACGCGGTCAGTGCCTGCACCGCCGCCCAGGATGTCGTCACCGCGTCCGCCGGTCAGTACGTCGTCTCCAGCGCCGCCGTTGAGCGTGTCATTGCCGCGCCCGCCGTCGAGGACGTCGTCTCCGTCGCCTCCGAACAGCTGGTCGGCGCCATCGCCGCCACTGATGATGTCCTTGCCGGCCATGCCCAGGAGCTGGTCGGCCTGGTTGCTGCCGACGATCACATCGTCACCGCCGCGGCCGGCGAAGTTGACGCCGTTGTTGCTGCTTGCAGCACTATAGTTCACCCCGACCGGCGCGGTCACCGCAGACTGGATGGTTTCGAGTTTCCCGGCGCCGTCTGTGAACGTGACAACAATGCGAAGCAGGTCACCGAAGTACTGGCCAAGGTTCGTGCCCGGCGCGTCCGGCAGCGCAAAGCTGGCGGATGTGGCTCCGGCGATGTTGCTCCACGACGTTCCGTTGTTGTTCGATCTTTGCCATTGGTACGCGAACGGTCCGAGGCCGTTGAAATCGGCAATCGTAGACGTGTCGACCGTCAAGGTCTGCCCCTGAAGAGGCGTCATGTCGCTGATGAAGGCCGTTCCCGTTGCCGGCAGTTGCAGGATCTGGCCAAGCAAGAAGTCCTGCGTGCCGCCGTTTCCGTTCGAGAAGCGGAACTTCTCGACGCCGAGGACAATATCCTCGCCGTCACGGCCGGCCACTGTGTCCTTGACCTTCACAGCCACGATGGTGTTCGCGGAGAAGGTGTTGACGACAGACCGCGTCACGACGTCGAACAGGACGGCGCTGATGACGTATTCGGACTTCTGGCCCGTGAAGGCGACCACGTCTGCAGCGCCGGCGACGCCGCCATCACCGATCTGGCCAGCCGACTCGCCGGTCGTCTGGACGACGCCGTTGCGCCAGATCTGGGTGATCTGACTGCCGCCGAGCACCATGTCCTTGAACATGGCGGACTTGAGCATCTCGGTGAGATGCTTCTGGTCGCCCCAGCTCACCGCGTCGAGAATGCCGTTGTGCTGCAGGAAGCCGGTGGCGCGGTGCGAAGCGCCATCGAAAGAGTCGCCATACGCACTGGCATAGGTGCCGATCAGCGTGTCGAGGCGAATGCCATCGCCGATGACGAGATCATTGCCCAGGCCGCCTGTCATGATGTCGTTGCCGCTGCCGCCGATCAGCCAGTTGCTGTTGTCGTCGCCGAGGAACGTGTCGTCGTTGCGCGAACCGATGGCGCCCTCGATACCGACCCAGGCCGGGAATTTCGGGTTACCATCAATCGCCAGGGCCGGGTTCTGCTGCGTCGAGAAGTCGATCATCGCTCCAACAGGCGCGGCCTGCCAGTCGCTGAGATCGATCAGGTCGAAGCCGACGCCCTTGCCGTTCTCGCCGCGGTCGGTGAGGCCATCGCCGCCCATGACCTCGTCGCCGCCGCCGGTCAGCGATTGCGAGAGCGGTCCGGGCCGCAGGATGTCGTCGCCATCCATGCCGGCGACGATGTCCTGGTCGGCCTGCCCGACGATCAGGTCGCTGCCGCCATCGCCCCAGAGCAGGTCGCCCGTGACGCCGCCATCGATATAGTCATTGCCATCGCCGCCATGCGTGAAGGCGTCAGTGTCGCCGCCACCGAAGATGACGTCATCGCCGGCGCTGCCTGACAGCTTGTCGATGCCGATGCCGCCATCGACATAGTCGTTGCCTTCCGCACCGATCACCTGGTCGAGGCCTGCTGCCGCTGTCGCGCTCTGCCCGCCGAACAGCACGTCATCGCCAAGGCCACCGTCGATCAGGTCGCCGCCGTCGTCACCATAGATGGTGTCTTCGCCGTCGCCACCGTAGAGACGGTCGATTCCGTTGCCACCGTAGATCGTGTCGCGACCGTCTTCGCCGTAGACGGTGTCGTCACCGCCCCGCGCGTAGATGAGATCGTCACGGTTGGAGGCGACGATGACCTCGTGAGATTCCGCACCGCTGTTAGGGGCGCCATCGAGCGCGAAGCCCGCCGCATTGCCAGACTTCGTATCAACGCTGGGCGTGCGGATGTCGCGGATATACTGCTTGCCGCCGACAGTAACAGCGTTGCCGTTCAGCGCCGTCGTCGTGCCGCCATCGCTGAAGATGCCGAGGTTCATGTTCGCGGCCAGCTGGGCAGCGTACTTGTGCTGGGTCTTTGCGTTGCCGTTTGTTTGCAGGCCCGCGAGTTCCGCCTGAGCGGCATTCAGTGCAGCAAGCGCAGCGGCTTCCGCAACAGCGGCCGTCGTGGCGGCATTGATCGCGCTGGATGCAGTCGTCGTTGCTGCCGCGAACGCCGCGTCTGCAGCTTCGGCAGCGCTAGCTGTCGCAACAGCATATGCTGCTGCAGCGTCGGCGGCCTGATCGGTCGCTACCGCAGCCATGTATGCATTCAGCGCAGGCGTTACGCCGGCATCGGCAGAAGCTGCAGCCGAGGCGGCCGCATGAGCTGCCGCCGCCGTTGCGTCGTCCGCAGCAGCTTGCGCAGCAGCGACCTGCAGCGCCGGAGCGTCTGTCGCATCGGCAAGCGCCTGGGCGGCAACAGCGGCGGCGTCGTCCATGGCAGCAGCGGTGGCCGCGGCCTGAAGAAGAGCCGCATCTGTCAGGTCCGCCACAGCCTGCGCATCGATCACGGCTTGATCGGCTGCGTTGGAAGCCACGACGGCGGTGTTGTAGAGGGTCTGCGCGTCATTCCGCACAACGGTTGCGGCCTCGATATCAACCTGCGGCGCGCTGTTCGCGATCAAACCGTCAAGCGTTGTCTGGGCAGCGGCGAGCGCAGTTGCAGCGTCAACTTCGGCTTGAGCCGCCAGAGCGGCGGCAGCCGCTGCATCTGCTGCAGCCTGATCGTCCGCCGCTGCTGACACAGCAGCCGCCGCCAGAGCCGCCGCATCGGACGCACTGGCCAGCGTCTGCGCAGCAGCCGCCGCAGCATCGGCGTCGGCAGCAGCAGTCGCAGCAGCTTGACGTGCGGCAGCATCAGTTGCGTCTGCAGTGGCCTGCGCCGCATTCGCAGCGGCCTGGAGGGCGGCGGCATCCGTGGCATTCGCAACCGTGATCGCAGTCAGCAGTGCACCAAGCTCGGCCGTCGCATTGATGGCGTTCGCCTGGGCTTGGGCCGTGTTGGCAATTGCCCGAAGCGCCACAGCATCAGAGGCAGCTGCCGCTTGGGCAGTAGCAAGTTCGGCTGATGCAGATGCGACTGCTGCATTTGCGGCGACCGTTACCGCCTGGGCGCTATTGTAAGCGGCCTGCGCGGCATCCCGCGCCGATGTTGCAGTCGCGATATCGGCGGTCGCATCCGCCTGCGCTGCGAGATCGTAGTACTGGTCGGCGTAGGCGAACGCAGAGCCATTGAGGTAGCGCGCGCCGGTCGTGCGCTCGATGATGTCCTTGAACTGCTCGTCGATGATTTCCTGGCCGAAATTGATGTTGGACAGGCGCTGCAGATAGTACAACCGGTCGCCGTCCATCAGGCGGCCGATCTGGTCGACGAATATGGTGTCGAAAGTCTCGCCGAGCAGGCCGCCGGTGACGTGAACCTCGGCAAGGCCGCCGATCCAGCAATCGATCTTCTCGAAGCCATCGACGCCGAACAGGTTCGCGTCGGTGTTGTTGATGAAGTTGACGGCGTCCTGGACCGTATAGCCCCAGACGTTGGCCGGATCGGATGCCAGCATCCCGTCATTGGCAAGCGCGAGGACGACCTGTGCGCGGCTGACATCGCCGTCGAACGAATACGCGGCGATGAAATTCACCAGGTTGTCCGGGTGGATCATGTTCGCGCCGAAATCGCCCCAGCTGGTGTAGCGGGTGAGCTGCAGCGCTTCACGCATGTCGTTGAGCGTTGGGATGCCAAGGTCGCGGCCGCGCGCGATGTTGATTGCGGCGAGGTCGAGCGGCTGGCCCAGCAAGCCCTGGTTGAGGGCCGGCGTCAGGAATTCGTCGATCTCGTTGGCCTGCTGGTGCGTCATGCCCAAGGCGATGGCCCCTGCCCCGATCTCGGCGAATTTTTCCGGGGAAAGGAATGCCTGCTCAAGGGCAAGCCGCATCACCGCGCCGGACAGGTTGCCGTTCGGATCCATGCTGTCGATGGATTCGCGCAGCGTGCTGTGGCCGAAGCGATAGGCCACCTGCGAAAAGTCCAGCGAGATGGTCGCGTTTTCACCGGAGTTGTAGCCGACGAATTCATGCAGGTTCGGCGTGATCGTGCGGGCGAACTGGTCGACCGCCGTGTGCTGGTATTCCATTTCCACGGTCATCTTCGCGGCTTCGAAGACCTTCTCCTGGTCCCATGCGACGTCGCCGTTGGCGTAAACGTAGTTGCCGGCGGCGTCCTGGCGACCGGTGTTGACCTGCCAGTCGTGTAGCACATCATGATTATAGGCGCCGGCCTCATCGAGCGCGACTTCGCGTGCGTCCTGGGCCTTGATGGCTTCGATGATGTTGCGCGTCTGGTAGTTGTGCTCTTCGTGGAAGACGTGGTGCACGGCGGTGAGGCCGACGTTCTCGTTGACGCGGCCGTCGCCCGCGATGTAGTGATCACCCACCGCTGCCATCATCAGATCGCTGACCGCATCACGTACCTCGCCGCTGACCGGAATGATCGTCGGCCCAAGCGCCATCGAATTCTTGATGCTGAAGTCGCCGAAATTGACCCAGAAATAGAGAGCACTGGCGCCCGTGAGATGCGAGGCCGGGCTGCCTGGTCCCATCATGCCGGCGGGGACATCCAGGTAGATCGTCGCGGCGTTGGCGTCATAGCCGAACGTACCGCCCAGTTGCTGGGCGGCGACCGCGAGAGTCTGGATATTTGCGTCGAAAGCGGCGCCGGCGTCCGGGTTCAACGGATTGCTGAAGCGGGCGCCATCGAAGCGCGGGTTCATATCGAGCAGCAGAGCTGCGCCCGTGCCGATCGCCTGGATGCCGGCGGTGTTCGCATCACCGTCGACAACATTACCGTTGCCATCGCGCGTGCGCAGGTTGAGCACATCTTCCCATGTCAGGTCATCGCGACCGGTAGCAATCAGGTGAGCACGCAGCTCGTTGAGCGTGGGCAGCGTGGCCTGCGTGGCCTCGCCCCAGGCATTTGTCCATTGAGTGCTGGTGTAGCCATCGAGCATGTTCATGCCCGGCTTCCAGTCGCCGGACACCGGATCCTGAACCCACTCGCGGAGCAGCGTCGTCACCTGGTCTTTTGAACCATAGGTCTGGCTCTGGTCGATAAACGGGGAAGTCTTGTTGGCCCATTGCGGCGTGCCATCTGCGGCGAAGCCGCTGACGTCGGCGCGCGAGATCACGATCTTGGTCGCCGGCCGGCCGCTGGTGGGGTCGATGACGCCGTACATCGGATCATCCGGCGCGAGGTTGATGGTGATCTTCGTGCCATCAGAGCCCTTGCCGACGAAATCGAGGCCGTGGTCAAAGAACTGGCCGAACAGCACGAACCAGCCATTCACCGGCGCGACGCCCGGGTTGGTGGCGCCGATGAACCATTCGGTATTGGCGCTGCCATCCGCGTTGACGGTAGGCTGGTTATCCTGCTGGCCGAGCGCCTGCAGCATGCCGTAGTCAGCAACCGACGTGTAGCCGTTGGCGTCCTTCACAAGGTGAGTGCCGCCCGGCTCGGTCACGAAGGTGACGTCAGCCGTGGTGACAGTGCGGCTGATCATGCGGGGGGTGTAGTCCGTGACATTGGCCTGCGAGAGGTTGGCCTCTGTCTTCGTGTAGTCGGCCGCCGCGGGGTCCTGAGGCGTTACGAACTTCGCACCGTAGAACGCATTCGGGTCGCTGGCGTCGAGGGGCTTCGCGTACTTGTCGAAGATCACCTTCGTCCGCTGCATGAACGGCAGGTTGGTGTTGCCCCAATCGGGATTGAAGAGGTTGTTGGCGAGGCCGTCGATGTTCCGGATGCCCTGCGATGCGGTGTAGGACAGGAAGGACGTGCCCCAGGCCGACATCGCCTGGTCGGCGGTCATGCCGGCACCGTCCCAGAGGAGATTGCCGTAGGCGTCGTAGATGGGGCCGACGCCGTCCCAGTTCACGATCGGCTTGCCGTTCGCATCGAACAGCGGCCGGAACTGAATCTGATCTCGCATGAAGGCGAGGTCCGTGAAATTGAAAGGGAAGTCCTTGATCGTCGTCATCGCGCTATCCACCACTAGCGGGCCATCTCTCCCACCATGGGATCGAACTTGCTGCAGCCCCCGATAACGCGAATTACCATTTTAGCATTCTATTTAGAATTGGATTCTCCAGTTCTTCTGAAACTAGTTATATATATCGCCTCTGAAGCGTTTTTTCAGTTTTCTATTATCATTTGTTCAGTCACGTTAAATATCGCGTTCAGCTTCAGCTCAACTTGGCATCGCGCGTAGCCAGGCAAGCAGATTTCATCGCGATCTCAACAAAATCAGCCCCTACTTTAAGCAGCGGCCGCGTAGCGCAGGGATTCGAAACGCGTGCGCCTCGCGCGCCAACCAGCCGGCGGCGCGACAGATACAACTCTCAATCCTGAAGAAATTATAGCGTTTCGGATCTATTATTTATTCGAAGCGCGCAGCGCAGATTCAAAACCAACAAATGAGATACGCGTCTATCTATGGCGACGGAGCTTCATTGTTGCCGACAGCCCACCCAGCGAAGAGGCGCCGAGTTCGATCTCGCCCTGGTAGAGCTCGATCAGATCGCGCACGATCGACAGGCCAAGACCCGTGCCCGGCCGCGTTTCATCGAGGCGAATGCCCGGAGCGAACACGATCTCCCGCGCCTGCGGCGGCAGGCCGGGACCATCGTCCTCGACGGTGACGCGCAGGAATTCGTCGTCGATCGGCAGGGCTGTGACAACGATGCGGGCGCGCGCGAACTTGTAGGCATTGTCCACGAGGTTCGCGACGAGCTCGGCGAAATCCTGCCCGTCCATCGCCACCTGAAGCTGGGTGTCCAGGTCCTGCCTCACCTCAACGCCACGCTGCGCATGCAGGCGGCCAAGCGCGTTCATGATGCCGGCGATGTTCTCCGCAACATCGGACTGAGTGCCCGGCAGGCGGGAAACTGCCTGCGCGCGCGCCCGGGCGATATGGTGATCGATGTGCAACTGCATCGCCTTGCTTTGCTCGGTGATTACGGTCGCTGCACTCTTGTCACCGCGTTCGTCCAGTTGGAAGGCCTCGTCCGAAATGATCGCCAGCGGCGTTTTCAACGCATGCGCGAGGTTTCCAGCCTGGGCGCGTGCACGCTGCAACGCATCGCGCTGCCCCTTGATCAGCGTGTTGAGTTCATTGACGAGCGGCTGAACTTCCGTCGGATGGTTGCCTTCAACGGAGAGCGCGGCGCCGGATCGAACTTCACGCATGGCGCGCGCCAGCTTGTGAAACGGCGCCAGCCCGAACGAAATCAGCCCCATCACCGTGGCAAGCAGAATGGCGCCAAGCGCCGCCACGGCGGTCGTCAGCGAATTGTCGAATTCGGCGATGGCGGCATCGATATGGCGCTGGTCGGTGCCGAGCGCGAACCTGTACCCACCTTCCGCATCGGGGCCAAACTTCGCGATCACCAGCATCGGGCCGGTCGGCCCCTCCACCCTGTCCACCACCGGGGTGCGTGGATGCATGCTGTCCTGTGGCAAAGGTCCGATCGCCCGTCCCTCGAGAGATCCGCTGGAGAACACGACACGATCGCCCTCTGCCACCTCCCAGTAGAAGCCGGAGCCGGGATTTTCGTACCGCGGATCACTGAACGGAAGTCGCTGAATGGCTGCGCCCTGGCGGTTGAAGCGCGTGATGCGTTCGACTTCCTGAACGTGAATATGGAGCTCGTCGTCGAACTCGCTGTTCACCTGCGACCGGAAGATCGACGAAAATGCGACATAGCCCGCCGTCAGGGCGACGACGATCCAGATCGCAGCCGCGGCCATGAGCCGAAAGCGCAAGGACCCCCAAACACGCATCGCTAGCCGAACCTGTATCCCATGCCGCGCAGGGTCTTGATCTTTTCTGCGCCAATCTTGCGGCGAAGGCGGCCGACATACACCTCGATCGTGTTCGACTCGCGCATGTCATCGCTACTGTACAGATGCTCGACCAGCTCGCTCTGCGAAATCACGTGACGCGTCCTGTTCATGAAATACTTGAGCATGCGCAGTTCGAGCGCGGTCAGCTCCAGGAGTTCATCGCCGCGCGTCACTTCCCCCGTAGCGAGGTTCACGATGAGATCGTCATGCTTGAGGATGTTCGAGGCATGGCCCCAGCCACGCCGCCGCAGCGCATGCAATCGCGCGACAAGTTCGGGCACATGGAATGGCTTGGTGAGATAGTCGTCCGCACCTTCGTTGAGGCCGCTCACCTTGTCGGTCCACGTGCCGCGCGCCGTGAGAATGAGCACCGGCGTGCCGACACCGCGTGCGCGCCACTCCTTCAGGACTTCGAGACCAGGTTTCCCGGGCAGGCCGAGGTCGAGGACGATCATGTCCATTTGCGACTGCAGGCCGAGTTCGAATCCGTCATCGCCGTCGACGGCGCGTTCGACGACGAACCCGGCTTGCGTAAGCCCCCGGTTGATCCGCGCAGCCAACTCGTTGTCGTCTTCCACTAACAATACGTGCACGGAATTCTCCGACCAACCACTGTCAAACCCCTGTAACGCCTCACGCTGAAATGAACCTGAATTGTCGTTTTCATCTCACGTTCATTCTGACTTCAAGGCTCGATCAGAACGTCATTCTATGGAGCGCTCATCAAGAGTGCGACGGGAATGCTGATGAGATTTCTTTCAGGAATGACAATCGTTCTCATGCTTGCGGCAGCGCCGTCATGGGCGCAGCAAGCAAGCCCCATACCGGTGTCGAAACAGCAGCAGGATCGGCTCGGCATCGCGTTGCACGATGTGACATCGGCCGAGTCTGTCACCGTTGTGGACATGATTGGGCATGTGAAACGCGCGCCTGGCAGCGTTCGGTCGATTGTCGCGCCGTTCGCCGGCGTCGTGACCGCGATTCACGCCCTGCCCGGCGCGACCGTGAAAAGTGGCGATGCTCTCATTTCAATTTCCAGCCGTGACTATGCGTCCGCCTCAGCCTCGCTCGTGCAGGCTCAAAGTGAGATGCGCGTCGCCGACGCTGCACTTGCAAGGCAGACGCAGTTGCTGACCAACGGACTGGTCGCACGCAGCGCGGTGGAAGAGGCGCGCGCCCGTGCGGAAAGCGCGCGTGCGAAAGTTGCAGAAGCTTCCGCCATGTCGCGCGGCCTGAAGGGCGACAAGGATGCCGGCACCTATGTCGTGCGCACAGCTTCGTCTGGCCGCATCGCAACGCTCGCGGCGCAGGTCGGTGACAACGTCAACGCGATGACGACGCTGGCCTCCCTGACAACCGCCGCCGATCTGTGGGTCGAGTTTCAAATCCCTGCACGTCTGATGGGACAGATTTCTCCGGGCGACGGCGTTGAACTCGCCAAGGGCGGCCGCGGCCAGATCATGTCGGTCACCGACGTGCTGGACCCGACAACGCGGTCGGCAAGCGCCTACGCCACGCTCCCGGCCGGGCCCGCCCTTTATGAAGGCCAGCTCGTGCGCGGACACCTGTCTCGCCCCACGACAGACGCCAGACTCATCAGCGCTCCTGCGCGCTCGGTCGTGCGGATCGACGGTCAGGATCATGTCTTCCGACGCACCCCAGACGGGTTTGCCCCCACCCCCGTCCAGGTCGTCGGTCGGACGGAGGAGGCCGCTACATTGCGTGGCGGCCTCCGACCGGGCGATACGGTGGCGACCTCGGGTCTGACCGAGCTCAAGGCGCTTGCGACGCAGGGCGGCTAGGTCATGCTGTCAGGCCTTATCAGGGGCGCGCTCGCGCAGCGCATGTTTGTGCTCGCGGTGACGATCGCCGTGCTGGCTGGCGGCGTATTCGCCGCGCTGCGCATCCCCATCGATGCGTTTCCCGACATTTCAAGCACACAGGTCAAGCTGATCCTCAAGGCGCCGGGCATGACGCCTGAAGAGGTGGAACAGCGGGTCATCGCCCCCATCGAGATGGAAGTCCTCGGCATTCCCCGCCAACGCATGCTGCGCTCGGTTGCCAAGTACGCCATTGCGGACATCACGGTCGACTTCGAGGACGGCGTTGACATCTACTGGGCGCGCCAGCAGGTCTCGGAGCGTCTTGCTGCGGCGGCTGACGCCCTTCCCGCCAATCTTGGTGGCGGGCTGGCGCCGATCTCGACGCCATTATCCGACGTGTTCATGTTCACAGTCGAGGGCGGAAAACTCACCGCAGAAGAGCGACGCACCCTCTTGGATTGGACCATCCGCCCGGCTCTGCGCACGTTGCCGGGCGTAGCTGACGTCAACACGCTTGGTGGGCGCGTCCGCACATTCGAAGTCTCACCAGATCCCATCGCCCTCGCTGCCGCAGGTCTGACGGTGGCCGATCTCACAGCCGCGATCGAGGCAGCCAACCGCAATGACGGCGCCGGCCGCATCAGCGTCGGAGAGGAAGCCCTCATCGTGAGATCGATCGGCGCCATCCAGACGCCGGAAGACATTGCGAGCATCGTCCTTGCGACCCGCGACGAGATGGTGATCCGCGTCGGCGATGTCGCGCGCACCGGCATCGGCAGCCTTACCCGTTACGGCGCCGTGACGAAGGATGGCGAAGGCGAAGCTGTCGAAGGTATCGTGCTGTCCCTGCGTGGTGCAGATGCGAACGCCATCATCCGCGATGTGGAAGCGCGTCTGGAGGAACTGACCCCCTCCTTCCCCGAAGGCGTGACCGTAAAGCCTTTCTACGATCGATCGGAGCTGATCTCGCACGCTGTGAACACCGTGAGCGAGGCGCTGATCGAGGCCATCGTGCTTGTTGTCGTGCTGCTGGTGGTGTTCCTCGGCAACCTGCGGGCAGCATTGGTTGTTGCGTCGACCCTGCCGATGGCGGCGCTGGTGACGTTCGGGATGATGCAACTCACGGGCATGAGCGCGAACCTCATGAGCCTTGGCGGACTTGCCATCGCCATCGGCCTGATCGTGGACGCCGCGGTGGTGGTGGTCGAGAACACGGTTGAGCGCCTGGCTCACCAGACGCCGGGCGGCCACACGCCCTGGATCCATCACATCTACCGAGCGGCAAGCGAAGTCGCCGTCCCGGTAGCGTCGGGCATCATCATCATCTGCCTGGTGTTCCTGCCGCTGCTGGCCCTGGAGGGGCTTGAAGGCAAGCTGTTCCGTCCCGTTGCCCTGACCATCGTCTTCGCGCTGACGGGGTCGCTGGTGATGTCGCTGACCATCATCCCGGTGCTGTCGTCATTTGTGCTGGGCAAGCCCAAGCATGGCGAACCGCTGCTGATGCGGATCATCACCCCGGCGTATACGAAACTGCTCGACCTCAACCTGAAAATGCCGATTCCGCTGTTCGTGATCGCCGCGCTCGGACTTGGCGCGGCTGGCATTGCCTACACGAGCATCGGCAAGATCTTCATGCCGACGATGGATGAAGGCTCCATCATCATGCAGGTTGCAAAGCTTCCATCGGTCAACCTGGATCGCAGCGCGCAGACAGACCTTGCCGTTCAGAAGGCGCTGCTGAGCGATGTCCCGGAGATTGAAAGCATCGTTGCGCGCGCCGGGTCCGACGAGATCGGCCTCGATCCCATGGGCCTGAACGAATCCGACATGTTCGTGGTCCTCAAGCCCAAGGCAAAATGGCGCAAGCCGGACAAGGCCTGGCTGGTCGACGAGATGCGCAAGACCATGGAGTCCTTCCCCGGCATCGAACCCGCATTCACGCAGCCGATCGAAATGCGCACCTCGGAAATGCTGACCGGGGCGCGAGGTGACCTCGCCGTGAAGATCTTCGGGCCAGACCTCGCCACGTTGTCGGATCTCGCAGGCCGGGTTCAGGGCGCCATCAGCGTCGTACAGGGCGCCACCGAGGTGTTCACGCTGTCGAATGACAAGACCGACTTCATGCAGCTGCACATGGATCGCCTTGCGATCGGGGCCGCAGGCCTCACGATCTCCGAGACGGAAGATGAGCTGCGCGCAATCCTGGAGGGTATCAATGCTGGTACGGTGATCGAACCCGGCCGGCGCACGGCCATCGTGGTGCGTGGCGACGAAGCCCTTCGCCAGTCGCCGGAGATGTTCGCAAACGTGCCACTGGCGGCCGCTGGCGGTTCGATCCACGTGGGCGATGTCGCCGAAATCCTGCGCGAACCCGGCATGGTCAAGATCGATCGGGAGAATGCATCCCGCTTCGCACTCGTACAGGCTTTCGTCGGCGGCCGCGATCTTGTCGGCTTTGTCGAGGATGCTCAGGCCGCGGTGACAGCGAAAGTCCAGCTGCCGCCGGGCTATCGGCTTGAATGGGGGGGCGAGTTCGAGAACCAGCGCCGCGCATCGGAACGGCTGGGCGTTGTCGTTCCGTTGGCTCTCGCCATGATTTTCGTGGTGCTGTTTGCCACGCTCCGGTCGCTGCGGCAGTCGATCCTGATCTTTGCCAACGTGCCATTCGCGCTTGTGGGTGGCATCTTGTCGCTTTCTGCCGCCGGAGAGTACTTCTCTGTGCCGGCTTCCATTGGCTTCATTGCGCTGCTGGGCATCGCGGTCCTGAACGGCCTCGTCCTCGTGAGCTATTTCAACCAGCTGCTGGTGGCGGGATACGCCATCGACGACGCCATCAGGGTCGGCGCGGCGCGCCGCCTTCGGCCTGTGTTGATGACGGCGACCATCGCGGCTTTCGGCCTGCTGCCGCTCCTGTTCGCCAGCGGACCGGGATCGGAGGTCCAGAAGCCGCTCGCCATCGTGGTCATCGGCGGTCTCGTCTCCTCCACTCTCCTCACCCTGCTTCTCCTGCCGGTGCTGTTCCGCCGGTTTGGCGTCGCGCCCGGTTCCGTTCGCACCAGCCAGAAGGACGCAGCATGGTCGCCGATCTCTGCCGGTTGACGCTGGTCTATCCGCCAGCTGCCGAAAGCGCCCTTCTTGGCGTCATGATGTCAGTCGACCCGCCCCTTCCCGGTTTCACGACCTGGCGCGGCGCCGGCCATGGCTTCGGCTTTGACGGCGCCAGCCACGCCGAAAAGGTCAGCGGCCAGGTCGCCCGCGGGATCCTGACGTCCATCATGACCAGACACGTCGCAGATCAACTGCTCGAGACCATCCGCGAGCAGACACCCATCCCCCACCTCGCCTACTGGATCGAGCCGGTTCTTGCAGCAGGGCGCATGACATGAAGCTTCTCGCTCCCCTTCTTTCGATTGTGGCCGGCTTCCTGATGGTGTTGCCAGCCGCTGCGCAGGACTACCTGCCGCCCGCCGAAATGATCGACGAGGCGTTATCCTCTCATCCTGACGTGCGCGCCTGGACCTCGCGCCTCGCCAGCGCGGAGAGCGAGGCGCGCCGGATCGCCAGCGGACCCTACGAGTGGACCCTCAACGGCTCGGGGCTGCAGCGATCGATGCGTGGCATTGGCGACTTCAACGAGTTTGACGTCGGCGTCTCAAGCGGCTTTCGCCTGCCGGGAAAATCCGACATCGATCAGCGCATTGGCGAACATGGCGTCGATGCCGCCCGCAACGCCGCGAAAGACGCGCGCCATCAGGCGGCGTTGCAACTGATGACGGGATGGATGGCGTGGCTGAGCGCGGCGGAGACCTTGTCGATCTCGCAGGACCAGATGCGCGCCTATGAGGCCGAGCTGGCTGCGACCGAAAAGCGCCTCGCTGCCGATGATGCCGCCGAGATCGAAGTCGAGCTGGTTCGTGCGGCCCTCGCAGAAGCGCGCACCACGACCTTGCGCGCAGCAGGTGAAAGCGCACGTGCGCGGGCATCGCTGCAAGCCTGGTTCCCGGAGCTTGCCCTGCCGGCCGCTCCGCCGGACATTGCCGGTCCTGAGGGCATAGAGGCGCTCGCAGCGCTGCGCGAACGCGTGGTCACCAATAGCCACGAGATCGGCTATATCGACGCGCAGGCCAGACACGCGGAGGCCGTCGCTGACCGCGCCCGCGCCGACCTCACGCCCGACCCGCAGATCGGTCTCCGGGCATTCAGCGAACGCGATGGCGAAGAGACCGGTCTGGGCATCACCTTCTCGATCCCGATCGGCGGCAGTGCGCGCGAAGCCGCGGCTGCGGAGCAATCGGCCCTGGCCGCCGCGGCCCGCCAGAACTCCGTCAGGGTCCGTCGGGCAATTGCGGAAGTTGCCGAGACCGACGTTATTCAGGCTCAATCCGAGTTCTCCGCCTGGCGCTCCGCTAGGGAAGCGCAGGCAGACAGCGCGCGGGTGATCGAGCGCCTGCGCGCCGGCTTCGAAATCGGCGCCACGAGCCTTCAGGAGCTGCTGGTGGCCGAGCGCCGTCATCTTGGAGTACTGCTGATGGAAGCCGACTCCCGCACCCGCGCCTCAATAGCAGCATTGAAGCTGAGGATAGACGCTCACGAACTCTGGCTTGCGGACGAGTAACGCGTACCAACCTCACCCGCTCTTTTTGCCATTGGCATGCAGAATTTGCTTTCGGGCCGTTGCAACTTCCCGGTACTCATCTTCATCATGCAGCCTGTGCCATCTCCTCTCCGTTTCATGACAGGCTTCGGCCGGAGCTCCCTCGCGGGGCTTGCGGCGTTGTGGGTGACGGCGTGCGGACAGGCAGGGCCGGGGCCAGAGGTAAAGCCGGCGACGCCGGCGCAGCCGGGCCTCTGGAGCGTGGCCGACGAGGACACGACGATCTACCTGTTCGGGACCATCCACATGCTGCCGCCGGGGACCAGCTGGCGGTCGGCGGAGGTGGACCAGGCGATGGCGCGGTCGCAGGCGCTCTATCTTGAAGCCGATGTGGTGAGCGATCCGGCCGGACAGGCAGCGATGGTGCAGCGGCTGGGGCTGCTGCCCGCCGGCGAGCGGCTGAGCAACAAGCTGTCGGCGGAGCAGGTCTCGCAGCTGCGGATTGCGGCGAGCCGGATGGGCGTGACGATGGAGACGCTGGAGCAGACGCAGCCCTGGTATGCCGCCGTGCTGATCACCAACGCCGCGATCCGCGCCGCCGGCTATTCGACGGATGGCGGGGTAGAAGCCGGGCTGCGCGACGACGCCCGGAATGCGGGCAAGGAGATGCGCTATCTCGAAACGATGGAGAGCCAGATCTCCGCCCTTGCCGGCCTGTCGCCGGAGACGCAGTCGGCCTACCTGTCGTTTACCATCGCGGACCTCGATCAGGCGGCGGCCAGTCTGGGACAGATGGTGTCGGCGTGGCGCACGGGAGACGCGGATGGTCTCGCTCGCGTCCTGATTGAGGACGACATGGCGCGACTTCCCCAACTGAAAGAGGTGTTGCTCGATCGCCGGAACGCGGACTGGGCGCGACAGCTCGCCGCCCTGTTAAGCAAAGAACCGGGAGAATTCTTCGTCGCGGTGGGTGCGGCGCATCTCGTCGGGCCCGACAGCGTGCAGGAACATCTCAAGACCTTGGGCATCGAGAACACCCGGATTCAGTAGATTTTCCGGGGTTCCACGGGCGAGCGGCTGAGTCTCGCACTCGCCCACGGGGCGAGTGAATCGCATTTCCCCGCCCCCTCACCGCAGCTGTACTGCATTAATCTTTCGCCTGCCGGTTGAACATCGGACCACGTGTTCAATCCAGCGCGTAGATGAGCGGCCCCTTCCTTGCTCTCCCCCGAGGGCAGACGGACGTCAGGGAGCCGCGACATGCCAATTTCGGACAGCGTGAAGCTGCACGGACAGGTAACCATCTTTCACCCGACCCTCGTGAACCTTTATGGGTGCGAGGTCGGCGACGGCTCGCGCATTGGCGCCTTTGTGGAGATCCAGAAGGGCGCCGCGATCGGCAAACGCTGCAAGATTTCCTCGCACACTTTCGTCTGCGAAGGCGTGACGATCGAGGACGAGTGCTTCATCGGCCACGGCGTGATGTTCACCAATGACCGTTTCCCGCGTGCGACGAATCCGGACGGCTCGTCCCAGACGGATGCGGACTGGAAGCTGGAGCTGACGCGGGTGAAACGCCGCGCCTCCATCGGCTCGGGCGCGACAATCGTGTGCGGCATCACAATCGGCGAAGGCGCGCTGATCGCCGCCGGCGCGGTGGTGACCAAGGATGTCCCAGATTTTGCAGTGGTGGCCGGATGCCCGGCGCGCGTCGTCGGCGACGTGCGGACGATGGCGGCCGCGAAACAGACAGACGTGATCAATTCAGTTCAGGAAGAGACGGTGGGATCGTGAGCACCAAGAAGACAACCTCGCCGAAGGCGCGCAAAAAAGTCATCGCCGAGACCGGTCCGGTCGCGGACGTGATCACCGGCCCGCGCGTGACCACCAAGCGCGACGTGCTGAACATCGGCGTCATCGGCTATGGTTACTGGGGCCCCAACCTGGTCCGCAACTTTGCCGAACTGACGGACGCGCGCGTTCATACCGTGGCGGACCTCAACCCCAAGGCGCTGGAAACGGTCGCCCGCCGCTATCCGGCCACGAAAGTGACCTCGGATGCGCAGGCGCTGATCAACGACCCGGAAATCGACGCGGTCGCGATCGCAACGCCGGTCGCGACCCACTTCTCGCTGGCCATGGCTGCCCTTCGCGCCGGCAAGCACGTCTGGCTTGAAAAGCCCATGACCGAAACCTCGATGCAGGCGCGTGCGCTGATCGAGGAAGCCAACAAGCGCGGCCTCACGCTGCACGTTGACCACACCTTCGTTTACACCGGCCCGGTGCGTAAGATGCGCGAGCTGGTGCAGGCTGGCGAGCTCGGCAAGGTGCTCTATTTCGACTCAAGCCGCGTCAATCTCGGTCTGTTCCAGCGCGACGTTAACGTGATCGCCGACCTCGCGGTCCACGATTTCTCGATCCTCGACTACGTGTTCGGACAGCATCCGACCGCCGTTTCGGCCGCCGGCATCAACCATTACCCCGGCACGCCGGAAAACCTGGCTTTCATCACGCTGTTCTACGAAAGCGGCTTCATCGCCCACGTGAACGTGTCGTGGCTGGCCCCGGTGAAGCTGCGCTCGATCATGATCGGCGGCACCGAGAAGATGATCACTTTCGATGAACTTCAACCTTCCGAGAAACTCAAAATCTACGACAAGGGCGTATCGTTCACCGATGACCCGGCGAAGATCCATGAAATGCGCGTCGGCTATCGCACAGGCGACATGTGGGCGCCGAAGGTTGACGGGTCCGAAGCCCTGCTGGTCGAAGGCAAGCATTTTGTCGAGTGCATCCGCACCGGCAAGAAGCCGGCCTCCGACGGCGAGTTCGGCTTCCGCATGGTTGAACTGATCGAAGCCGCCACGGGCTCCATGCGGGGCCGCGGCGAAACCATCCACCTCCCCAAGAAATAAGTGAGCTGACACAGCCATGGCCGTCCCCTTTGTTGACCTGAAAGCGCAGTACCACTCGATCAAGGAAGAGATCGACGCGGCCCTGATCAGCACGATGGAATCGTGCGCCTTCACCCTCGGGCCGGAAGTGGCCCAGCTGGAGAAGGACTTCGCCGTCTATGCCGGCACGACGCACGCCGCCGGCGTGAACAACGGAACGTCTGCATTGCACCTGGCGCTGCTCGCCGCGGGCGTCGGCCCGGGCGATGAAGTCATCACCGTGCCCTTCACCTTCATCGCCTCGGCCTCGGCCATCCACTACACGGGCGCCAAGCCGGTGTTCGTGGACATCGACCCGGTGACGTTCACGATGGACCCGGCCGCCCTTGAGGCCGCCATCACCCCGCGCACCAAGGCTATCGTCCCGGTTCACCTGTTCGGCCAGATGGCCGACATGGACCCGATCATGGCGATCGCGAAGAAGCACAACCTGTTCGTGCTGGAAGACGCTGCCCAGGCGCACGGCGCCGAATACAACGGCAAGCGCGCCGGCTCGATCGGCGACGCCGCTGGCTTCTCCTTCTATCCGGGCAAGAACATGGGCGCGGCGGGCGAAGGCGGCATGACCGTCACCCCGCACGCCGAGATCAACCGCAAGGTCCGCATGCTGCGCGACTGGGGCGCGGAGAAGAAATATCACCACGAGATCATCGGCTACAACATGCGCCTGGAAGGCATCCAGGGCGCGGTGCTGCGCGTGAAGCTGAAATACATCGAGAAGTGGACCGAGATGCGCCGTGACGCCGCCAAGCGTTACGCCGACATGTTCGCGGGCACGGGCGTCGTGACGCCGGTCGAGCTGGCCAACCGTCGCCACGTCTACCACATCTACGCGATCCGCACGAAGGACCGCGCGCGCTGGATCGAAGAGCTGAACAAAAAAGGCATCCAGACGGGCATCCACTACCCCTTCCCGCTGCACACGCTGAAAGCCTTCGACTTCCTCGGCTACAAGCAGGGCCAGTTCCCGCATTCGGAAAAGGCCGCAGCCGAAGTGCTGTCGCTGCCGATGTATCCGGAGCTGAACGCTGTCCAGCAGGAAGAAGTCGTCGCGGCTGTCGCCGACCTGCAAAAACAATCGCTGCAACCCGCCTGATCGCGCAGAGCCAGAGAAAGACCTGACCCATGCGTTTCCTTGTCACCGGCGGCGGCGGCTTCATCGGTAGCCACCTTGTGGACCGCATCATCGCGGAAGGCCACGAGGTGGTCGTGCTCGACAACTTTGCTTCGGGCAAGAAATCAAACCTCGAGGCTGCGGCCGCGACCGGCAAGATGCGCCTGGTCGAAGGCACGATCCTCGACAATGACGATCTCAACGATGCGATGCACAAGGTCGACGTCGTGTTCCACCTCGCCGTGGAATGCGTGCGCAAGTCGATCGGCGATCCCGTCGGCAACCACCACGCCAACGCGACCGGCACGCTTATGACGCTGGAGGCGGCGCGCCGCCACAAGGTCAGCCGGTTCATCTACTGCTCATCGTCGGAAGTCTACGGCAACACGTCGATGGGCGCGCTGAGCGAAGACACCACGGTGTGTGCGCCGACGACCGTCTATGGCGCGTCCAAACTGGTGGGCGAACTTTACACGCAGGCTTACCTGCGCACCTACGGCATGGAGACGGCGGTTGTCCGTCCGTTCAACGCCTTCGGTCCGCGCGAGCATGACCAGGGCGTGCTGGCGGAAGTGATCCCGCGCTTCGTTATCCGCGTGCTCAATGGCAAAGCGCCGATCGTGTTCGGCGACGGCTCCAATGGCCGCGATTTCACCTACGTGACGGACACGGCCGATGGCCTGTGGCGCGCGGGCCAGGCCGACAAGATGGTTGGCCAGACGATCAACCTCGGCTGGGGCCGCATGGTCTCCGTCAAGGAAGTTGGCGAAGAGATCCTGCGCCAGTGCGGCCGCAATGATCTCACGCTGGAGCATGTGGCGGAACGTCCGGGCGACATCCATTCGCTGATCGCCCGCACGGAAAAGGCCGCCGAGATCCTCGGCTTCCGTCCGCAGGTCGATTTCGCGACCGGCGTCGGCAACTACGTCACCTGGTTCAAGGCGCGTTACGCCAATCCGGCGAACCTGCTGGAAGCCGATCACCGCAACTGGACCCTCCCCGTCTAGATCCCCGCCGCGCATAACGAGAAGACTGCCTATGTCCGCCCTGACGATCCCCCTGATGCGCCCCTTGATGGACCAGCGCGAAGTCGATGCGGCTGCGCGCGTTATCCTGTCCGGTTGGGTCACGCAGGGGCCGGAAGTGGCGGCGTTCGAGAAGGAGTTCGCGGAATATGTCGGCGCGGAGCACGCGACGGCGGTCTCCAACTGCACGACCGGGCTGCATCTCGCCCTGCTCGTCGCGGGCGTTGGCGCAGGCGATGAAGTCATCACCGTCAGCCACTCCTACATCGCGACGGCCAACTCGGTGCGCTATTGCGGCGCCGAGCCGATCTTCATCGACATCGATCCGGCGACGTTCAACATGGACCCGGCGCTGATCGAGGCTGCGATCACGCCGAAGACGAAAGCCATCCTGCTGGTCCACCAGATCGGCATGCCCGCGGACCTCACCGCCATCGTGGCGGTTGCCCGCAAGCACAATCTCAAAGTCGTCGAGGACGCTGCCTGCGCCGCCGGCTCGGAATATCTCTGGGAAGGTGAGTGGGAAAAGGTCGGCCGCTGCCGGGGCGATGCCGCCGTATTCTCCTTCCACCCGCGCAAGATCATCTCGACCGGCGATGGTGGCATGATCACCACGCCGCACGCGGACTGGAACAAGCAGTTCAAGCTGCTGCGCCAGCACGGCATGTCGGTGCCGGATACGGTGCGCCATGGCTCCAGCACGGTGATCTTCGAGAACCATCCGGTGCTCGGCTTCAACTATCGCATGACCGACATCCAGGCCGCCGTTGGCCGCGAACAGCTGCGCCGTGTGCCGGGCGTCGTCGAACGCCGCCGCGAGATCGGCGAGACCTACAATCGCCTGCTGGCCTCGGCGCAATGGATCGGGCGTCCGCACGAGCCGTCCTGGGCCCGCACCAACTGGCAGTCCTACGCTGTCCGCCTGCCCGATCATGTCGACCAGCGCGCGGTCATGCAGGTCATGCTGGACGCCGGCATCGCCACGCGCCGGGGCATCATGTGCGCGCACCGTGAAGACGTTTATCGTGACAGCCGCCATGCGCCGCTGCCGCAATCTGAAGCAGCCCAGGATCGCACGATCGTCCTGCCGCTCTATCCGCAGATGACCATGGCCGACATCGAATACGTGGTGACGACCCTCAAGACAGCCACGGAGCCCAAGCAATGAACGCCGCCGTGGAAAAAGCCGTCGCGAGCGCTCATCGCCAGGAACAGGTCGTGATCCGGCCCGGCAAGGGCCTCTTCGATCTCGAGCTGGGCCTGATCTGGCGCTATCGCGAACTGATGTTCACGCTGATGCTGCGCGACATCCAGGTGCTGTACAAGCAAGCCGCCCTCGGCGTGGCATGGGCCGTGATCCAGCCGGTGTTCGCGGTGGTCGTGTTCACCGTCGTGTTTGGCAACTTTGCCAAGATGCCCTCGGACGGCATTCCCTACCCGATCTTTGCCTACGCGGCTGTGTTGCCGTGGACCTATTTCGCGGAGGCCACGCG
This sequence comes from Hyphomonadaceae bacterium, assembly GCA_030158285.1. Lineage (GTDB taxonomy): Bacteria > Pseudomonadota > Alphaproteobacteria > Caulobacterales > Hyphomonadaceae > UBA7672. The sequence continues at coordinate 26,447 of JAOATF010000037.1, forward strand.
CCGCGCTGCGACCGGTCTTGTCGACGACGCGGAGCTCGTGCGGAAAGTCTACTTTCCGCGCCTCGTCATTCCGCTCGCCAAGGTGGCGGCGCCGCTGCTGGATTTCGCCATCGCGTTCTGCGTGCTGCTGGTCCTGATGTTCGTCTACGGCATCATGCCGAGCTTCAAGCTGCTGGCGATCGTGCCGTTGATCCTGGTGGCGAGCCTGCTGGCGCTGTCGATCGGCATGTGGCTGGGGCCGATCAACGTCCGCTTCCGGGACGTGAAGCACACCATTCCGTTCCTCCTGCAGATCGGCATGTATGCTTCGCCGATCGTCTATCCGCTGAGCCAGGTTCCGGTTGAGTGGAAGGCGCTATACAGCCTCAACCCGATGGTGGGCGTTATCGAGGGCTTCCGCTGGGCGGTGTTCGATCGCGGCAATCCTGACTTTGCCGCGCTCGGGATCGGCCTTGGCGTCATCCTGGTGATGCTGGTTGCCGGCCTCGTCTACTTCAAGAAGCAGGAACGCACCTTCGCGGACGTGATCTGACCATGACAAACGATGTAGCCATCTCCGTACGCGATCTCGGCAAGCGATACCTTCGCGGCTCCGGCACCAAGCACAATTCCGTTCGGGACATCGTGCAGGACAAGCTGACGACGCTGCTGACACTCGGCCTGAAGAAGCGCCAGAAGGACTACTTCTGGGCCCTGTCCGAAGCGACCTTCGACATCAAGAAGGGCGAGAATGTCGGCATTATCGGCCTCAACGGCGCGGGCAAGTCCACGCTGCTGAAAGTGCTGTCGCGCATCGTGACGCCGACCTCGGGCGAAGCCCGCATCAACGGCCGCCTCGGCGCGCTGCTGGAAGTCGGCACCGGCTTCCATGGCGAACTGACCGGCCGCGAGAACACCTTCCTCTATGGCTCCATCCTCGGCATGACGCGCGCCGAGGTGGAAGAAAAATTCGACGCCATCGTCGAGTTCGCCGAGATCAAGGAATTCATCGATACGCCGGTGAAGCGCTATTCGTCCGGCATGTATGTGCGCCTCGCCTTCTCCGTGGCGGCGCACCTCGATCCGGACATCCTGCTGCTCGACGAAGTGCTGGCCGTGGGCGATGCCGCCTTCCAGCGCAAGTGCATGAACTTTGCGCGTTCGCTGCAGCAGAAGGGATCGACGATCCTGTTCGTCTCGCACAACATGTTCTCGATCAAGACCATGTGCCAGCGCGTCATCTACCTGAAAAAGGGGAAGGTCGTTTTCGACGGGCCGACCGATGAAGGCCTGCGGATGTATGAGGGCGACAGCCGCCTGAAGGAAACCTACTGGTTCCATCGCGACGACGGCGAACCGCCAATCACCTTTACCGAAGCGACAATCGAATCGAGCGGCGGCATCAACACCGGCGTCATCGATCATGGCGAGCCGGTCACCTTCCGCATGCGCTACAAGACCTCGCGACGCATCGAGAAGCCGGAAGTGCGGCTGAGCTTCGACCGTCAGGACGACATGCACGTCATGACGTTCTCCAACACGCTGGAAGGCATGGAGCTGCCTTACCTGGAAGGTGAAGGCGAGCTGGTGGTCACCGTGCCGCCGTTGAAGCTGACGTCGGACTTCTTCCTCGCCAACGTCGCCGTGCGCGAGAACCGCCATGGCAAGCTGCTGGTGGCGCAGATCGTCGGACACTTCCATGTGCGCCATCCGACCTATTCGTCGACCGCCTATGGCGTGCTGCACGAGGCGGGCAAGTGGAGCCATGTCCCGGCGCTGGCCGCCGCAGCGCCGACGAAGGCTGCCTCCTAGGGTTACGCTCATGTCCGCCATTGCCATGGCTTCGGGGAACGGCGCGGCCAGCGAGACGGACCGGAACCTCGCGCGTGCGCGCGAGCTGTTCGATGCGTTTGACGTGGCCGTGAGCCGCGCGGAAGCCGCGTATCGCAAGGGCCAGTACGATACAGCGTCGGCCCTGGCGGGCGTTGCCGCCATCGGCGCGATGGGTCCGCATGCGGGTTTCTTCGGCAGCCCCCGGCTGGAGACGCTGCTGCTGGATATTGGCCGCCGCACGGCGCGGTCATCGACCTGGCAGCGCAAGCCGGATACGAAGATCCGCCGCGTGCTGCATGTCGCCTCCGAGCTGCTGCCCGTGGGCGGTCTCATCAACAACCTTGTCCATTGGCTGCAAGCGGACACCGGCCGCACGCATTCGCTGGCGGCCATCCACCAGCGCGGCGATGTGCCCGCGAATGTCGTGGGCCCGGTCAAGTCATCCGGCGGCGCAATCTATCGTATCAACCGGACGCAGGGCCATCAGGTCGCCTGGGCGCGCAAGCTGCGTGAGATCGCGCAGGGCTATGACGCGGTCGTGCTGCACACCTATGGGCAGGACCCGGTTCCGCTGATGGCGTTTGCCGAGCCCGACAAGCGCCCGCCCCTGCTGCTGCTCAATCACGCGGACCACCTGTTCTGGCTGGGCGCATCCATCGCCGACGTCGTGATCAACATGCGCGAGGCGGCGCAAGACCTGACCATCGCCCGCCGGGGTGTCGAGCCTCGCCGCAACATCGTTGTGCCGACGGTGATCTCGCCGCCGAAGCGCGTGATGAGCCGTGAGGATGCGCGAGCCAAGCTGGGCATTGCGCCGGAGACGATCCTGATCTTCTCGGCGGCGCGCGCCATGAAATACCGCACGGTGGACGGCGTAACGTTCGCCGCGCCATTCGTGCAGCTGCTGAAGAAGCACCCGAACGCGCACTTGCTGGTGCTGGGCGCGGGCGATCGTGAGGACTGGAGAGCGGACAGCGCGGCCGTGGGCGGGCGCATTCGTGGCCTGCCGGAATCGCCGGAGGCGCGCATCTATCACGAGGCCGCCGACATCTATGTCGACAGCTTCCCGTTTGTGTCCTCCACATCGATGATGGAAGCGGCGGGCCTTGGCGTGCCGTTGGTGTCGAAATTCTACGGCCCGACAGAAGCGCGCATCTTCGCGATCAACCATCCGGGCATCGACAAGCCGACTCTGCATGCGGCGACCGAGCGCGAATACATCGACAACATCGACCGGCTGATTTCCGACCCTGCCCTGCGCACAGCCAAAGGCCGCGAGGCACTGGAGTCGGTCCTGCACTATCACACGCCGCCGAGCTGGATGAGTTTTGTTGAGCGTGCTTATGCGCTTGCCGAAGAGCTGCCGCCGGTCGACAGCGCCAGCGTGTTCGCCGCTGATGCGCGCGAGACGTTCCAGCACGGCGAACCGGATCGCAGCCTCTACGAGATTTTTGGCTTCTCCAGCTCGAAGCCGGACGACCTGATGAAAGGCGTGCTCGGCATCCTGCCGCTCGGTGAACGCATTGGCGCTTGGTCCGCGTTGCGGAAGTCGCGCGCTTTTGCCAACGGCAAGGACGCATTCCGTGCGCTGCTGCCGAACTGGCTGGTGCGGCGTCTCAGCGACCGCACCTGATCAGGCTGCTTTTGGGCGAGCCTTGCGCGTGGGTGCTTCCGGCTTCTCTTCGCCGCTCCACAGACGGCCATCCGGCTCCATCGGATGATGATAGTGACGTCGGGCCAGCTGGGCGCCATAGAATTCGTCATAGTCTGACACCGCGCCCATCTCGCGCGTCTCGTGATCCAACGCGACGCCGATCTCGAAGTAAGCATCGAGATTGGTGAGGCGCGGCTGGAGCATCTCGCCGGAAATGTATTCGTCGCGCACCTGGCGGTAGAGGTCTTCCAGATGGCGCGACAGCTTGGCGACATCGAACAGCGTGCTGGTCTCGCGGTTGGCAAGCACGCGGGCCTTGATGATTTCCAGTTCGCCACGGCCGGCGCCGGAAAGCGAGATGGCGCGGGAGACGAACTCGTCCGGCGTGTCGCAAACGAGATCCGGCAGGCCGGCGGAGCGGAGGAGGCTACCGCAGACACGGCTGGCGAAGCAGCGGCCGGACCAGGTGAGCACGGGCACGCCCATCCACAGCGCATCCGATGCGGTGGTGTGGGCGCCGTAAGGCACCGAGTCGAGGAACAGGTCGGCCAGCGGATAGCGCGCGAGGTGGCGGGCGTTCGGCAGCTTCGGCGCGAAGACGAGACGCGAGCCGGCGACTCCCCTCGCCTCGGCCTGTTCGCGCAGGCGCTGGTTGGTTTCCGGCGAATAGTCGAGCAGCCAGAGAACGCTGTTCTCCGTGCCGCGCATGATGTCCATCCAGCGATCGAAGGTGAAGCGCGTGAACTTGTGGCTGGCGTTGAAGCAGCAGAACACGAAAGCATCGTCCGGCAGGCCGAACTCGGCGCGCGTGACAGGTTTGTCATCGATGATGCGCTTGCGGTCGTTGGGCTGGTAGCACGGCAGGCGCAGCACGCGCTCCGAATACCAGCTCTCGGCGTAGTCCGGGATCGTCCACTCGTCGGCGACGACATAGTGGTGGAACGAAGAGCCCATCGTGCCGGGATAGCCGAGCCAGTTGACCTGCACCGGCGCCGGGCGGCGCGCGAACACGCCAAGGCGCGCATCGCGTGTGTGGCCGTTGACGTCGACGAGGATATCGATGCCGTCTTCCGCGATCTGCGCGGCGGCTTCATCGTCAGTGATGCTGCGGATATCGCGCCAGTGGTCGACGCTGGCCTTGATGCGAGCCTGGATCGGATCGTCGGCCTTGATGCCGGTGTAATAGGCGAAAACCTCGAAGTCCTTGCGGTCGTGCTCTTCGAAGAAGTTGACCATCAGGTAGCCGACCGCGTGATGGCGCAGGTCCGATGACACATAGCCGATGCGCAGGCGGCGGTTCGTCTCGATCGGCGCGGCGCGGCGATCATAGCGCGTGGTGCGATCCTCGATCGGGACCATGTTGCGGACATAGCGATCGGAGGCCGCAAGCTGGAACATCGGATCGTCGGTGTAGGCGCAGACGGACAGCGGGTGCAGCCGCGAGAGCAGGCCCCTGCGCGTGAACTTGCCGCCTTCGGGCGTCATCGGCCATTTGCACTGCGAGAGGCGCGCGGCGACGAACTGTTCCGCCACATCGCGCGCTTCGGGCGCGAGCTCAAGGCATTGCGTCAGCGTCGTCTCGGCGGCGGCGAGCGCCTGGTTGTCGGCGAGCACGCGGCTGATCTGCTTCAGGAGCGTGATCTTGTAGTTGATGGCGTCGGGCGTGATGGCCGACATCTTGTCGAGGCCATCGCGCCATTCCTCGACCGCTTCCTTGGCCTGGCCACGGCGCTCATAGGCGGAACCCAGATTGATGCAGGCCGGCGTGAAATCGGGCTTCAGGGCCAGCGCCGCCTTGAGCTGTTCTTCCCCGCCCGCCTCGTCGCCGAGGATCTGCAACAGGGTCGAGCAGTTGAAATACGCGATGAAAAGAAGCGGGTGTTCCTTGTTGAAGGAAATCCAGACCTGATAGAGCTGCCGCCCCTCGTCCGCCGTGAGACCGCCTGCGGTCACCAGCAATTCTTCGAGGGCGAGGCCGCCGGCCGTGATTTTCTGGATCGCGGCAAGGAAAGTCGTCTGCGACATGGCGAGCCCGTTCAGCAGGCGCAATGCCGCGCCCATACAGTCTCAGCCTTGAAGTTTCTTGCTCAACAAAAGGTAAATCGGCGGAGGCGGGAGGGTTTCCTCCCGCCTCCGCGCCTGATTTTACTCGCCTTTCCCGGCCCTAGTTGAGGCCGAGGAGGTAGGCTTCGAGCTGCGGGTCGTCGAACGAGGCGACCTGCGTCGAGGTGAAGGCCGACAACTGCGTCGAGGACAGCGCCGAGAGGTTGGTGGTCGACAGCTGATCGATCTGCGTCACGGCCAGCTGCGAGAGTTGGGTCGTGTCGAAGGCGCCGATGGCGGCCGACGAGATGGCGCCGATCACCGTGGTGGTGATGGCCTTGACCTGCGTCGAGGACAGCGCGGCAACCTGCGTGGCCGACAGTTCGTCGAGGTCGGTCGCGTCCATGGCGCCGATCTGCGAGGTCGTGAAGGCCTGCACCTGCGTGGCCGTCAGGCTGGCGAGCTGCGTCGTATCCAAGGCGTGGACGACGGTGTTCGACAGCTTGCCGATCTGGCTGACGGTCATGGCGCCGACCTGCGCGTCCGTCAGCGAAGCAACGTTGGTGGACGTCAGCGCGCCGACCTGCGTGGTCGTCAGCGCAGCAAGTTGCGTGTTGGTCAGCTCGGCGACATCGGCGGCGGCGAGGCCGGCGATCTGCGTCGTCGTGAAAGCCTTGACCTGCGTGGTCGAGAGTTCCGCGACCTGCGTCTGGTCGAGGGCGCGCAAGTTCGTGGTCGAGAGACCCGACAGTTGCGTCGTCGTGAGACCGCCAACCTGCGTGGTCGTCAGGGCGTTGATCTGCGTCAGGCCGAGAGCCGAGAGGTTGCTGGCCGAGATCGACTGGACCTGCGTCAGCGTCATCGCCGCGATCTGCGCATCCGTCATCGCCGCGAACTTGGTCGACGAGAAGGCGCCGAGCTGCGTGACCGTGAAGGAGGCAACCTGATCGGTCGAGAACTCCTGCACGTCGGTGGTCGAGAGCGCCGTGAGCTGGGCTGTCGTGATCGACTTGACCTGCGTCGTGGTCATCGCGCCGACCTGCGTGGCGTCGAGACCGGAGAGCGAGGTCGCCGTCAGCGACTGGACCTGTTGCGTCGTCAGCGCGGCAACCTGCGTCTCAACCATGGCGCCGAGGGCGGTCGAGGTGAGCGCGCGGACTTGCGTGGCGCTGAGGTTGGCCAGCTGGGTCTCGGTGAACTCCGCCATGTCGGCAGCGTCGAGGGCGGCGACCTGCGTGGTCGTGAACGATTGCAGCTGCGTCGCGTTGAGCGCCGAGAGCTGGGTCTGGTCGAGCGCGACGACCGCATCGGTCGACAGGCGGGCCAGCAGCGTGCCGGTGAAGGCCGCGATCTGCGTCGACGACAGCTCGCCGATGTCGGTCGCGTTGAGCGCCGAAGCCTGGGTCGACGTCAGCTGGGCCAGCTGGGTCGTGGTCAGAGCGCCGGCCTGCGTGGCGTCGAGGGCCGAGAGGTTGGTGGTCGACAGCGACTTGATCTGCGTCGTCGTAATCGCAGCGACCTGCGTTTCTGTCAGCGAGCCGACATTGGTCGTCGTCAGGCCGCTGATCTGCGAGGCGGTCATCGCGGCGACTTGCGTCGTGGTCAGCGCGCCCATCTGGGTCGAGTCGAGCGACGTCAGGTTGGTGGTCGAGATGCCGGCGACCTGCGTTGTTGTCAGGGCCGCGATCTGCGTATCCGCCAGCGCGCCGAACTTGGTCGTGTTGAGCGCGTTGAGCTGCGTGTTGGTGAGCGAGGCAGCCTGCCCCGTCGTCAGCGACGAGATCTGCGTTGTGCTGAGCGAGGCGATGTTGGTGCTCGAGAGTGCGCGCAGCGAGGTCGTCACGAAGGCCTGGATCTGCGTGTCGGCCAGGTCGGCGAGGTTCGTCGCCGTGAGGCCAGCAGCCTGCGTGCCCGTGAGAGCGCCGATCTGGTCAGCCGTCAGTTCGGCAACGTCTGTCGCCGTGAGGCCGGTCAGCTGCGTTGCGGTCAGCGACTTGACCTGCGTGGTCGAGAGCGCGCCGATCTGCGTGGCGTCGAGCGCCGACAGGTTCGTCGTGGTCAGCGAAGCCAGCTGGGTCGTCGTGAAGGCGGCGACCTGCGTGTCGCCGAAGGCGGCGATGTTGGTGGTCGAGAGGCCGCGCAGTTGCGTGGAGGTCAGCTGGGAGACCTGCGTCGTCGTCAGCTCGCCCATGTCGGTCGTCGACATGCCGTTGAGCTGGGTCGCCGAGAGCTTCTGCAGCTGGGCGGTGGTCAGCGCGTTGATCTGCGTGGCTTCGAGAGCCGACAGGTTCGTCTCGGAAACCGCGCCGATCTGCGTGACTGTCAGCGCCGCAACCTGCGTCGACGAGAAGGCCATGAACTTGGTCGAGTCGAGAGCCTGCAGCTGGCCGGTCGTCAGCGAGGCCATGTGAGTGGTCGTCAGCGCGCCGAGCTGGGTTTCGGCCAGGGCCGCGAAGTTCGTGTTCGTGAGCACCTTGACGCCGATGGCCGAGATCGCTGCGATCTGCGTTTCGGCGAGGTTGGCCATGTTGGTCGAGGTCAGCGCGACCAACTGGGTGTTCTGGAGCTGGCCGATCTGCGTCGTGGTGAACTCGGCAACGTCAGCAGCGTCGAGACCGCCGATCTGAGTCGTGGTCAGCGCCTTGACCTGCGTGGTCGTGAGCGCGGCGACCTGCGTGGCGTCAAGCGCCGAGACGTTGGTCGAGGACAGGACCGCGATCTGCGAGGTCGACAGCGCCGCAACCTGCGTAGCGGCCAGCGACGACACGGCGGTCGAGGACAGCGTGGCGACCTGCGCGGTGGTCAGCGAGGCCATTTGCGTGGTCGAGAATTCGGCGATGTCCGAGGCGTCGAGCGCGCCGAACTGCGTCGAGGTCAGGCCCTGGATCTGCGTGGTGCGCAGGGCGGCGACTTGCGTGGCGCTGAGGGCGGCAACGGCTTCGGTCGACAGGTTGGCCATCTGGGTGGTGACCAGCGACTGGACCTGCGTGGTGGTCATTTCGCCGATATCACCCGCGGCGAGGCCGGCGACCTGCGTCGTGGTCAGCGAGGCGATCTGCGTGGCCGATAGGGAAGCCATCTGCGTCGTGTCGAGCGAGGACAGGTTGGAGGTCGACAGCGACTTGATCTGCGTGCCGTTCAGCTGCTGCAGCTGGGTCGTCGTGAAGGACGCGACCTGGGCGGCGTCGATGTTGGCGATCTGGGTCGTCGACAGCGAGCGCATCTGCGTCGTCGTCAGGGCGCCGATCTGGGTCTGGTCGAGCAGCGCGAAGTTGGTCGAACCGAGTGCAGCGACTTGCGTGGCGTTGAGCGCGCCAACCTGCGTGGCGGTCAGGGCGGCAACGTTTGTACTGTCGAGCGCGGTGACTTGCGTCAGCGTCAGCGAGGCAACCTGCGTCGTGGTCAGCGCGGCGATCTGCGTGTCGGCGAAGGCGGTCAGCGACGTGGTGTTGAGCGACTGGACCTGGGCGGTCGTCAAGGCGGCGACCTGCGTGGCGGCGAGCGCGCCGATGGCGGTATCGTTCAGTCCGCGAACCTGCGTGGTGGCAAGGCCGGCGATCTGCGTGGTGGTGAATTCCGAGATGTCGGCGGCGTCAAGGTTGCCGAGCTGGGTGGTGCTGAAGGCGCGGACCTGGGTGGCGCTGAGGGCGCCGAACTGTGTCGTGTTGAAGGCAACCAGCGCATCGCTCGACAGACGGCCGAGCTGGGCAACGGTGAGCGCACCGGCTTGCGTGGTGGTCAGGCCGGCAATGTTGGTGGCGGAGAGCGCGCCAGCCTGCGTGGTCGAGAGACCAGCGACCTGCGTGGTGGTCAGCGAGGCGATCTGCGTATCGCTCAGCGCGTTGAGGTTCGTGGTCGACAGCGCGTTGAGCTGCGTCGTCGCGAAGGCCTGCATCTGGGTGGCGGCGAGGTCGCCGATGCCCGTGGTGGTGAAGGCGCCGATCTGCGTCGTGGTCAGGGCCGAGAGCTGGGCCGTGCCGAACTTGGCGACGTCCGGGGCATCCATCGCGCCGATCTGGGTGGTGGTGAAGGCCTTGACCTGCGTCGAGGTCAGTGCGCCGAAGCGCGTGGCGTCCATCGCCGACATGGCGGTCGCATCGAGGGCGCTCAGCTGCGTCGAGGTCAGGCCTTTGACCTGCGTCGACGTCATGCTGTTGAACTTTGCGGCGTCGAGGGCGTTGAGGTTGGTCGTGGTGATCGCAGCAACCTGCGTCGCGTTGAAGGCGGCGACCTGCGTCGTGTCCATCGCAGCGAGGATGTCGGTCGTCAGGTTGCGCACCTGCGTGGTCGACAGCGAGCCGAGCTGCGTCGTCGTGAAGGCCTGGATCTGCGTGTCGGCGAGACCGCCGAGCTGCGTCGAGGTCAGTGACTGCGCCTGGGTGTTGGTGAGGGCGGCGACCTGGGTCGTGGTGAATTCGGCAACGTTGGTGGCGTCAAGCGACAGCAGCTGCGTGGTCGACAGCGACTTGACCTGCGTGGTCGTCATCGCGGCGGTCTGCGTGGCTTCAAGCGCGGCGAGGCTCGTGTTGGTCAGCGAACCGAGCTGGGTCGTGGTCAGGGCGGCGACCTGGCTGTCGCTGAGGCCCGACATGAAGGTGGTCGAGAGGCCGCGGACCTGCGTGGTGGTCAGCGAAGCCAGCTGCGTGGTGGTGAATTCGGCGACGTCGGCGGCCTGGAGGGCAGCCAGCTGCGAGGTGTTCAGCGCCTGCAGGACGGTGGTCGCGATGGCGGCGATCTGCGTGGTGTCGAGCGCGGCGACGGCGTCCGTGCCGATACGCACGATCTGCGTGCGGCTGAAAGCGCCAACCTGCGTGGCGGACAGCTCGGAAATGTCGGTTTCGGTGAGGCCGGAGACCTGCGTGGTCGAGAAGGCGGCAACCTGCGTGGTGGTCAGCGCGCCGGCCTGCGTGGCGTCGAGCGCGGAGATGTTTGTCGAGGAGAATCCGGCGATCTGCGACGTGCTGAAGCCAGCAACAGCAGTCGTGTCCATCGCCTGCACTTGCGCGGTGGCCATCACGCCGAGTTGCTGGCCGGTGAGGACGAGAAGCTGGCTGGAGGTGAGCGCCACGCTGGAGTTGATCGAGGGGATCTGCGTGGTCTGCAGCGCCCTCACCTGCGTGGTGGAGAACTCGCCGAACTGGGTCGAGGACAGCGCCCCGATGCCCGTTGTCGTGAATGCCGCGACTTGCGTCGTGGTCAGCGACTGGATCGACGTTGAGTTGAGGGACTGGATGGCCGTGGTGGACAGGGCGCGGATCTGCGCCACTGAAAGCGATGAAATCGACATGGCCGGACCATCCTGGTCGTAGTTCTCAGTCGACATTCGGTCGACGCGCAGATGCAGCGGCCGGAAAACCGACCTCCACAATTGCACTTTTCGCATTCAATGGTTTCCATCCGGTTTCCGGCAAATTTTGCCGATTCATGTTGAGTCCCAAGGGTTTTCCGGCTCTCGCGCGCTGCGTTGCGGGGCATGCGAACGAGGCCCTTCGCCTGCGGCAAAAGTGACGGCGAGCGTTGTGGCGCACGGGTTGTTGCCTTGTTGCGTGCGTGGGCATTGGCGCCGCGCGCATGAGCTGCCGACGCGCAGGCGGCAAAAATTGCCGATCGGAAAAACACGCATTTCAACGCGCCGCTCGACAGGAAATCGTGTCGGTGGTGATGTCTCCCGGTAAGAATGGAGGGGGTCGATGCGAGAAATTTTTCTGGCTGCGGCAACGATTGCGATCACGAGCGCGTGTCAGCCGGCCCCTGCCCCTCCCGTAGCGGCGGAGGGATTCGCAGCGCTGGTCGCCGAGCCAAAAACGCTCTCGCAGCTGGCCGCCGACATCCAGGCGAAGACCATTTCATCGGAAGCGCTGGCGCAGGCCTTCCTCGACCGGATCGCGGCAGTAGATGATGCCGGGCCAACCTTGAACGCCGTTCTGGCGCTGAACCCCAATGCGCTGGCCGACGCGAAGGCGCTGGATGCGGAGCTGGCGGCGGGCAAGTCGCGCGGGCCACTGCATGGCGTGCCGGTGCTGCTGAAGGACAATATCGAGGCGGCTGAGCTGGCGACGACGGCGGGATCGCTGGCGCTGCAGGACAACAAGACAGGGCGGGATGCGCCGCTGGTGGCGCGGCTGCGGGCGGCGGGGGCGGTGATCCTCGGCAAGACCAATCTCAGCGAGTGGGCCAATTTCCGGTCCAACGGCTCCAGCTCGGGCTGGAGCGCGGTGGGCGGGCTGACGAAGAACCCGCACGTGCTGGATCGCAATGCGTGCGGGTCGTCCTCCGGCTCGGGCGCGGCGATGGCGGCGGGGCTGGCCGGGGCGACAGTGGGGACGGAGACGGATGGCTCGATCGTCTGCCCGTCCTCCAACAATGGCGTCGTGGGGCTGAAGCCGACCGTTGGCCTGATCCCGCGCACTTACATTGTACCGATCAGCGCGACGCAGGACACGGCGGGGCCGATGGTGCTCTCCGTGACCGATGCCGCGATCATGCTGAACGTCATGTCGGGGTCCGACCCCAGCGATCCGGCGACGGCGCAGGCGGATGCACACAAGACCGACTACACGACCGCGCTGGATGCGAATGCGCTGCGGGGCAAGCGGATTGGCGTGGCGCGATTCTTTGCGGGTTATCACCCGGCGACGGACGCGGCGTTCGAGGCGGCGCTGGAGCAGCTGAAGACGGTGGGCGCGGAGCTGGTCGAGATCAAGGACTTCCCGGCGCGGCGCGACATGGGCGCGGCGGAGTTCACTGTGCTGCTGGCGGAGTTCAAGGCGGGGCTGAACGCCTATCTCGCGTCAACACCTGACGCCGTGAAGAGCCGGACGCTGAATGATGTGATCGCGTTCAACACCGCGACGCCCGCCGAGATGGAGTTCTTCAACCAGGACCTATTCGAGGAAGCGGCCAAGGCCCCTGCCCTGACCGACAAGGCGTATCTCGATGCGAAGGCGACCGCCGCGCGGCTCGCCGGGAAAGACGGCATCGACAAGCTGCTGGCCGACAACAACATCGTCGCCATTGTCGCGCCCTCGGGCGGCCCGGCGTGGACGACCGACCTTGTGACGGGCGACCATTTCCTCGGCTCGTCCTCCAGCCTAGCCGCCGTGGCGGGCTATCCGCACATCACCGTGCCGATGGGCGACATCCGCGACCTCCCGGTCGGGTTGTCATTCTTCGGCGCGGCGTGGTCGGAGCCGACGCTGATCGGGCTGGCGTATGCGTACGAGCAGAAGACGCATGCGCGGAAGACGCCGGAATTCCTGCCGCGTTCGCCCTGAAGCGCGCGATACAATTTAGTACAGGCGCGCGACAAATCTGGTTGCGCCGTTTGCAGCCTGTTCTCCGGGGGAGGTCCCCGTGGCGGTCTTGATGGCCGTCACGCCTTCGGAGTGACATCGATGAATGTCTCACAGACATCAGGCGCATCAGCAGCCCTGATGCTCCAGCGACTCTTCCAGAGTAGCGGAGATACAAATACCCAAGCGACGGCAGAAAGCGCCGGGCGGCAGAAGCTGCCGGGCGAAAGCAGCCAGAGTTGTAACACGAGCGGCGCATCGTCCCCGGCCATGTCGGGCCAGACGATGAGCGCGATGATCTCGATGCAGATGGAAGCGCCCAGCGCGTCCGACATCGCATCCGACCTCATCAGCGGACTCGACACGGATGGCGATGGCGAGGTGAGCGCAGACGAAATTGCGACCGCCTTCTCCGCAGCCGGGCTCGACACCAGCACTATCGACAGCGCGTTGAGCGCCATCGATAGCGACAGCAGCGGCGCACTCAACGCCGACGAGCTGACCACGGCGATCACCTCGGACATGCAATCGCATGGGCCGAAGGGACCGCCGCCGGGTGGACCGCCGCCGGGTGGGGGAATGGGCGGTCCGCCGCCGAGCGCGGATGAGGAGGCGTCAAGCATCCTCTCTGCGCTGGATACGGATGAGGACTCCGGTCTCGACATGGACGAGATCCTGTCCGCGTTCGGCATGGAGACCGATGACGAGGATGGCAGCGTTGCCTCCGCCCTCGCCTCGCTCGACAATAATGGCGATGGGCAGCTCAGCCTTGCCGAACTGACCTCGGCGATTCAGCAGAACCGGGAGGCAGGCTATCGCGCGTACGCCGCGCAGGCCTCGCTGGCAGCCTGATCGGCCTGATGTACTGATCCAAAGAGCAAAGGCGCCGGGGGCATGCCTCCGGCGTCTTTCTCTTTTTGCAACGGCGCGCCAGAATGCGGGAACGACATGCGCCGTCGCGGCGTTTGTTCAGGTCGTGTGGGTGGGGCAGCTGCGGAGCTTTCAGTGAAACGTCTTGTCCTGGCCTTTGCCGTGCTGGCCGCCTCGGCCTGCTCGTCCATCCCGTCCCTGCCCTTCAGCCAGCCGAGCGGCTTTACCGAAGAAGCCATGTCCGGCGGGCGCGTGCGGATCGTCTATGAAGCGCCGACGGCAGAAGTCACGCGCAAGCTGGTGGCCGACCGCACGCTCTCGCGCGCGGCGCAGATCACGCTCGACAAGGGCAATGAGTGGTTCGAGATCGCCAGCAAGGTTGATGGCAAGCTCGAGGGCAAGAACACACAGACGCTCGTGATCGTCATGGGCAAGGGCGAAGCGCTGGCGGGTGGTCCCAAGCAGTATGATGCAAAGGAAACGCTTGCCTCACTCAAGGGCAAGATCAGCTGATGTGAGCGGTCGCTCGCAAATAACTTGACACTGTCAGGGAATATCGCCAGCTTCCGCCACAAACAAGGCTGGAGGCTTTCATGTCGACGCGCGTACTGGTCACCGGCGCTTCGGGCTTCGTGGCGCAACACCTGATCCTGCAGCTGTTGGCGAAAGGCTATGAGGTGCGCGGCACGCTGCGCTCCCTGAAGCGCGTGGATGAAGTGCGGAACGTTCTCGCGCAGCATGATCCGCGCGCGAAGGGCATCGACTTCGTCGAAGCCGACCTTGCCTCCGATGCCGGCTGGGCCGAGGCGGTGAAGCACTGCGCCTATGTGCAGCATGTCGCCTCACCCTTCCCCGCCGTGCACCCGAAAGACGAGATGGAGCTGATCCGGCCCGCGCGCGATGGCGCGCTGCGCGTGCTGAAGGCGGCGAAAGCGGCGGGCGTGAAGCGCGTGGTGATGACATCTTCGATGGCGGCGATCGCCTACGGCCATGGCGAGAAACGCGCCGAGATCTCCGACGAGACCATGTGGTCGAACCCGGAAGGCCCCGACAACACGCCCTACACAAAGTCCAAGACCATCGCGGAGCGTGCGGCGTGGGACTATGTGAAGGGTGAGGGCAAGGGCCTGGAACTGGCCGTCATCAATCCCACCGGCATCATGGGGCCTGCGCTCTCGGAAGATGTCTCGACTTCGCTGGAAATCCCGATCCGCCTGATGAACGGCAAGACGCCGGGCCTGCCGCGCATCGGGTTCTCATTTGTTGACGTGCGCGACGTTGCGGAATGCCATGTGAAGGCGATGGAGATCCCCGAGGCGGCGGGCGAGCGTTTCCTCGCAACCGAAGGTTTCCTGTGGTTCACGGAAGCCGCGGACGTTCTGCGGAAGGCATTCCCGGCTTATGAGTCGCAAATCCCGAAACGGAAAATCCCCGACTTTGCCCTGAAGCTGCTGGCCATCTTCCAGCCTGTCTATCGCCAGACCGTGACGGAGCTCGGTCGCACGCGGAAAGCCAGCAATGCAAAGGCTTCCCGCATGCTGGGCGTGAAGTTCAGGACCGCAGAGGCGGCGCTGGTCGCTTCGGCCGAGTCCTTGATCCAGCTCAAGGTCATCTGAGAATATTTTCTCTCTTTCACGACGCCGATCACG
Organism: Hyphomonadaceae bacterium; assembly: GCA_030158285.1. Classification (GTDB taxonomy): domain Bacteria; phylum Pseudomonadota; class Alphaproteobacteria; order Caulobacterales; family Hyphomonadaceae; genus UBA7672. The sequence continues at coordinate 41,767 of JAOATF010000037.1, forward strand.
GGTCTTTGTGCCGCATATCGCCATCCCCCGCTTCGCAGCAGGCTGGGGTATGCGCTAAAGCGTGTCACCGACCGGCGGATAGCGCCGGCGCAAGAGACGTAACGGGGAGTGAGAAATGGCTTTTTCCAGGAACGGTCTGATGGCTGCCGCCGCGCTGCTGGCGCTCGGCGCGTGCACCACGACAGCGGCCCCCGCGCCGGATGCTGCAGCTTCCGCTGGCATCTATGCCGGCAAGTCCGTTCTTGATGTCGCCGTCGACAAGGCCGGTGGCGAGGCCGCCCTCACCAAGGTGAAAGAGCTCTACTGGACCGGCCATGCGAAAGTGACCGCCGGCGACAAGGTGACCGAGCTTGAAGTCGCCACTGTCGTGCGCCCGTTCGAGAACGCCCGCTTCACCAGTTGGCCGAAGGCCGACGGCCCCAAGAAAGGCCGCACGCTGCAGGTCGAGCAAGGCAAGGCCTGGGACGTGAACCGCGTGACGTGGACCCCGCTGCCGGAAGCGCAGGCGGTCAACGAGAACCAGCAGCTTGGCCTCTATAGCTTCATGCTGCTCGCCCCGCTGAAAGCCGGCGATGTGAAGGAACAGGCCGCCGGCGCCGATGGTTCGCGAACAATCCAGACGACCGCCCACGGCCAGACGCTCAATCTGTCCTTCGACGCCAACGGCAAGCTGGTGCGCGCCAGCGGCAATGTGCGCGATCCCAAGGGCGGCGCTGACATCGCGCAGGTCGCGACCTTCTCCGGCGAAGTCGAGAGCAATGGCGTGAAATGGCCGAAGACCATTTCCATCACTCAGAACGGCGCGCCGTTCTACGACCTCGAGATCGGCCATTTCGAGGCGCTTGCCGCCAAGGTTGTCCGCCCGCTCGAACAGTCCATGCAGTACGATCCCAAGGCGGTCGTCCCCGGCGAAGGCGGCGACGCGGGCTGATCGGCCTGACGCCTGGGGGCCTTTTTCTAGCCCCTTTGCCCTTGAGACGGCTTCCGGTTAGGCTTGGCTCAAGCCTGCCGGAGACGTCCCATGTTCCAGCACTTTTTCCACGAGCTGCGCGCCGCCAAGGTGCCGGTCACGCTCAAGGAATACCTCACCCTGCTCGAGGCCATGGACAAAGGCGTCGTCGGCGGGGATGGCGGCAATGAGGTGCTGGATTTCTACTATCTAGCGCGTTCGGCGCTGGTGAAGGACGAGAAGCATCTCGATCGCTTCGACAAGGTGTTCGGCCACGTCTTCAAGGGGCTCGACGCATTCTCCGAAGGCGTCGACGTCCACCAGTTCCCCGACGAGTGGCTGAAGAAGCTCACCGAGAAATTCCTCACCGAGGAAGAGAAGAAACAGATCGAAGCCATGGGCGGCTGGGAAAAGCTCATGGAAACGCTCAAGGAGCGGATGGCCGAGCAGAAGAAACGCCACGAGGGCGGCAACAAGATGATCGGCACGGCCGGGACATCGCCTTATGGCGCCTACGGCTACAATCCCGAAGGCGTTAGGATCGGCCAGAAGGAATCGCGGCACCAGCGCGCGGTGAAGGTCTGGGACAAGCGCGAGTTCAAGAACCTCGACGACTCGGTGGAGATCGGCACGCGCAATCTGAAAGTCGCGCTGCGCCGCCTGCGCAAGTGGGCGCGCGATGGCGCCGCCGAAGAACTCGATCTCGACGGCACGATCAAGAAGACCGCCAAGGAAGGCTATATCGACATCGTCATGCGGCCCGAGCGGCGCAATGCCGTGAAGCTCCTGATGTTCCTCGACATCGGCGGCTCGATGGACCCGCACGTGAAGGCCTGCGAGGAGCTGTTCTCGGCGGCGCGCACCGAGTTCAAGAACCTCGAATTCTTCTATTTCCACAACTGCATCTACGAAGGCGTGTGGAAGGACAATCGCCGGCGCGGCGTCTCGAAGATCCCGACATGGGATGTGCTTCACAAGTTCTCGGCCGACTACAAGGTCATCATCGTCGGCGATGCGGCGATGAGCCCGTATGAGATCACCTATCCCGGCGGCTCGGTGGAACACTGGAACGAGGAGCCAGGCGCGGTGTGGCTGCAGCGGTTCGTTGACATCTATCCGCACATGGCCTGGCTCAACCCCACGCATCCCTCGGGCTGGGAATATTCCGGATCGACCGACCTGATCCGCCAGATCGTCGGCGGCCACCGCATGTTCCCGCTCACCGTGAAGGGTGTGGAAGAGGCGACAAGGGAACTGGGCCGGTAAGCCGGGACCGCCGGGCGCCCGCCCGGCCTACCGTTCCCGCACGCCACGTATCATCTGGAACAGGCCGACAAGAACCAGGACCGGCGCCGCGAACAGCGGGACCAGCGCAACAAACCCCAGCACGCCGATCAGCAGGAACGCGATCACGCCGAGGTTTATGCCCGCGACCAGCATGAACACGCCGGTCTTTATGCGTGTGGAAGGTTGAACGCCGCTCGACATGCGCGCCTAAGTCTTCCGCGCCCCAAAGATATCCATCGGGTCTGGCATCTTCGCGAAGGCGTCCTTGGCCTGCGCCTTCAGCTTTTCGAACTGCATGACGTTCTCGATGCGGCGGTCGAGGAACTCATCGACCTGCGCTTCATCATCCGTCCCCATCCAGGCGGCCAGCGTCGAGGCAAGCACCGCCGAGAGCGTCATCCGCTTGGTGTACCAGTTATAGTCCGTCGACTTGTCGCCCAGCGCCGCCCAGATGGCGTCCGCCGCCGCCCACAGACCCTTGGGCCCGGTCAGCAGGTTGGCCGGCGTCGTCGCCGCCCGCTTCACCGCCGTCTTGTGGGCGCCCAGCGCGCCGAGCCAGCCCTTCACCCCTGCCCGGACCTTTTCGCGCACCTTGAGACCGGCCACCTCCGGCGCGGACAGCGCCTCCCCGGCGGCGCGGGCGGCGCGCAGGCCGAAGGCTTCCAGCACGTCGGCGACGCCATTCGGGGCAGCAAGGAGCGCCTGGCCCTCGGTCAGCCCGGCTTTTTCGGCGGCCCGCGACAGGGTGGCCTGCGTCCAGCCGGAATCGGGGGCCAGTTGCAGCATGGCGTCGGTCAGCCGGGCGAGGAAAAGGTCGCTGGGAGCGCTGTCCTGAGGGTTCATGACGTCAAAATCCCTAGGTTTTGGGCAGTAGGCAGGCCCGGATTCATATGGTATCGGACCCCCGCCTGTCCGTCATGGAATACCGTGAGGGGCCGGAAAAATCACCCGTCGGACGGGCGTACGTATCCCTAGCGGGAGCGTTTGCGGCCGTTCCGGCGTCAATTGCGTCTTGAAGATCATCCCGGAGCCGGCCGGGAAACCGATGGAGAGTTTCAAATAGTTCAGATCGTGGTCCGCGATAACAACGTCGATCAGGCGTTGAAGGCGCTCAAGAAGAAGATGCAGCGTGAAGGTCTCTTCCGCGAAATGAAGCGTCGCAATCACTTCGAAAAGCCGTCCGAGCGCAAAGCTCGCGAGAAGGCTGAGGCCGTGCGCCGTGCGCGCAAACTGGCCCGCAAGCGCGCCCAGCGCGAAGGCCTCCTGCCTAAAACCTAGACGGACCAACATCCGGCAAAGATGTTCAAGGCCGGCTGCGCATGAGCGCGGCCGGCCTTTTTGCGTGCCGGGGCTGTGGTGTGGCGAAGCGCTCCGATCAGCGTCCCGCGCGCATCGCGGTCAGGTGCGGGTTCGCGCCCGTCAGCCCGCGGAAATACTTGTACGCAAAGCGCTGGCCGAACGTGTCCTCCGGGCTTGTGCCGGTGTCGGGGTTGGTGCCCTCCACCGGCGCGCCCTTGTCGGCCCACAGGTCGATATAATCGCTCTGCTGCACGTTCAGCGGCGCCGTCGGCCGGCGCTCCAGCACCGTTCGGCAGATGACATAGATTTTCGACTTCGAATTGATGTGGATCCGCTTGCCGTCCTTCGGCGGAATGACCTTGAACCATTGATGGTCGTTCTTGCGGGTGGCCACGAACACCTCGGTGTCGCGGAACCCGTTGCGCCGCGAATACAGCGACAGGAACAGCTCCGGCGACATCTGCCAGAAGCCATGGCCGCAGAAATTGTTGGCCGGCGCGACGTGCAGGATCTGCCCGCCCTCCTTGCACAGCGCGATCAGGTTCTGGATCGCCTGCGTGATGCGGAACACATGCTCGATTGTCCCGAAATCGCAGACCGTGTCATAGGTCTTGAAGCCCGCCGGCATGGGCAGGTTCATGTCGTGGATGTGGGTCGCCTGCTCATAGCTGGACGCATCGATGGACTCGACGCTGGACGCGCCGAAAGCGCCTATCATCAGGCGCTCGCCAAACAGGCTCCGCTCCGGGCCAGGATCGCGGAAGCCGGCTCTGGATTCCAGCGTATTGGCGTCCAGCAGCAGGCTTTGCCTGCCCGCCGTGACCGTTTCGCCCAGATTCCCGAAACGCCTGGCGTAATGCAGGCAGTTCAGCGCGTGTGCATCAATTCCCATGCTGCGCTCAATCCCCTCACCCGGGTCATGGTTCGCTGCCCGCGAACGCTCAGGGTGCGGCCGGACGTTGATACAAAAAATGCGCGCCTGTAAAGCGGACCGCAAAGCAAAAGGCCGGCTGCGTTTTCCACGCAGCCGGCCTTCCTGTCGTTTTCGTAAGTTCGATCAGACGCTCGTCGCGGCGAACCAGAAGGCCCAGCCGGAGCCGGCCAGCGTCAGGAGCACCGCGCCGCCGATGGCGGCGAGGCTGAACCAGGCTTCCGCGAGGCTGATGCTCAGCTTGCCTGCACCGGCGTCGGCGCCGATCGCGAAAGCGGGAACAATGTGCATGTCGCGCTCCATGGTCATCAACCCACGTTTTCGAGGTCTTCGCCGTCACGCACCTTGAGGTCGTACTCGCGGACCTTGCGGTAGAGCGTGGAGCGGCCGATGCCGAGACGGCGGGCGACTTCCGACATGTGGCCGGAATAGTGGTCGATGGCGAACTGGATCAGGTCGCGCTCGATGGCTTCCAGCGTGCGCAGCTCGCCCGTGCCGTCGGTCACGGCGACGGGCTGGTCGCCCTGGTCGTTGGCCGGCTTCGGCAGGTTCATCACGACCGGCTCGGCCGCAACCATGCCCGAGATCTGCGGGAAGTCTTCCTGCTTCAGCGCGCCGCCATCCGACAGCACGACCGCGCGGAACACCGCGTTCTCGAGCTGGCGCACGTTGCCGGGCCAATCGAACGTCGTCAGCATTGCCTGCGCATCCGGAGCGACGCCCGGGATGTTCTTGCCTTCCTCGGCGTTGAAGCGGCCGACGAAGTGCTCGATCAGCGACGGCAGGTCTTCCTTGCGCTCACGCAGCGAGGGGATCTCGATGGGGAAAACGTTGAGGCGGTAATACAGGTCCTCGCGGAAGCGGCCTTCCTTCACCAGCTGCGCAAGATCGCGGTTGGTGGCGGAGATGATGCGGACGTCGACCTTGGTCGGACGGCGCGAGCCGACAGCGTCGACCTCGCCTTCCTGCAGGACGCGCAGCAGCTTCACCTGCATGTCCAGCGGCAGTTCGCCGACTTCGTCGAGGAACAGCGTGCCCTGGTCGGCTTCCACGAACTTGCCGAGCTTCTTCTCGTGCGCGCCGGTGAACGAGCCCTTCTCATGGCCGAACAGGATCGACTCGACGAGATTTTCCGGGATAGCGCCGCAGTTGACGGTGACGAACGGCTTGCCGGCGCGATCGGACGCGCCCTGGATGCAGCGCGCGATGACTTCCTTGCCGACGCCCGATTCACCGAGGATGAGGATCGGGATCGACGACGCGGCGGCGCGCTGGCCGAGGCGAACGACCTGGCGCATGGTGGGCGCGCCGGCGATCATGTCCTCAAAGGTCAGCTTGCCGTCTGATTTCTTGGCGAGGCGTTTCACTTCGCCGCGCAGGTCCGACAGCTTGAGCGCGTTGCGGATCGAGATGGCGATGCGTTCGGGGCTGGCAGGCTTCACGAAGAAGTCGACCGCGCCGGCGCGCATGGCCTGCACAACTGTGTCGATGCCGCCGGTGGCGGTAACCACGATGACCGGAAGATCAGGGCGGCGCTCCATGAGACGCTCGAGCGTTTCCATGCCCGTGAGGCCCGGCATGATCAGGTCGAGAAGGACGACATCAACGCCGTTGCGGGCGTCGGAGGCCTCTTCCAGCGCGCGTTCGCCATTTTCGACGACGCGGGCGCGGAAGCCCTGCTTCTCGGCTGCTGCCTGCATCAGACGACGCTGGGTAGGGTCGTCATCGACAACCAGAACGGTCTTCGCCATGTGCCACACCATCAGTAGACGGAAGACTCTGTCGGTCTCCCTGTTACGGCCCAAACTGGCACGCGGAGTTGAAAATGGGTTTAAGCGGGTTGCCGCAATTTCATCGAACGCCCCGTTTTCCGGGGCTTTTGGCTCAATTCGGAGCGGAAATCGCGTGGAGGCGGGTATCGTCAGCCTGCCGTTAGTAAATACCGCAAACGGCGCCCAGCCTGCTTGTTCCACATGTGATCCCAAGGGGATGTGTGGAGTTGAAAGCGTGGACTGGCGACGCGCAGGAGGCGCAATCGTGATGCTGGCGGGGGCGTCGATCATCGTGGCGATGATCGCGGCGACCACCGTGCTCATCGTGGCGGAGATCGCTGCGAAGACGGACCCCGTGCACATCGGCTTCAAGGCCGCCGCCATCGGCGCACCTCTGTTGCTGGCCGGCATGCTGGTCATGGTTGCCGGCCGTGCGATCTACGGCAACTGGCGCAAGGCCGCGCCCGTCGCCAACGTCACCGGCGAAGTCACCCGCACCGTCGGCCTGCTCGCCAGCATCGGCCTCGGCGGCATGCTCGTCTTCCTGCTGATGTCGGGCTTCAAGGCCGAAGACATGCCCGCGGCCATAGCGCTGGGCGTCGGCTCGGGCGCCGGTCTCCTGCTGGCGCAAGTCGGCGTATCGCTGCGCAACGACCGCACCTACATCGAGTAGTCAGTCCTCTACAGGGCCGCCCGAAGCGACAGGCCGTGGCGGCCAGTTGCCCATCGACAGCACGCGGTCATACATCACCAGCGCGCCCGCCAGCCCGACATTGATGCAGAAGCGCGTCGGTATCTTCACGATATGCGCGCAGCGCGCCTGCATCTCCGGCGACAGATCCCTCGCCTCCCCGCCCATGACATAGGCGGCCTGTATGGGATGCCGGAAAGCCGGCAGCTCCACCGCATCGTCCGTCAGCTCGATACCGACCAGCTGGCAGCCGCGCGGCAGCTGCATCTCGTCGATCGAATCCCACAGATACCACGGCACATGCAGGTCCGACTTCGAGGTATCGGCATGGTGCATCACACGGATCTTCGGCGCCGCTGACACGGTGAACGTGAATGCCGCGCCAAACGCATGCGCCGTACGCTGCAACGCGCCAAGGTTCATCGGCTTGGACAGGCTCTCGACGCCGACGCCAAAATATCCGCGAAGCTGTTTCATGGGTCGGATGGATGGCGTAGACACAAAGCAGAAGTCAATCGTGGCGCCATGCGGAAGACATCGGAGGGCAAGGGTTTCCGTTCACCAGGCAGGCCGGCTGGGAAGCGATCAGCCGGATTGCTTCAGACGCCCCGACAGCTTCCGGCGCCCCGCTGGCTTCAGAAACAGGGAGAAGACCCGTTGGGGGCGATCGGACGCGATTTTGTCTTTGTGCATTTGCCGAAGACCGCAGGGACGAGCCTGACGGACGCCCTTTGCTCCAGGGGCGCCACTGCGACAGCGCATTGCACCGAGATCCTCGCATTCTGCCTGCCGCGCACCACGGTCAAGGGCCCAGCTCACCTTCGCGCGCGCGATCTGCTTCAGTATTTCGGCGAGGCCGAATGGCGTCGGCGGTTCACGTTCGGAATTGCGCGCAATCCCTGGGACAGGCTCGTTTCGACCTACAATTTTGTCCGCAACAGGCCCACTCACGAACAGCACGCCAGAATCTCCGCGCAGTCTTTCGAGCAGTTCGTGCGCGAACGCGCCGAAGCCGCCGCGACGCCGGAAGGAATGGCGACGGCTCTCTGGAGGGGGCCTCACCTCTGGTTTGACGACGCGGACGGCAGGCAGCTCGTTGATGCGGTGTATCGCCTTGAGGATCTGACCGAGGCCTATCCCGAGATACTCCGACGCTGCGGCATCGCGGAACACACCCCGCTGCCGCATATCAACAACTACCCGCACGACCACTACCGCGCCTACTATAGCGAAGACCTGGCCGCGCGCGTTGCGGACCTCTGCGCTGACGAAATCAGCCGGTTCGCCTACAGCTACTGACAGCGACGCAGTCCGGTCGTTCTGGTTGCGCGATGTCAGATGAAGCGGAAATCCACATTGGCGATGGTGGTGGACGTGCCCGCCTTCGCCCTGTCGCGCGCCTTGAGATTGAGCGCAATCAGCCCGCGCGCCTTGCCCACCGGCTCAACAAAATCGATGCGCCGGTCGATGAAATCGACCGAGCTACCGTCCTGCTTGCCGAGGAACGTCTTCGCCGCCGTCTCAGCGATCGCGCCGGGATTTTCCACCGCCACCACGCCGCCGAGAATGTCCTCCACGGCTTTCGGATCGTGATAGGCCCGGCCCAGCGGGTTGCCCCACCAATTGTCCTCCGGCGTGTATTTGTAGAACTCGAAGCGCGAGCCAAACGTCTTGTAGTCGAACTGCATCAGGTGCTGGCCCATGAAGTTCTTGATCTCGAACGCCAGCTTGTGATTGGCCGCCGCCGCGCGCGCCAGCAGCGCATCGTCGTCGTAGGTCTGCATCACCACCATGAAGCCGCCATCGCCACCGCGCTCGGCGAAGAAATCCTGCAGCTGGTGCTTCTCGCGGATCGGCGAGACGATCTCCAGCATGGTCGTGCCGATGCGCATCATGTGCGTCCGGAAGCCGAACGCCAATGTCGGCTCCGGCCCATCGCCCTTGGGCGTCGGCTCAAGATCGAGCGCCTTGTAGATCTGGTCGCACACTGCCTCCATGTCGCGCGCGGCGATCACGTAGTGGCGCAAACGGCTGGGCCGCATGGACTGGTCTCCCTGCGCAAACGCTCCCGGGGCAAGCCCCGCCGCCGCACCCACGAGCATGATGCCCCTGCGATTGAATGATGTCATGGCAGCGTCCTTCCCCGAACAGCAATGCGCAACTCTGCGGTGGCGTTGCCTCACAGCGCAACCCGGCTGATGCACGCTGCAACGATCAAGCTTTCGCGAGTCCGCAAGGTTGACGTTACGCCCGCAAGCCCGCGTTCGTGCTTCGACGGACGGCCTTCGGCCTGCTCAGCATGAGCGCTCGGTGAGTTCAGTACAGACAGCAACAAGAGCTCATCCTGATCAGCGACCAAAGGGAGCGTCCGTCGAAGGGCGAGCGCGGGCTTACGGCTGTTTCAATCCCTTCAGAAACGCCAGCACGAACGCATTCGTTTCCTCCGGCTTCTCCTGCTGGATCCAGTGCCCCGCGCCCGGGATCAACTTCACGCCGCGCAGGTCGTCCGCCACGCGCGCCATCTGCGCCTGCAGCGCAGGCTCCTTCGCGCCGCGAATGACGATGTCATCGACGCCAGCCAAAAAGCCGACCGGGACCTTGATCTTCGCGCCCGTCAGCTGCGGCGTCGTCTCCCAGTTGCGGTCCATGTTGCGATAGTAATTCACCCCACCGCGAAAGCCCGCCTCCGAAAACTCGCCAACCAGATAGTCGAGGTCTTCCTGCTTCAGCCAGCCCGGCAACTGCTTCGGCTTGCCCAGGCGCGGTATCCACCCGCCCGCTGAGCGCTTGGGATCCGTCACCGTCGGCGGATCGCGCGGCGTGTCAGTCGAGGCATAGAGCCGCGACAGCAACCCACGCGGATCCGAGTCATATTCCTTTTCCGCAACGCCCGGCTCCTGATGATACAGGATGTAGTAGAAATTCTCGCCGTTCGCGTTGGCCGCCTTCATGCCGGCAGTCGGCGCAGCCGTACCACGCCCGCCATTCGGCACGCTCATGGCGATCATCGCCGACACGCGATCCGGATGCAGCAGCGCCGTATTCCACGTGACGATCGCGCCCCAGTCATGCCCGATCAGGATTGCCTTCTCCGCGCCCATCGCATCGATCAGCCCGGTGATGTCGGCGGTCGTGTGATGGATGTCGTAGTCCTCAACCGCCGCCGGCTTGTCCGACTTGCCATAGCCACGCATGTCCGGCGCGATGACGTGATAGCCCGCCGCCGCAATCACCGGGATCTGATGCCGCCACGAATACCAGCTCTCCGGCCAGCCATGGATGAGGATCACCAGCGGGCCCTGCCCCGCCTCAGCCACACGCAGCTTTATCCCGTTGGTCTCCACCATCCGGAAATGCACACCGGGCACCGGGCTCGGCGTTTCGGGCGCAGTGGCGCAGGCGCCCAGCGCAGCGACCACAATCGCGCCCGCGAACAGGCGGCGGGTGATTGAACGGAACATCAACGTCTCTCCCTTGTCCGCAGCCTCTGCCGGGCGCGTGAGGACAAGGTTTCAGACACGCAGCCGAACGGCAAGCGGCAATGACTGGCTATAAAGGCTGGCCAGCCGCGACCGCCTTGGGTTCGAGCCACTTGCTGCACCGCGCAGCAAGATCGGCATCGATCGCCAGCAGCGCTTCCTGGAGCGCGACATTCAGGCTGTCGCGCGCCTCGTCATCGCCGCTGCCCCAGTTCACATCGGTGAAGTCGCCGCGGAAGGTGTTCTCGCCCAGAAATTCCGCGCCACGCACATAGCTGACGCGCAGCACGACGGTGGCGTTCTTCGATGTGGCCAGCCCTTCCATGTAGGCCTTGAGCAGCGACACGTTCATCAGGACGCCGTCGCCGACGTCAGCGAGGCTGACGAACCCGAAGCGCTTGTCATGGATCAGCGTTTCGAGGCCCGAGCGCACCCAGCCCACCGCGTCTTCGTGGCGAACATAGCGGCCGCCGAACCGGCCCATGGACTGCTTGTCGCTGCGCGCATCGACAACGTCGGCGATGCTGATCCGGCAGGTGGCCGGCGAGATCCCCTTGAACGAATAGGCCCACGGAATCCTGCCGTTCTTGGGAGCAAAATCGCTTGCCAGCATGACCGGTTCAGGGCTGGCGCACGCCGATGCGCCAAGCGCGGCGAGCGCAATGGCGGCCGAAAGCAGGACGCGCATCGTTACTTGCTCTTCGTGTTCTTGGCGGGCGGGGCGACGAGCGCGGCGCGGGATACGTCGGTGACGTAGACCTCGTAACCCGACTGCTGAAGAACGTGCGTACCGATATCGTCCTTGGCGACCACATAGCCGGCAAACAATTCGCCCTGATAGGGCTTCAGCGTCGTGGTCTTGGGGTCGAGCGGTTCGCTCGGGTCCGCCATCAGGTCGGCCACCAGCATCTCGGTCAGCTTCGCCGAACCGAGTTTGAGCGCCTCGCGCATCGGCGCGCCATTGTTGGCTGACCAGAGCGCGACGTTGTCATCGCGGCTGGTGGTGGCGTTCGGGACGGCGGTCGTGAACACGAAGACGTTGCGATAGAGCTCGTTGGCGCTCGTGACCTGCGAGGCTTTCGGATCGAACGTCTCGGGCAGCAGCGCCTGCAGCTCGGGCGTGTTCGGCAGGACCCGGCCCGTCAGCGAGATGGTGAGTTCGTCGGCGTTGAAATTGAGATTGTACGCAGACGTCACGAACAGGACGCTGGCGGCCTTGGACTGTTTCAGGACACCTTCAAGATTCTGCGGCGTCACTTCCTTCACGACGCGATAGCCGCCGGGATTCATCCACGTCGCCTGCGTCATGCGGGCCTGCACGTCGGCGTTCAGCACATCATCAAAGCTGAAGTCGATCATCGCATTGCGCAGCGGCTTCACAGAAGTTTCGGCGGCAGATGCGTTTCCGGCGTCAATGCTGGCGTCCACCAGTGAGCCGACAAGCGCGCCGATCAGGCCGAACGATGCGGCGCCGGCCGTACCCCCGGTCGAGATCGGAATCGCGATGACCATTTCGTTCTGGCCGATCGGCATGATCACATCGGTTGCCGCAATCTTGTCGCGCGCCGCGAGCGGAACGCTGCGATTGAGCGGCCCCGAAGAAGCGCAGGCGCCAAGCAGGAATGCAGGCACAATGGCGGCGAGCGCCGCGAGGCGTAAGCGCATGACGATGTCCCCCCCTATATCGCGCGTGCGTCATTGCCGCGCTGACGTCTGGAGGGATTCGTAGCCGAAAATGAATCGCGTTCAAGCGGCTTTTCGGTCGGCGGGATGACAGTTTTGCGCAGGTCCGCTAAGGCAGACACAGAGACGACGAGCGGAGTGAAGTCGACATGCGCGCCATCCTTTCCAAGGCCCCGGGCCTGCCTGACACGCTGGTGCTGGAGGATGTGCCCTCGCCGACGCCGAAAGCGGGCGAGATTGTCATTTCCGTGAAGGCTGTCGGGGTGAACTTTCCCGACTTCCTGATCATCCAGGACATGTACCAGTACAAACCCCCGCGCCCGTTCTCGCCGGGCGGCGAGCTTTCGGGCGTCGTGAAGGCCGTGGGCGAAGGCGTCACGCAGTTCAAGGTCGGCGACAAGGTGTTCGGCTCCACCGGCGCGGGCGGCATGGCCGAAGAGGTCGCCATACACGCCAGCCGCATGAACGCCCTGCCTGACTTCATGCCGTTCGAGGAAGCCGCCGCCCTGCTGATGACCTACGGCACCTCGCACTACGCACTGAAGGATCGCGGCCACCTCAAGCCGGGCGAGACGCTGCTGGTGCTGGGCGCTGCGGGCGGCGTCGGCCTCGCGGCGGTCGAACTCGGCAAGGCGATGGGCGCCACCGTGATCGCTGCGGCCTCGAGCCAGGAGAAGGTCGACTTCTGCCTCTCCAAGGGCGCCGACAAAGGCCTCGTCTATCCGGAAAACCCGCTGAGCCGCGACCAACAGAAAGAGTTCTCCGACAAGATCAAGGAACTGGGCGGTGGCGGCGTCGATGTCATCTATGATGGCGTCGGCGGCGATTATGCCGAGCCCGCCGTGCGTGCGCTCAACTGGGAGGGCCGCTTCCTGGTGATCGGCTTCCCCGCCGGCATTCCCAAGCTGCCGCTGAATCTTACGCTTCTGAAATCCTGCCAGATCGTCGGCGTCTTCTGGGGCGCGTTCGTCGCCCGCGACCCGAAAGGCCATGCCGACAACCTCGCCGACCTGTTCCGCCTCTACAAGGAAGGCAAGATCAAGCCGCACATTTCCAACCGTTATCCGCTGGAACGCGCCGCCGACGCCATCAAGGAGCTTTCGGAACGCCGCGCAAAAGGCAAAGTCGTCGTCACAATTTGAGGTAGAGTGTGGAGTGCGTGCGGGGCCCCCGGGGGCCCCGGTTCAACACAATAAGGGGTTTTTCGATGTTCAGCCGTATCGCCATGCTTGCCGCCGCCGGGTTCCTGGCGACCGCCTGCGCGTCCAATCCCGCAGCCTCGCCCTCCTCTCCCGCGGCGCCGGGATCGCCCTCCGCCTCCACCTCGCCCGCGGCGCCGGCCACGGTGACGCTCTCGAACGTCGCCGCGACCACCACCTGGCTGGCTGAAGAAAAACTGATCCCGGAAGATCCGATGCTGGCGCTGGTCAACACTGGCGCGCGCGACACGGATAACCCCGCCGGCATCTCTGTCCACTGCAAGGCGGCCAACGGCACGATGACCGTCCATCTCGGCAAGCAGCCCGCCACCCGCGTCGGCCAGAGCGCAACCTTCCGCCTGCGCGCCGGCCCCGGCGCCCGCGACATCGAAGGCAAGTTCGTCGCCAACCCGCGCTCGCCCGAAGCCGACTTCGTCTTCCCGGTCTCCTCCGCCGACCTGCTGGCCCTCGGCCAGCTCGACATGATCTCGTTCGTGTCGGACCAGGGCGACGTGCAGTGGGCCTTCGTGAAGGACGCTTCTGCGCAGGTGCAGGCCAAGTACATCGGCTCGCTGAAGAACTATTCCGCCGCCGCGCGCGACTTCCTCAACTACTGCAACCCGAAATAGTCATCTGCGAAACGCAGGAACTGGAAAGGCCCGGAGCATCGCTTCGGGCTTTTTGCTTTGCGCGGTCGCTGACGCCCTACGAAGCTGGCGGTTGCCCATCCGCCGGCGCCACAGGCGGCGCCTCCTCGGGCGTCGGACCATCGAAGAATGCGGTGGCCGAACGCTGCCCTTCCGTCTTCTTCACCTTGGACCTGCCGCCAAGCATGTTGCGGACGAACGTCAGGATCGCGCCGATGCCAATGATGATCAGCACCCAGGCCTTCTTCGCGAATGCCAGGACAACGGCGATCAATCCACCGTTCTTCGCAAGAAGCGTCGCAGCTGTGGCGCCGCCGATGAGACCGGCGATGCCGAAGTCGGCCTTGCGGTCGGTGGCGGCGTTGAAATCCCGATATCCTGCGCCCGCGTCGAACTGGGGAATCGCCAGAACGGCCGGCGCGGCCTTCTCGACATCGGCAAGCTGCTCCAGCGAGGCCACGAAGTTGAGCGAGAGCACGCCGTGCCGCCCCAGCACGCGCATGTCGTAGTTCAGCGTGTGCTCGGGACTCTTGTCGAACGACAGCTCCTTCGCCCAGTAAAGCTTGTGCGTCGCGCCGTCATAGCGAGGCTGGGTGGCCCAGCCGATGATGTCGATCGTGGGATATCCCTGCTCGGTGCGCGTCCGGTTTTCCAGGTCGAGACCTTCGCGCATGGCGTCGATCAGCATGTCGTAGTCGATATGCGAGGCGTCTTCATCGGAGACATAGCCCGTGTCCTCATAGCTGAGGACGACGACCCACGAGTTTTCCGTGAACGGCGTCGTTCCCTCGCGCAGCAGCATGCCTTCGGCGGCCGTTCCGGGAGGGTTGGCCCACGCCTCTTCGAGCACGCGCCGCGTATCCTCGGCCCCAAGGAAATAGAACCCCTCGGGAATGGTCAGCGTGACCTTCGCCGCTGGCAACGCAATCACCCCCTTGCGATGCTCGAGCGACTCCTCGAAGGCCGCCTGCGCCGCCGCGATCTCCTCCTCCGTCGGCAACCGCTCCGGCAAGGCGCCGGCATTGGCTTCGTCCAGCGGCGCCAGCGGATCAGGTTGCGGTCCCGCCGGCTGCGCTACAGCCGACCCCGCCATCACGCAGGCAAACACCGCAATAGCGGCATGGCGAAAGATCGATTTCATCCCAGTCCCCCCGTTCGCAGGCAACGAACCGTAACCATCGTTTCGCGACGAAACAATGGGGAACGTCAACCTGCCCGGTCATAAGGGCTGACTGCGTGTAGGTGTGTCAGCGCCGCTCGCTCCGCGTCAGCAGCGCCGCCAGTTCGTCCTTCCACAGCGCCGCCCATGTATGCGTGCCGTGCCCGCGCGACTCTTTGCTTGCCGGGATAAGCACATAGCGCCCGGTCTTGAGGCGCGGGATGAATTGCTCAGCCAGCCCCAGCTCCGGCGGGTTGATGAAATCGTCCGCCGAGTTCACCCACACCAGCGGCGCTTTTATCTTCTCAAGCCCCGCCGACGGATCGTAATTGCGCGACGACGCCACCTGATAGAGCAGGTCGTTCGCATCCACCGCCTTGATGTTCGTCGCCACATAGCTCTCGGCATAGGCGTCCGCCGCCTCGCGCGTCGGATATTGCTGCTGCATCACGATGGGCGCGCCGCCGGCCAGCAGCAGCATGCTCTCCGCTGTGCGCAGCCCCGCCTCCGGTTGCGTTGTGTAGTTGCCGCCCTGCCACGCCGGATCGCTGGTGATGCCGTCCATCAACAGCTTGCGCCACACGCGATTGCGCCCCGCAATCGCCGTCGGCTGGCAGGCCAGCGGCATCAGCGCATCCATGAACTCCGGATAGGTCTCGCCCCACACGAAGGAATGCATGCACCCCATCGACGTGCCCATGATCAGCCGCGCGCGTTTCACGCCCAGCCCCTTCGTCAGCAGCGCATGATCGGCCGCGACCATGTCGTCATAATCATACTTCGGGAACGCCATCCGCAGCCCATCGCTCGGCTTCGACGATTTGCCGTGCCCGATCCCGTCGCGCAGGATGATGAAATACTTCGCCGGATCGAGCAGGCCGCCCGGCGCGAACAGCACGTCTGCGAACTGCGGACGGAAGAAGGATTTTCCGTCCCCGCCCGTGCCGTGCAGGATCAGCACCGCATTGTCGATCTCGCCTTTTGCGTTGCGATGCGGCGTCCCCAGCGTCGTGTAATGCAGCCGCAACTCGGCCAGCTTCTCTCCGCTCCGGAACGTGAAGTCCCGCGCGATGTAGTCACCCTCGGTTGGCGTCAGCGCGACGCCCTGCGCATGCGCAAGCGGCGCGAGCATCAGCGTGGCGATAGCCGTGACCAGACGTGCAAGGCGCATGTGCGAACTCCGAACTGAGGGATGCAAACTGCCGCGCATGAGCGCCGAACGGAAGCCCTCGCCCACCCACCGGAGTCATTCTCGGGCTTGAGCGCACCCTGCCAAACAAAAACGCCGGCCGCTTTCCAGCAGCCGGCGCTTGTTAGCTCAAGCCTCGCGAGCCTACTTAGGCGGTTCCGCCGCCTTCATCTGCGCCGCGTCTTCGTTGGCGCGGTTGACGATGTAGGCGCGGATCGCTTCCGCATCGGCGGCGTTCAGCGTGTTCGCGAAGCTGGCCATGCCGGCGGAGGCGTATTTGCCGCCGAGCACGATCTCCGCAAAGCCGTCCTTGGTGGCCGGCGCCTGCGACCAGCGCAGGTCGGTGATCACGCCGCTCGAGACAACCAGTCCGCCATGGCAGACCATGCAGTTGCGGTCGAACAGAACGCGGCCGTGTTCAAGCACCGCGAGGCTGCCGAAGTCTTCAGCCGGCGGCACTTTCTCCACCTGGAAGGGCGTGTAGGCCGGCAGGGCCGCAGCGCCGCCGATCTTGTAGACGAGCACGCGGCCCATCTCCGGCGTGCCGACTTTCGGGATCGCATTGCCGCCGCCGGTGACCGGCAGCGCCGTTCCCCAGCCCGCGGTGACGACGATGTATTGCTCGCCATCGATCGCAAAGCTCATCGGGCCCGACATCACCGGATACTGGCCATCCGTCTCCCACAGCGCAGCGCCGCCCTTGGCTGCGTCATAGGCGCGGAACTTGCCATCGAGGCCGCCCTGGAAGACGAGGCCGCCGGCTGTCGCCAGCACGCCGCCATTCCACGGCGTCGGATAGTCGATCGTCCAGCGCGGCTTCTTCGCCACCGGATCCCACGCGACGAGCTGGCCCTTGAGAGCCGCACGTCCCGCGAGACGCTCGTTCAGCGTCGGCACAGGTCCGGGCGCGCCGGCAAACTCGATGCCGGTATTCCAGAAGCCCGGGCGATACGCGAAGTCGCCTTGGTCAGCATAGAGCTGCGGCAGCGTCTGCGCCGGAATATAGACGAGGCCGGTATCCGGGCTGAACGCCATCGGATGCCAGTTGTGGCTGCCCAGCGGACCGGGGATCGCCGCGAACGGCGAAGCCAGGTAGCGCGCGCCGGGGTCCTCGACCGGACGGCCCGTCTTCAGGTCGACATGCGTCGCCCAGTTGACGTTGTCCTGATACTTGTCGGCCGAGAGCAGTTCGCCCGTCGCACGGTCGAGCACGTAGAAGAAGCCGTTCTTCGGCGCCTGCATCGCAACCTTGCGCACCTGCTCGCCGATCTTGATGTCGGCGAGGATGATGTGCTGCGTCGCCGTGTAGTCCCAGGATTCGCCGGGCGTCGTCTGGTAGTGCCAGACGTATTCGCCGGTGTCTGCCTTGAGCGCGAGGATGGACGACAGGAACAGGTTGTCGCCACCCGACGGGTCGCGGCGTTCGCGGTTCCACGGCGTGCCGTTGCCGATGCCGACATAGAGGATGCCGAGGTCCGGGTCATAGGCCATGGAATCCCAGGCCGTGCCGCCACCGCCGGTTTCCAGCCACTCGCCCTTGTCGCCCCACGTCGCGTTGGCCTTCTCGGCGAACACTTTGTCGGAGGCGGCATTGTCGGGCTGCTTGTTGGGGTTCGGCGTCGTGTAGAAACGCCAGGCCATCTTTCCATCGGCGGCGTTGTAGGCCGTGATGTAGCCGCGCACGCCGAATTCAGCGCCGCCATTGCCGATGATGACCTTGCCGTCGATCACGCGCGGCGCGCCGGTGATGGTGTAGGGCCGCGCCTGGTCGACGGTGACTTCCTGCCAAAGCGGCTTCTTGACGCCATCGGTCACATCGCCGGTGCGCGAGGCATCCAGCGCGATGAGGCGGCCATCGATCGTGCCGACGAAGACCTTGCCTTCCCAGATCGCCACGCCGCGGTTCACGACATCGCAGCAGGCGGAGACGCCGCGCGCCTTGTCGACTTCCGGATCGAACTTCCACAGGCGCTGGCCCGTCTTGGCGTCATACGCATAGACGATCGACCAGGCGGAGGTGACGTACATCACGCCATCGACCACGATCGGCGTCGATTCCATGCCGCGGTTGGAGTCGAGATCGGCCGACCAGGCGAGGCCGACATCCTTCACCGTCTCGGTGTTGATCTGCTTCAGCGGCGAGAAGCGCTGTTCAGAATAGGTGCGGCCATGGCTGATCCAGATATCCGGCCGCTGGTCGGCTGCAGCAATCGCCGCGCCATTCACATCGGCAGCCGTGATCGCCGGCAGCGCCGGCTTGGTGGCTTCACCACACGCAGCCAGTGCGACGAGCGCGAGCCCGCTCAACAAGGCGCCAATCCGTCTCATGAAGTTCTCCCTCAAGTCCTGTCACCGGACGTACCTAGCGTTTCAGCACTGTTGGGAGCGTTTGCAAAGCCTCCAGCGCGGATGGCGTGGCGGCAAGCCGGACTGGCATGGAGGCGCAGGCCCTGCGCGACGGACTTGCAACAGCGTCCGCGTTCAAACCTGATGTTGTGTGGAGACAGGTTCGTGCCGCTTTGCGGCAAGAGCGATCACCCCGACATATCAACCCGTCAGGCGATCGAGTTCCGCGAGGACATCACCGAGGTCTTCGGCTGCATCGGCCGCCGTTGCCGACGTCGCGGCAGCGCCCGCCGACGCCCCGCCCAGCGCCACGCCGATGGCGGTCAGCAGCGCGCCCTGGTCGACCGGCTTGGAGACATAGCCCGACATCCCCATCGCCAGCAGGCGCTCGCGGTCGCCCGCCATCGCATCCGCCGTCAGCGCGATCACCGGAATATCCCGCCACGCATGATCCGACGCGCGGATCAGGCGGATCGCCTCCGATCCATCCATCACCGGCATGTGCAGGTCGAGCAGAACCAGATCGAAATCGCCGCCGCCCAGCGCGTCCAGCGCTTCCTGGCCATTTGTCGCTTCAGTGATCACCGCGCCCTGCGGCTGCAGGAACAGGCGCACCACCTGCCGGTTGATCGCATTGTCGTCGGTCAGCAGCACGCGCGCCCCGCGCAGCTGCGTGTTTTTCTGCAGCGGCTTGTCTGTGTCGCCTGCCGCATCGCCCTCGCGGGAGTTGGCCGGATCAGCAAGGAAGGACAGCGTGAACACCGAGCCGATGCCCGGCGTCGAACGAACGATGATGTCCCCGCCCATCAACCGCGCCAGCCGCCGCGAGATCGCCAGCCCCAGCCCCGTGCCGCCGAATTTCCGCGTCGTCGAATTGTCCGCCTGGCTGAACGAGCGGAACAGCCGGCGTATGGCTGTCTCGTCCATGCCGATGCCGGTGTCGGCCACCTCGATGGTCACGCGGCTGCGGCCATTGGGCGCCGTCGCGATCGAGGTCTGCACCACGATCCGCCCATCATGCGTGAACTTCACGGCGTTGGAGATCAGGTTCGACACGCACTGGCGCACCCGCACCGGATCATAGCGCAACCGCAGGCTCTTCGGCACGCCATTGTCGAGCACCAGCTTGACGCCCTTCTCGGCGGCCACCGGCGTGAACAGCGCATGCACCTGCGAAACCGTGTGCACCAGCCCGGCATCCACCGGCGAAATCTCCAGCCGTCCCGCTTCGATCTTCGACAGGTCCAGCACGTCGTTGAGGATGGCCAGCAGCGTCACGCCCGATTCGCGGATCGTGCCGACCATCGCGCGCACTTCCGGGGAAAGATCATGCCCCTCCAGCGCTTGCGCCATACCCAGCACGCCATTCAGCGGCGTCCGGATCTCGTGGCTCATGTTGGCGACGAATTCGCTCTTTGCCCGCGTCGCTGCTTCAGCGACATCGCGCGCAGCTTCTACCTCGGCCAGACGCTCCGTCCGCTCTTGCGCCAGCGCCGCCTGCGCGGCCTGCACGCGGTCCGCCTGCCGGATCAGGTAGAACGAAAACGGCGGCGCAACGGCCAGCGTGATGATGATTGTGGTGATCGCCGAGTACGGCTTGTTCGGATCGGGAAACAGCACGGCCGAGATCGTGATATCAATCGCCAGCACCACGACCAGGATGATGGCCGTAAGCACCGCAACCTTCCGCACCTGCGCCGAGAGCATTCCCAACATCCCTTCAGGGACATGGGGTCGCACACAGAGGTAAACGCTTCGCGGACGTTCTGTTAACCTTGCGTCAAGCGCCGACGGCCGCGTTGAGCTCGCCCTGGGCTGCCGCAATTGCCTTATCAATGGCGGTTTCCCACGCCGCCGCCGTGCCCGCCTCCATGGACCCCGCCGGGGACGCCGCCGACCGCGAGGCGTTCACCACCCCGCCCTCCAGCCGGTTTCCGCGCTTCACGAACCCCGCCACCGCCTCATGGGCGCCGGCCCCCTGCGCGCCATAGCCCGGCACCAGGAACATCGCCTCGCCCGCCGCCGCGCGCAGCCGCCGCGCATCTTCCGGTCCCGTCGCGCCCGCCACCATCATCAGGCCCGACCAGCCGCCTGCCCCCCGCAGCCGCGCCACCATCGGCTGCAGCGCCCGCGCGACATGGAGATAGAGCGGCTCGCCATCGACCAGCTTCGCCTGGAAATCCTGCGAGCCCGGATTGGACGTCCGCGCCAGCACGACCACGCCCTTGCCCTGCTTCTCCGCGACGCTGACAAACGGCTCGATCGTGTCGATGCCCATATACGGGTTCACCGTGATCGCATCGCACGGACAGGACGCGCCCGCGCCAAGATAGCCCTCGGCATAGCCATCCGCCGTCGATCCGATATCGCCGCGCTTGGCGTCGAGGATCACCAGCATGTCCGCCCGCTGCGCCGCCACGCACACCTGCTCCAGCGCCGCCATGCCTTTCGCGCCCCAGCGTTCGAACAGCCCCGCCTGCGGCTTGATCACCGCGACCTTGCCCGCGCAGCGTTCAACCAGCGCGAGGCCCCAGCGCGCCGCAGCCTCCGGGCCGGGCGGCCCGAACAGCGGCGGCAACATCGCCGGATGCGGATCAATCCCAACGCACAGCGGCCCGAGATTGCGGGCGCGCTCGAGCAGTCGGTCAGCGAAGGTGTTCATCAGGGATTGTTCACGCGGCAAAGGACTTTGACGACAGCGCGCGCATCCCTAAGCCGGTCCGCCTCGTCTGCATAGGAGGAGGATGAAATCGGCCGCGCTTCTCCCCCGGGCGCCAGAAATCCCTGCGTGTCGAGAAAGCGGCGGATGGAATCGGGCGAAGCCGTATAGATCCGGCCACGGCGAGGGCTTTCGGCAACCGTGACGCCGATAACCGTGCCATCGCGATCGAACACCGGCCCGCCGCTCATGCCCGACAGCGTGCCGACAATGCCTTCCGAGCGGTCTTTCTCCGCCCACGCCAGCACAGGCTCTTCCATCGCATAGCGTCCGCGCGTGATCAGGTTGGAGCGCGATTCCAGCACCGACACCGCCTCGCCCGACATGCCCTGCGGAAACCCGACATGATAGCCGGGCTCGCCCACATGCAGCTCGCGATCGAGATCAAGCTGCAGCGCCACCGGCGCGCGATCCGTGATCAACAGCGCAAGGTCCGAATTCTCCGAGGTGCGCACTTCATCGACCCGCACCATGCGGCCATTGCCAACCGCAAGGCCGACGCGCGAACACCCATCGACCACGTGGCGCGCCGTCAGCCAGGCGCCCGCCTCGTTGATCGCGAACGCCGTGCCGATGCCGTCTTCCGCATCGCCCACCTGCACCAGCACCCGCTCGTCGAACGGATGCGATTGCGGAAGCGCCGGACCTGCCTCGCCGGAATCCAGCGCCTCGAGATTGGGTTTGGACCCCTCGGGCTCGCTGCTGGGCGAGGGAATGCGAATGCCCGAATCCGTCTCGAAGCCCGGATCGGTCTCGGCGACCTCGACCGGCGCCCGGAACGGGTCATCGCGCTCGCTGGAGCCGCTGGAAAACAGGGTCCCGACGATGACGGCCAATACGACCGCATAGACCACCCAGTCGGGGATTCTCATGCCTGTCTCCGCACAACCCTTATATTCGTTCGCGGGTGCGAACTCACAAGGCCGCGGCCATTACCATCGCAGCAGCAATCTTTACCGCGGCGAGCACCAGCGCCGACCCGATCTCGTCACGTTCGATGCGCTTGGGCAGGTCGCGCAGGATCAGGTCCGCCACCCGAAAAGCCAGCAATTGCAGGAGGATGGCGACCACGCCCCAGATCAGGATGTCATAGATCGTGGCCGCGCTGACGAGGCACGCCGCCATCGGCAGGGCCAGTCCGACAATCACCGCCGCGACGCTGATACCGGCGGAAACATTTCCCTCCCGGATCAGTTTCATCTCCTTCATCGGCGTCATCAGCACATGAACGATGCACCCGCTCACGAGCAGCGCGAGCGTGATCCCCCCTTGCAGCAGGAATTCGGGAAAGCCCGCCACGAAGGACTGGATGGCAATGTCCATGAACGACGTCTCCCCGGCGGTCTGAAGCCCGATGCCTTTGCGCTGAAACAGCCGGGTCCGTCCAGCTTTCAACTCGTCATCGCGATGGAGTCATTCTCGGGCAACCCCGGAAACGCGAAGCGTTATCCGGGGGGCGACCCGGGAATCCTTCTTCTCTCCGCATGAGCCAGACGTCTCGACAGGAAGAAAGGTTCTCGGGTCAGGCCCGAGAACGACTCCCCCTCACCCCCAAAAATACCCCGCCAGGAATCTCGCTTTCGCCCCTGCGGAATGCCGCTAAGGACAAGTAATTCCAGCGCAAAATTCGATCAGACTCTGTTTGACAATGAGACCGGTTCGACCGCTCCCTTTGTTCAGCGGACAAAAAAGATCCGCATGAATGAGGGAGTATCGATGAAACGTCCTGTTTCACTAGTCGCGTCCCTTTCACTTGCTTTAGGGATGCTCGCCGCGTGCGGCGCCGAAGCTTCGATCGGCAAGGATCAGCTTGCCACCATCTGCGGCGAGAAGACCGGCGGTTCGGTGAACTGCTCGTGCTTCACCGATGCACTGGAAACCAACCTCAAGCCGGAAGAGTTCGCGAAGGTGGCCAAGGCCATCGACGCCAACCGCCGCTATACCGGCTTCGTCCCCGGCGAGATCGCCAATGATGCCGCGCTCGGCGTCACGGTCACGCAGGCCCAGCTGAGCTGCTCCGCCTAGCAGCGGGGGTATTCAGCGCGACTTTGCCTAGACGCCGAGGGCGGCCAGCACGCCGGCGGCCAGCGCAGCAATTGTCATGATCAGCGTCAGCGCCACGGCGACGACGCGCTGGGTCGAGCTGCGCTTCCTCACGCCCGGAACAGTCTTCTCCTTGCGCGGCGCCAGCGTCCACACATTCGACAGGAAGCCGAGCGCCGAGATAGCCGCCACGATCGCCGCTGCCCGCGCGCCGCCCAGCAGGGCCGCCCCGGTCGCAATGCCCAGCAGCGCCGCCTGGAAGCCCGCCGTCGCCGAGATCACCCGGCGGATCATCCGGTCGGCCCGGCCATGGTCCAGCCCGTCGAAATTCGCGTTGGCGACGATCACCCCCGCCGTCCACCCGGACGCCGCCGCCCCGCCCGCGCAAAGGGCCGCTCCTGCAAGCAGGATGGTTTGCATGTCCGCCATGGCGGTGACTCCGCTGAACCCCGATTCCCCCCATGTAGGGAGATTCGTCCGGGCTGGCAGCGCATCCCCCGGCCTGTCCTCGGCCCATCCCCGGCCCATCCCGGGAATGTCCAGCCGCATCAGGGCCTTGCCTTGCGCGGCCCGCCGACCGAGTGTGGCTTTCCATCTTTTCAGGGGACCAGCATGAGAATGACGGCGATCGCGGCCGTGGCCGGGCTCGGCCTTGCGGCTTGCGCCGGACAGACGGCCACCACTCAGGACAAGGCAAAACCCGTGGCTGATCCACGCTTCGACTACGCCGCCAACTTCACCTGCGAAGGCGGGGAAAAGCTCGACGTCCTCTTCCACCAGGGCAATGACGGCTCCAGCCTCGCCCGCATCGATGGAGGCGCCGCCATCACGCTCGCCATGGACCCCGACGCCACCACCGGCCCGACCTGGAAGAACGAAACCGCCAAGCTCGTCCTGGACGGCCCGGGCGCGACCTGGACCTCCGGCGGCGCGACCAAGCCCTGCACGTTCGAATCCCGCAGCCTGCCCGCGCCGAAAGTCGACGGCGCCACGCATGCGCTCACCATCGACGACGCCGGCAAGTCCTTCGAGGTGAAGGTCGGCCAGAAGATCTCCATCGCGCTCTCCGGCGTGCCGACCGCCGGCTATGTCTGGGGCGCCTCCAGCCCGCCGGCCTGGGTGAAAGCCAGCGATGGCCCCGGCGGATCGACCTCGACCTCGCAATTCCTGCCCGGCTTCACCGGCGGCAATCACTGGGAAGTCGTGATCATCGAAGCCGTCGCCGCCGGCGAAGGCGAGATCACGCTGGCCCAGCGCCGCCCGTGGGAGAACGAAGCCGAAGCCGACGCCACCACCTTCAAGTTCAAGCTGAAGGCCAGCTGATCCTGATGACCGGGTTCTGGCGCGCAAGCCTTGCGCTCCTCGCGCTCGCTGCCTGCGCGCCAAAACCCGAACAGCCTGCCCCCGACGACCTCCGCGCCGCCCGCCAAGCCGCGCTCACCTTCGACCAGAAGATGTCACGCGAGATCACCGCGCGCCTCGACCGTGCCGAAGACCCCGTCGCCATCTGGCTCGCCTATGCCGACAACGTCCCCTTCTGGGGCAAGACGCTCAGCGACGCCGCGCACATGGAGTTCAGCCGCACCGCCCTCACCACCCGCAACCCCTCGAACGCGCCCGACGACTGGGAGCGCCAGCAGATGGAGCAGATGAGCTTTCTCCTCGACGCCGGCCTCGATCCCGACACGATGGAGATCACGGAAATCCTCACCGAGGGCGACGAAAAAGTCTTCCGCTGGATGCGCCCCCTCATCGCCGGCGAGACCTGCCTCACCTGCCATGGCGAGCGCATCGACAACCGCATCAAACTGCTCATCGGCCAGGAATATCCGCTCGACGACGCGGTTGGTTATGCCGAAGGCCAGCTCCTCGGCGCCTACTCCGCCCGCAAGGTGCTCAGCGTCAAAGGCCAGCCCCCGCCGCCCTACACGCCGCAACCCACACCCGAACGCCTGCCCGCCGATCCCCGCACGCCCGATGATGCGCCGCTGGTCCAGCCGGCAGAGCCTGCCGCGCCGCCCTAAGCCTTCGCGCCCTTTTTCCCGCCGCCATAAACCGGCGTCATCGACGCCGACGCCTCGTCCAGCGGCCAGCGCGCCCGCGCCGGCGTATCCAGCCCATCGACCAGCCCCAGCCGCAGCCGCTCCGCCCCCGCCAGCGCAATCATCGCGCCATTGTCGGTGCACCAGCGCAGCGGCGGCGCCGCAAACTGAAACCCGTGATGCCGCGCCTCCGCCTCGAGCCGCGCGCGCAAAGCCTTGTTCGCCGCCACGCCGCCCGCCACCACGAACGTGCGCTTCTCTGTGGTCTCCGCAACAAGCGCCATCGCCCGCCCCGACTTCACCGCGAGCACATCGCCCACCGCCGCCTGGAACGCCGCACAGATATCCGCCCGCCGCTGCACCGTCAGCGGCATCTCTTCCGCCGCGCGCCGCACCGCCGTCTTCAGCCCCGAAAAACTCATGTCGAGCCCCGGCCGGTCCAGCAGAGGCCGCGGCAACTCCACCGCCTTCGCATCGCCCTTCAGCGCCTCGCGTTCCACCGCCGGTCCACCTTGACCGGACAGCCCCAGCAGCTTCGCCGTCTTGTCAAACGCCTCGCCCGCCGCGTCATCAATGGTCGAGCCCAGCCGCCGATATCGCCCCACGCCGTCGACCTGCACAAACTGGCAATGCCCGCCCGACACCAGCAACAGCAAATAGGGAAACTGCACCTCCTCGCCGAGACGCGGGCTCAGCGCATGCCCCTCAAGATGGTTCACCGCCACCAGCGGCAGCCCCCGCGCCAGCGCGATCGCCTTGGCCGTCGCCAGCCCCGCCATCACCCCACCGATCAGCCCCGGCCCCGCCGTCGCCGCCACGCCGGAAAGATCGCCCCAGCCCAGCCCAGAGTCCCGCATCGCCAGCTTCACCAGCGAATCCAGCCGCTCCACATGCGCCCGCGCCGCAATTTCCGGCACCACGCCGCCGTAAAGCGCGTGTTCCTCGGTCTGGCTCGCCACCTGCTCGGACAGCACCTCGGCGCGCCCGTTTTCCAGCCGCACGACCGCAGCCGCGGTTTCATCGCAGCTGGTTTCGATTCCGAGGACAGTGACAGCGCCTTGCATCATTGCGGCGGCGCTTGTACGCCGCGAGCGACCGGAAAGCCAACACACGCATGACAGCCTTGAAAACAGTACGTATCGGCACACGCGGCTCGCCCCTGGCGCTGGCCCAGGCCACCATGTTCGCCGGGCTCATCAGCGAAGCCTCCGGCGGCCAGATCGCGACCACCCTGCACACCTTCACCACCACAGGCGACAAGATCCTCGACAAGCCGCTGCAGGATGCCGGCGGCAAGGGCCTGTTCACCAAGGAGCTTGATCGCGCGCAGGAGCTCAATGAGATCGACATCGCCGTCCACTCGCTGAAGGACGTCACGGTCACCCTGCCCGAACACCTCTATCTCGCCGCCTTCCTCGAACGCGAAGACCCGCGCGACTGTCTCATCGGGCCCTACGCCACGATTGCTGATCTCCCGCAGGGCGCCGTCGTCGGCTCGTCCAGCCTCCGCCGCCAGGCGCAGCTGAAGGCCGCCCGTCCCGATCTCGACGTCGTCCTCTTCCGCGGCAATGTGCAGACGCGCCTGCGCAAGCTCGCCGAAGGCGAGGCGCAAGCCACCATCCTCGCCGCCGCCGGCCTCAAACGCCTCGGCATGATCGACAAGGCCGCCGGCATCCTCTCGATCGACGAGATGCTGCCCGCCGGCGGGCAAGGCATCATCGGCGCCACGCTGCGCCTCGATGCGCCCGACTGGCTGAAAGAGCTCGCCGCGAAAATCGACAACGCAGAAGCCCGCCTCGCCGCCCTCGCCGAACGCGCCTTCCTCCGCAAGCTCGACGGCTCCTGCCGCACGCCCATCGCCGCCCACTTCCGCCTCACCGCAGACGGCGCCGAAATGTCCGGCGAAGTCCTCTCCGACGACGGCTCAAAACGCTGGCGCGCCGAAGGCCTCATCGAAGGCCGCCCCACCACCTTCGACGCCGAAGTCCTCGGCAACGCCCTCGCCGATGACGTCGCCGCCGAACGCGCCTGGGAACTGGAAGGCGTAGAGCCACCGGAAGACGCATAATCCGGACCGACGGGCAGCTGCCGCGCTCCCTACCGGAGAGCCACCTCCCCCACTTGCGTTGCAAGTGAGGGAGGCAAGCACCGGCGCCTCTTGCCTCCCTCAGTCGCCCCGCGACTGGGGGGGTGGCATGCGCGCGCTTCGCGCATGACGGAGGGGGTCTCGCGTTCAGCGCCCGACAGTTGCACCCCCGCAATTCCCGGGAATTGGCACACGCACATTTCAGAACAAATCACCCGGAACCAAGGCTCTACAATTTTTTCCGCGTGTTTTTGGAAACGTGCGTCCCACACCCGCCCATCCTGAACAGATACTGCTCCCGAGCCCGGAGCAGCCGTCATGTCCGCATCCCGCCAGAAACTCGCCCACCGCCGCGCGCGACGCGCCCGCGTGCGCGCCGTCCTGCACCCCAGCTTCACCGGCGACCTCTTCGACATCTGGCGCCGCGCCCGCGAGCTCTGGCTGCAGTTCTTCGATCGCCACGACACCACGCTCGTCGCCCTCATCGAACGCGAGGTCGTCTGGCGCGCCGAGCACCGCAAGATGTGCGACTGGCTCCATCACCTCGAACAGCTCGTGCGCTGCCTCATCCTCACCGCCGCCTTCGCCCTCGAGGTCGCGCTGAAACCGCGCAAGCCAAAGCCGCGCGCGCGCAAGCACCGCTGTCACATCATCTGGGACAACAAGCCGGACACCTGGGTCCGCCTCCGCTTCAGCATCTTCCCGCACGCCTCGCGCGCAGTGAAAACATACGGAGCACCCGCGCAAAAACAGTCGCGCTTCGCCCGCACGCTCCCGCTCGCACGCCGCCTCGAAACCCTCCGCCGCATCCTCGTCGCGCCCGAAGCCAGCGCCCGCCGCGCCGCCTTCCACCTCGCACGCCTGCAGGCGGCCAACGTCACAAGCAACCAGCCGCGCACGCTCGTCATGAACGACGCCCCGCCGCCGCCGCGCACCGTCTCGCGCGGCCGCCAGGCCACCGAAAGCGCGCTCGAAAAACTCCTGCCCCTCTGCGAAGACCGCATGGACGCCTGGGCCCGCCGCACCGAGCCCGGCTAGGGCATTTCCCAACACCGAACGCCGAGCCCGCTGATCGCCTCAGCGGGATCGCGAACGCGTGGCCA
>JAOATF010000038.1 GCA_030158285.1 Hyphomonadaceae bacterium
TCACAGCTTACGCGCCCATCGGCGCCTTCATCCCCGGCTCCGGCATCACGCTGGTGCCGAAGCCCGTGCGTGGCGTCGTCTCGAACGGCATGCTCTGCTCCGGCGGAGAGATGGTCACCGACGAAGATCCCTTCCGCCTCCGCATCGCCCGCTTCGAGGACTGGCAGCCTCGCGCGCAGGCGCTCGGCCTGTCGGACGAACAAGCCATCGCCGATGGCGGCATCATCGAACTGCCGGACACCCTGAAAGTCGGCGCGCCTGTCGCCGATGCGCTGGCGCTCGACACTGTGGTGGATTTCGAAGTCACGCCCAACCGTCCCGACTGGCTCGGCGTCACCGGCATCGCGCGCGATCTCGCCGCGAAAGGCCTCGGCAAGTTCAACCTGCCGAAGATCGAGCCCGTGCCGGGCAAGTTCAAATCCCCGGTCAACGTCCGCATCGAGGCGCCGGAAGCCTGTCATGTGTTTGCCGGCCGTCTCATTCGCGGCGTCAAGAACGGCCCCTCGCCGGACTGGATGCAGAAACGCCTCAAGGCGATCGGCATCAATCCGAAGAACATGCTGGTCGATGTCACCAATTACATCTCGTTCGACCGCTGCCGCCCGCTGCACGTCTATGACGCGGCCAAGCTGAAGGGCGACATCCGCGCCCGTCTCGGCAAGGCGGAGGATTCCTTCGCCGCGCTCGACGGCAAGACGTACTCCAATCTCTCCGAGATGTGCGTTATCGCCGACGATAGCGGCGCCATCGGCATCGGCGGCGTCATGGGCGGCGAGACGACCGGCTGCTCGGCCGACACCGTCGATGTCTTCATCGAGAGCGCCTATTTCGACGCCAACCGCACGGCCCGCACCGGCCGCGCCACCGGCATCATCTCCGACGCCCGCTTCCGCAACGAGCGCGGCATCGATCCGCACTCCTGCGTCGATGGCGTCGAGCTGGCGACGAAGCTGATCCTCGAAGCCTGCGGCGGCGAACCGTCCGAGATCGTGCTCGCCGGCAAGGTTCCGGATGGCCCCGCTCCCGTCGCGTTCAAACCGCGCGACATGAAACGCCTCACCGGTCTCGACATGTCCGTGAAGCGCATGGAGCAGATCCTGCGCGCGCTCGGCTTCGAACCTGTCGTGCCGCCGAAAGCCACGCACGACGCCGAAACCATCTGGGCCACCAAAGTCCCCTCCTGGCGCCCGGACGTGGAAGGCTCCGCCGACATCGTCGAGGAACTCATCCGCATCGAAGGCTATGACAAGCTGCCGGACGAAAAACTGCCCGTGCCCGCAACACTCGGCGTTGTGGTGACGCCGCTGCAGAACCGCGTGCGCACGGCCCGCCGCGTCCTCGCCGCGCGCGGCTTCCTCGAAACCGTCACGTGGAGCTTCATGCACCACGAGAAAGCCGCCCTGATGATCGGCGGCGCCAACAACCTGCAACCCGCGCTCACCATCGACAATCCGATCGCCTCGGATCTCGACTACATGCGCCCGTCCATGCTGGCCAACCTCGCGCAAGGCGCCCAGCGCAATGCCGATCATGGCGCCGATGACGTCCGCCTGTTCGAAGCCGGCCCTGTCTATCCGGGCGACAAGCCGACCGACCAGCGCATGCACGTCGCCGCCGTGGTGAAAGCCGCGAAAGGCCGCGACTGGCAGGGCGCGCCCGCGCCCTACACCGTCTTCTCCGCCAAGGCCGATCTTTTCGCCTTGCTCCAGGCGCTGGATCAGAGCCCCGACAAATTCCAGATCGGCGCGCCGGAAGGCCCGCACTGGCATCCCGGCCGCTCCGGCACGCTGCGCCTCGGCCCCAAGCAGATCATCGCCACCTTCGGCGAACTGCACCCCGCCTTCCTGAAGGCGATGCGTGTCGATGGCCCCGTCATCGCGATCGAGCTTGCGCTCGACGCCCTGCCGCAAGCCAAGGCCAAGCCGACCAAGACGCGCAGCGTCCTCGACAAGGCCGACCAGACCCCCGTGAAGCGCGACTTCGCATTTGTGGTTGAGGAGAAAGTCCCGGCCGGCGACATCGCGCGCCTAGCGTTGAAGGCCGATCCGAAACTCGTCACGTCCGCCCGCGTCTTCGACGTCTATCGGGGTGCATCGATCGGCGACGGCAAGAAGTCGGTCGCCATCGAGGTCACCCTGCAGCCGCGCGGCGCGGCAATGACGGACGAGCAGATTGATGCGATCTCGCAATCAATCGTGAAATCCGTCGCCAAGGGTACGGGCGCAGTCCTGCGAGGCTGATTGCGTCTAGTGTGGAAGATTCTTCAGCCGCCCCTGCCGGGCATGAAGCTTCCACATCAGGCCTTCGAGAATATCGAGCTTTTCGCGTGCAGCGGTCGCATCGCGGCCCGCCTCAGCCTGTCGGGAAATCACCTCGACCAGCGAGACGACCTGATCGGCAAGTATGCTCACCTGCAGGCGGACGGACGCAAGTTGAGCCTCAGGGGTCATCACAGAACCTCGTCGTAACAGGTCCCCGGGAAACGCCCCTGAGCCATCTACGCCCAGGAACGCAATCCGGTTGCACCCCGCTCCTCAAACTTACGCGGCCGCCGCCAGTTCCGCCTTCACGCGTTCGGCCAGCTGGCGCAGCGTGAACGGCTTCGGCAGGAACGAAATCGCGCGATCATCTTCCAGCGCTTTCGCAAGGTCCCGCTCGGCATAGCCCGAGATGAACATCACGCGCGTATTGGTCAGCCACGGCCGCGCCTCTTTGAGCAGCGCCGGACCATCCATGCCTGGCATCACCACGTCGGAGATAAGCAGGTCGATCGACCCGGCCTGCTCCTTGATGATCTCCAGCGCCTTCTCGCCATCGCTGGCCTCGATCACCGAATAGCCGAACGACTGCAGCAGCTGCGCCGCGATACCGCGCACGCCGTCCTCGTCTTCCACCAGCAGGATGCTGCCACGACCGGCAAGGTCGCCTGTGCCGCTTCTGGGCGACGACGATTCCTGCACCGGCGCCGGAGCGTTCTCCAGCACCGACGGTTGTTCCGGCAGCGCCTCGATCGCGCCGGTGAACGCCGGCAGGAAGATCTTGAACGTCGTCCCGCGCCCCACTTTCGAGACCGGATAGATGAAGCCGCCGAGCTGCTTCACGATGCCATAGCACGTCGCGAGGCCGAGGCCCGTGCCCTTGCCTTCCGCCTTGGTGGTGAAGAACGGCTCGAAGATCTTCTCGAGAATATCCGGCGGAATGCCGCCGCCATCGTCCACCACCTCGATCAGCGCATAATCGCCATCGGTGACATGCGTGAAACCATCCTTGCGCGCCGCCGCCGCATCCGACCGCGACGTGCGGATCAGCAGTCGCCCGCCGCCACTCTTCTCGATCATCGCATCGCGCGCATTGGTGCAGAGGTTGGTAACCACCGTCTCCAGCTGGCCTTTGTCAGCCCGGATACGCGGCAGGTCGCGGCCGTGCACGATGTCCAGCTTGATGCGCTCGTCGATGATGTCGCGCAGCAGGGTGTAATAGTCCGACAGCGCGTCCGTCACGTCGAACACTTCCGGACGGAACACCTGCTGGCGGGTGAAGGCCAGCATGGTGCGGATCAGCTGCGCGCCGCGTGCCGCAAACTCGTTGATCGACTTCAGCTCGAAGAAGGTCGGATCGCCCGGAGGGTGCCGGATCTCGAGCTTGTTCACGTTGAGGATGATGCCGGCCAGCATGTTGTTGAACTCGTGCGCCAGCCCGCCCGCCATGTTGCCCAGCGCCTGCAGCTTCTCGCCCTGCGCCAGACGTTTCTCCAGCTCGCGCTTTTCCGTCGTGTCGATGACGTAAGCCGCCGAAGGCCGGCCTTGCCGGTCCAGCGTCACGAACACATCGGCCGAGCGGTCTTTTGTGCCCGCCAGCTTGAACGTGCGCGCGCCATCCAGCGCCTTGCTCAGCTCGTCGGCCAGCGCCGCCGTGCCTTGGTCAGCAACGAACAGATCGGCAAAGCGCGCGCCGGGTTGCGCCCGTCCGCCGGTCATCTCCACCAGCGAGCGGTTGGCATCCAGCATCACCGCGCTCTCGATACCCTCGCCATCCAGGCGCACGACACCAAACGGCGCATCCGAGAACATCGGGTCGTCAGGGCGCACGGACATCGCAGCGTCCGATCCGGCCACCGCCGCAGTCGCCACCGGCGCCCGGCGCGCCTGCTGTTCCGTCGCGCTCGCCACATAGACGATCGAGCGCGTCAGCGCATCCGCGCCCTTGCCTGACCACGTCGTGATCAGCGTCGCCGTCGATTCCACGCCATCGCGCGCCCGCAGCACCACTTCCGCGCGCTGGCTCGATTGCCCGCGCACTTCGCGCTTCATCAGCTTGAGGCCTTCCGGCCGCATGATGTCTTCCAGCCGCAGCGCGTTCTCGCCATCGGGCAGGCCCAGCATCTGGCGCAGCGTCTGGTTGATGTAGACGATCCGGCCATCGCGGCGCGCCGAGAAGAAGCCCACCGGCGCATCTTCCACATAGAGCGCACGCGCATCCACCGATCCGCCGCCCGCGGCCTGCGCTGCCTCGATCTTGCGCAACCGCCACAGCGCCCGCGTCTTGCCCAGCGGCGCCACGCTCGCCTCGAACTGCGTCGGCGACACGCTGTCCCCGATCAGCAGCGCCGGCAGAAGCTCCGTGCGCGCGATGCCTGCCTTGGCCGATTTCGACAGGCGATAGATCGGCGCCGCCATCCCCGGGTTCGACGAGAACAGGCGGTCCACCGACGGCGCATGCGCGCTGTCGCCCACTTCATGCGCCAGCTGGGCAACTTCCAGATAAGCCGCGTTGGCCGCAACACTCGCGCCACCGCGATCGGAAATCAGCGCCGGCTCCATGATGGCTTCCAGCCACACATGGCGCTTGGTCGTCTGCGCTGCAGCCTCAGCCGCCCCGCGCTCCGGGAACACGCCCAGCTTGCGCCCCGCCCCGCGCACCGCCCAGAGCACCAGCACCAGCGCCATCGCGCCCAGCGCAATCACCAGCACCGCTCCCGCAGGTCCGACCGCATCGCTCCACGTCAGCGCCATGCCAGCCGCGCCACCCGCGACGACCAGCGCCGCCCAGAAGCCAAGCTGGATGAAATCGAAGCCCTTGTGGGGCGCGGGCGCCGGCGTCTCGACCGTTTCGTAGGCGAGAGGTTCGTTCGCGTCAGCCATGGTCGGAAATCCGTTTCTCGGTCCGGCAGTATTGGGGTGATTCGGAGCCCCACGGGTTATCAGCCCGGGGCATGTTAACGATTTGAGTCTGCATGTGAATCCGGGCTTTTCGCACCGTCCATGCGCGCCGGATTTCATGAGTCAAATCAAGGGTCGGCGCGTCCACGCCGCGAAGCTCGCTCATCGCTTCTTGCCCTTCGAGGTGCTCATGACGAAGCCGATGACCTTGGCGACCGCCTCGAAATGCTCGCGCGGGATCGTCTCCTCGACCTCGACCACGGCATAGAGCGCCCGCGCCAGCGGCACATTCTCGATGATCGGGATGTCGTGTTCCTTGGCCTTCTCGCGGATGCGCAGCGCGACCTCGTCGACGCCCTTCGCCATGCACATCGGAGCGGCGTCGACCTCGGGGTCATAGCGCAGCGCTACCGAATAGTGGGTCGGGTTGGTGATCACGACGGTCGACTTCTGCACGTTCTGCATCATCCGCTTGCGAGACCGCTCAAGGCGGATCTGGCGCAGGCGCGCGCGGATATGCGGATCGCCTTCCTGTTGCTTGACCTCGTCACGGATATCCCTGCGCGACATGCGCATGCGGTTCATGAAGCTCCAGCGCTGGTAGAGATAATCCAGCGCCGCGATCAGCCCGATGACCACGATCGCCGCCACCATCAGCCGCCCGGCAATCGCCTGCGTCATCGCCAGCATGCCCGCCGGGTTCATCCGCCCCGCTTCCGTGATCGCCGTCGCCTCGGGCCAGACGGCGTAGATCATCGCCACCGTGATCGCCGCCATCTTCAGCAACGACTTCACCAGGTTCATCCACCCCTGCGCGCCGAACATGCGCTGCAGGCCCTTGCCCAGCGACAGCTTCGACAGGTCCGGCTTGATCTTCTCGCCCGTCCACAGCGGCCGCGACTGGATCACATGCCCCAGCAGGCTTGCCCCGCCGATCACGGCGAAGATCACGCCCAGCGGCAGCGCGAGGGACATCAGCAGGTTGCCCAGCAGCTGCTGCGCCCCACCTTCGCTCAGCTTGAACGCGTGCGGGTGATCCATGATCTTCGCCAGCGGCTCGGCGATCATCGCGCACAACGGGCCAGCGCCGGCCATCAGCGCCGCGGTCGCCATCATCAGGAACCAGACCGGAACGTCCTGGCTCTTGGCTATGTCGCCCTTCTCGCGCGCTTCCTCCAGCCGCTTCTGTGTCGGATCTTCTGTCTTCTGACTGTTGTCCTGGTCTTCTGCCACAGCGGTTTCCTACTTCAGCGTGAAGAGACGCATCTGCGTCTCCATCGCTTCGAGCCACATCATCATGCCGCCGCCGAGACCGAGCGCGACCACGGCAAGACCCAGCATCACCGACAGCGGCATGGCCGTCATGAACACCTGCACCTGCGGGATCAGGCGCGAGACAAGACCCAGCGCCACGTTGAAGATCAGCGAGAAGATCAGAACCGGCGCCGCGATCTGGATGCCGAGGCTGAACGCGCTGGACACCGCATCGATCATGAACTGCACGCCGTCCCCGATCGGCGGCAGCGCGCCGGGCGGAAACAGCGTATAGCTGTCAGCCGCCGCCTCGATCATCACGCGGTGCAGCCCTGCCGACATCAGCATGACGACGCCCATCAGCGAGAAGAAGCCGGAGAAGATTGCCGACGGCTGGCTGGCGATAGGATCGATCTGCTGCGCGAAAGCGAGGCCCGAAGCGAGGCCCACCGTGGCCCCCGCCACCTGCAGCGCGCTCATCATGATGCGCGCGCCAAGGCCAAGGATCAGGCCGATGATGACCTCTGATATGATCAGCGGGATCGCGAGAATGACATCCGCCGGCGGGCGCGGCGCGACGGTGGCGAGGCTCGGCGCGATCACGGCCGTCACCAGCACGGCAAGACCCAGCCGGAAGCTCGCCGGCGTCGCCTGCTCGCCCCAGCCGGGCGCGACCATCAGCACAGAGCCGAGCCGTGCGAACAGCAGCGTTCCGGTCCATGCATAGAGGGGGAGCCAGTCCACGCGCGTCCGGCTCCTCAGAACTCAGCGATGCGGGTGAAGATCTCGTCGGAGAAGCCCGCCAGCAGCGCGCCCATCAGCGGCAGGAAGATCAGCAGGGCGGCAAAGATCGCCATGATCTTCGGCACGAACACCAGCGTCATTTCCTGGATCTGGGTCAGCGCCTGGAAGAAGGCGATGACGAGGCCCACGACGAGCCCGGCGATCATCGCCGGGGCGCACATCCAGACAGTGGTCCAGAGGGCGTCACGCCCGAGGTCGAGTACTTCCAGGCCATCCATGCCTGATCTCCAACGCAGTTTATGGTTTGCGGCCGTTAACCCTTGCAAAAAACTGGTTAAGAAAGGGTAGGCAAAACCTGCCGCCCCGCCCCCGAAAAGCAGCGGATCACAAGGGTTTTTCCGCGGTGCGTCGAATTAATGCGGGGAACCGGGACCGGCAGGGACCGATCCGGCCGAATATGGCAGATAGGTGCGGACAGCGCTTCCGGGGGGAATTGCATGCAAGACAATTGGCAGGGATTTTTGGCCCTCGGAATCTTGGTGCTGGGCGTCTACGTTTTGATGCTGCGGGGCCAACTTCAAACTTGGCAGAGGCGCGCCAAACGGATTGAGGACGCCGACCGCTACTTTTCAGACGCCAAGCGCGAAGCCGACGGCATTTTGGCGGACGCGCGGAAAGCTCAAGCGCATTTGGATTCTTTGCTGTCCAAAACCATCCGCTCTTATCCATGGGTCGCCAAGATCCATGGCGACTTGATTGCGGCTGAGGCGGACATGCTGGCGGGCAGCCTTCGAAGAAAGCAACGTCCCGCCCTTCGCGCAGCCGAACAGGTCCAAGCCTTTAAACAAGAAGCTCGAGATAGAATCCAGCGCGCCAAGTACGGGGAGTACAAGGCCACCGTTTATGAGGGCGTGTTCCCTTTTCTTGCCGATCTTTTTGAAGGGGCAGAAGTCACAGAGCTTGTCGCTCCAACGGCGCCGCCAAGCGATTCAGATGACCCAGCCAAATTTTATCTGACGCAGGGGGAGTATGACTCGCTCTCAAGCTCCGCAAAAAATCAACTTGCCCTCGACCGCTATATCGAGCGCAGGAAATCCAGCTGGGAGATCGGCCGAGATTTTGAGCGGTATGTCGGCTTTCGGTATGAACGTTTGGGATACGACGTCGAATATCATGGCGCACTACGAGGGCTTGAAGACCTTGGTCGCGATTTGATTGCGCGGAAACCAAATGAGACACTGATCATTCAGTGCAAATACTGGTCTCAGTGGAAGGATGTGCACGAAAATGCCGTCTTTCAGCTATTCGGCTCGACTGTAGATTTCGCCTTTGAGAATAAGCTTTTGGAGCCAGATGAAAACGCGATATCGGCGCTCAAGCGACACGGCGTAAGGCCCGTTTTTGTGACCTCAACGAAGATGTCCGCGCGAGCGGTAGCGGCATGCGAAGCGCTTAGTATCGAGCCGAAAACAGATGTGCGGTTCGACACGCGCTATCCGCGGATCAAATGCAACGTCGGAAAGAACGAGCGTTTGTACCACTTGCCCTTTGATCAGCAGTACGATCGCGTGAAGATCGAACCAGCTAAGGGGGAGTTTTACGCCCTGACAACTGCGGAGGCCGAAGCAAAGGGATTTCGACGGGCTTTTCGGTGGCGCCCATCTGCGATTTCGTGATTGCCAATAAGAAAAGCCCGGGCAATGCGCCCGGGCTTTCCCATACTCTACTGGCTTAGCCGGTTACTCGGAGAACGGCACGCCGACGAAAAACTTGGCCCCGGCCCGTTCGAACTGGAACAGCACGGCGCCGCGCTTGGCCGCCTTGGCCTCGTCCACGGCCTTCTTGGCCGCGTCGAGCGAGGTCGGGGTCGCGGAATTCACCTTCACCACCTTGTCGCCCACGCGGATGCCCGCGTCGGAGGCCGGCGAGTTGATCTTCACGGAGGCGACGACGAGGTCGCCATCATCGATCGACAGTCCAAGGCCGAGGTCTGGCAGGCTGAGCCCGTCGCCCTGTGCAGCTCCCGTCGTGGCGCTGGCCAGCACGGGTTTCACAGCATCGTCCTTCAGGGCAGCGATGTTGACCTTCACCGTCTGCTGCCGGCCGTCGCGGACGATCTTCATGTCGCGCGTCGTGCCGGCTTTCGTGTCGGCCACCGCACGCGTCAGGTCCTGGATATGGTCGACCTGCTTGTCGCCGAAGCTCAGGATGATGTCGCCTTCCTTCAGGCCCGCCTTGGCTGCCGGCGATCCGTCGGTGACGGAGTTCACCAGCGCGCCCTTGGCCGCCGAAAGGTTGAGGCTCGCCGCGATATCCGGCGTCACCTGCCCGATGCCGACGCCCAGCCAGCCGCGCTGCACCGAGCCGGTCTGGATGATCTGCTGCACGATGCCCCGGGCCTGGTCGGACGGGATCGAGAAGCCGACGCCAACGCTGCCGCCGGTCGGCGAGTAGATCGCCGAGTTGACGCCGATCACACTGCCCGTCGCATCGAACAGCGGACCGCCCGAGTTGCCCGGGTTAATCGGCGCGTCGATCTGGATGTAGTCGTCATACTGGCCCGAGCGGATGTCGCGGCCACGCGCCGAGACGATGCCCGCCGTCACCGTGTTGCCGAGGCCGAACGGCGCGCCGATCGCGAACACGCTGTCGCCCGGACGCGCATTGTTGCTGGCGCCCCAGCTCAGCGCCTTCGGCAAGCTGCCGCCATCGACCTTGATGACCGCGAGGTCGGTCTTGGGATCGGTTCCCACCAGCGTCGCGTTGAGTTCCCGGCCGTCGGTCATCACCACCGTCATCTTGGTGGCGTCCTGCACGACATGGTTGTTGGTGACGATATAGCCGCCCTCGATGAAGAAGCCGGAGCCCGAACCGCGCTGGTCAGGCATTTCGCCCATCTGACCGCCGCCCTGGCCCGGCGCGCCGAAGAACCGCTCGAACGGCGTTCCCTCGAACGGGTTGCCCTCCTGGCCGGACATCGTGCGCACCTTGGCGGACGACCTCACATTGATCTGGACGACGGACGGGCTGGCCGACTGGACCAGGTCCGCCAGGTTGGGAAGGTTCCCCCAGCGCGCCTGCTGGGCGATCGCCGGCAGGGCGACCTGTCCGGCGGCCGAGGCGGCCACGGACGAGCCGTTCTGCGAAAACAGGGCAAAAGAAGGGGATGCGAGTGCAATGGCGCCGAGGCTGACCCCAGCCACCAGACCGCCGACAGCGCCGACAACGACTCCGCGGTTCATCATGTAACTCCGTTACTGGCCGGATATCCGGTCCAAAGGGTGGCCTGAAGCGGGCCGTACGCGCGATCATGTTTTCACGCATCGGCACGATTTCAAGCGGGGCGCTGCGACCGGCTTTGGGTCACGGCCGCTGGCGGAGTGCAGCGTCCCGAACCCCAAACGTGCGCCGGGAATCTGGACGAATTTGCGGCCACGCCTGACACCGCAATCGCGCCATTCGGACGCACTAAGCCGTTGAAAAATGAGAGTCTGTCGCATTCGCCCAAACCGGCTGCGGGTCGGGCAGCGGCTCAAGCCGCCTTCTCATCCACCCATCCCGGCGGCGGCGGGTTCTCGAACAGGGCGGGCGGCACGAACTCGTCGCGGAACCACGGATTGCGCCGGCGGTCGAACAGCATCCGCATCCACGTCACCACGGTCCGGATCCGGGGCGCCCGCCGGGCGCTCTCATGGAAGCTCAGCCACACCTTCACCGACGCCAGCGGCGGGATCGGCAGCGCCACCAGACGCGGGTCCAGCCGCGCGGCGTAACTCGGCATAGCGGCTATTCCCGCCCCGCCCGCCGTCGCCTGCAGCAGGGATGCCGAGCAATCGGTGAGGAGTCCGGGCGTGACCAGCTCCGCAATCTGCGCCGTCTTGTCCTTCCAGCCCGGGTTTTCCCCGTAAAGCGCATGCGACAGCACCCGGTGCCCCGACACATCGAGCGGTCCGATCGGCACGCCGTAGGTTGCGACATAATCGCGGCTCGCGAACACGCAGTAGTGCAACGTCGCCACAGAGAACGACACCACCTCCGACTGCTTGGGTTGCTCGAACCCGACAACGACATCGGCATACCCCTGCCCCTGCTTCGGCAGGTAGCGATCCGACAGCATGGTCAGGCGCAGTCCGGGGTTCTCGGCAAGGAAAGGCGAAACATTCGGCGCAATGCAGAAGGCAAGAATGCCGTCGTTCGACCAGATCTTCACTTCGCCTTCGGTTCTCGTCTCCAGTCCCTTCAGCGTGTTCTCCAGAGACTGACTTGCGCGCATCATGGTCGTTACGTGATCGAGCGCTTCTGTGCCTGCCTCAGTTAGCTGAATGCCTGTCGGCGATCGCTCGAGCAGACGTGCGCCGAGACGATGTTCGAGTTGTCCAAGACGCTTTGAAATCGCTGACTGCGTGACGCCGAGAAGTTCCGCTGCAGCATTCATCGAGCCCACTGTCGCAACGGCATAGAAGGTCCGCAGGTCGGACCAATCGACCAGTTCCCTGCCGGGCCGTTCGCCGTGATCTCTGGCCGTCATACCCGGTCTGCCTGAATCGCAATGGCGCGAACCTCCAGTTTGTGTTGAATGGTTAGCAAGAGATTAATGGCGTGGGGCGGGTTGGGTGATGCTGATGAGTTTCGACGACGCACGCACACGACTTCAGACGCTGGGCGGTGAACGCCTGCATCCGAAATACATGACCGGCGCCTCGGAAGAGATGATGGCCTCGGTGCGCCTCGAGCATGCGGCGAGCGAAGACGATTACGCCGCCGTCCACGCCCTCGCGACGGCGGAACTCGGACCGGGCCTCGCCTCGCTCGACGAGATCAAGCGCGTTGACCAGCTGACCGGCGCCTCCATCTGGGTGATCCGCCGCAAGGGTGAAGTCACCGGCTTCCTCGCCCCGCTCGCGCTCAGCGCCGCCGGCGTCAAAGCCCTCGTCGATGACACGTTCGACGCCGCCAACATCCGCGCCGAATGGGTTGTCCGCGTCGGCGAGCCGCTCGCCGGGTTCTATTGCTGGTGCTACGCCGGCAAGGACCAGGTCAGCCGTGGCGCGCTGGTGCTTGGCCTGCGCACGCTGATCGACCGCCATTTCCAGACCCTGCCCTTCTTCGGGCGTGATTCCACCGAAGCCGGCGCGCGCATCATGGCGCACCTCGGCTTCTTCCCCTTTGACTCGACGCCGCACCTCTTCTGGCGCTGCTGCTCGGTGATGCAGGAGATTGCAGCATGATGTCGGTCCAGAAGAACCACACCAGCAACGAGCTTCGCATCGAGATGGTGCGCGACCTCAACGACTTCATGAAAGTCGTCGCCATCCGCTCGTCCGTGTTCCTCGCCGAACAGGACTGTCCGTATGACGAGGAGTTCGATCACAACGACCTCTCCGCCTGCCATCTCATTGCGTACCTGCGCAACGAGCCGGTCGCGACGCTGCGCATCCGCTGGTTTGCCTCGTTCGCGAAGATCGAGCGCGTCTGCGTGATGAAGCACGTGCGCGGCGGCGCGCTGGTCAAGCTGATGATCGAGACCGCCGTCGAGGTGATCGGCCGCAAGGGCTATCGCCATGTCGTCGGCTACATCCAGAAGCGCCTCGTGCCCTTCTGGCGCCAGCTCGGCTTCTTCCCGCGCGAGAACCGCGAAGGCTTCCGCTTCTCGGACTATGATTACGTGGAATGCTATCGCGAGCTTGCCGCCCGCAACGACGCCATCACGATGGATTCCGATCCGTATCTCGTGATGCGTCCGGAAGGCGAGTGGGACCACGAAAGCGTGCTCGACCGTTCGGCCCAACGTCCCGCCGTCGCCTGATCGCTGCCACCGATCGACCTGCGTGACCGCTCCTGGCTTGCCGGGGGCGCTGCTTCAGCCTTGCCCGGACGCGCCGCCATGGATGCCCTGCCGAACCTTCTGCCCACCCGCCTGCTCTGCATCGACCTGCAGGGCGACGCCCTGCCCGGTCATGAGCCGGCGCCCGAAGCTGTCGCCTCCGCACGCCAGTTGCTGACGCTCGGCCGCCGCCTCGGCTGGTCGATCGCCCACACGCGCCGCCGCACGCGCCAGCCGATCATCCGCGCGCGCAACGCCTCGGCGACCGGCCTCAACCCGCTGATGTCCGAACAGGTCTTCTTCCACGACAACCGCTCGGTCGCGGATTCCCCGGGCCTTGCCGCGCTGCTGCACACCTGGCGCGACGACACCGTGATGGTCGCGTCCTTCGATCACGTGGCGCTCCTGTCCTGCCTGCTCGCCTGCTACGAACCCGGCCCGCGCCTCGTGCTGGTCGAGGACGTCATGTCCCTCCAGCAACTGGGCGATGCCGCCGCCATCTCCGCCTTCCACGGCGCCGCCTGGCGCCTCGCCTTCAAGACCACCACCCTCGCCGACATCCTCTCGCAAACCAGCCGCAACGGCATCGCCATGTTCCCCTTCCAGACAGAAGCGGAATACGCGCCGGCGTGAGCATCCGCCTGCTTCGCAGGCAGCCCCCTCCGTCGCTTCGCGCCACCTCCCCCGCCTCCGGCGAGGGAGGACTTCCCCACCATGCCAGCGGTATGTGGTCCTGCCCCGCGAAGCGGGGAAGGTGGCACGCGCAGCGTGACGGAAGGGGCTGCCGGCGAAGCCGGCGGATGCCAACCAAAAGCACCCCCTTCCCCCCACCCCACCTCTCCTGCAATTCTCCGCCCCAACAAGCGCCACCCTCATAAGGCGCACCCGGGGAGAGACCACCATGCGCCTCACAGCGATCGCCGCCGCATTCCTCGCC
Source organism: Hyphomonadaceae bacterium (assembly GCA_030158285.1). Lineage (GTDB taxonomy): Bacteria > Pseudomonadota > Alphaproteobacteria > Caulobacterales > Hyphomonadaceae > UBA7672. The sequence goes on from JAOATF010000038.1 coordinate 13,919, forward strand.
GCCGCCTGCGCCACCGCGCCCACGACTTTCACCCCGCGCCTCAGCGAACCGCGTCTCGCCGTGGTCGATGAAACCAACCTCACCGAGGCCCAGCGCGACATGCTGGGCAATCGCGGTCCGCTCAACATCTACCGCACGCTGGCCAACCATGTTGAGCTCTACAATCGCTGGTCCCCGCTCGGACAGGTGCTGCTAAACAACACCTCGATCTCACCGCGCCATCGCGAACTCGCCATGCTGCGCATGGGCTGGCTCTGCCAGTCGCCTTACGAATGGTCGCAACATGCGCGCATCGCAAAAGCCTCAGCTGGTCTCACCGAAGCCGAAGTCCGCGCCATCGCCGCCGATCCGAACGCTGCCTCATGGTCCGACATCGACCGCGCCGTGATGAAGATGGCCGACGAGCTTCGTTACGACGCCATCATCTCGGATCAGACATGGGCCGAGCTGCACAAGGTCTATGACAACAACCAGGTGATGGAGCTGCTCTTCACCGCCGCGCAATACCAGCTCGTCTCCATGGCGCTCAACACGCTCGGCATCCAGATCGAACCCGAAGCCGTCGACTTCATGCCAGCCGATCTCGCCGCACCGCCTCTCGCCACGCGGCCCACCGCCCCGCGTCTCACAACCCCACGCATCGCGCCCCTGCGCGTCGACCAACTTTCACCCGAACAGCACGGCCTCATCGCCTCGCGCATCGATCCCGATGGATCGATCATGAACCTCTATGGAACCCTGATCACCAACCCGCGCCTCTACGCCCCGCGCCTGCGCTTCGGCTCCTACCTCCAGCGCGACTCGCTACTTGATCCGGAAACCCGCGAGCTCCTGATCCTGCGCACCGCATGGAACATCCGCACGCCCTACGAATGGGCCCACCATGAAGAAGCCGGCCGCGCAGCCGGTCTTTCCGACGCGCACCTCGCGGCGATACCTGCCGGTCCATCTGCGGCAATCTGGACACCCCGCCAGCAAGCGGTGCTGCGCGCCGCCGACGAACTCCGCCGCGAGGCGTTCATCAGCGATGCAACATGGACACAGCTTGCCGAATACTTCGGCATGAAGGAGCGAATTGAGATCGTCTACACCGTCGGCGGCTACACGATGACTGGACTTGCGATCAATTCATTCGGGATACAGACAGAGCCGGGCTATCCGGCTATGCCGACCTGATTCAGCCGCGCCCTCTGGAGGCAACTCACGTGACCATCCGCACCCTTCTGCTGACTGCCTCCGCCCTCATCCTGGCCGCCGCCTGCAACCCGTCCGCAACTGAAGCTCCGGCGCCCGCGCCCGCTCCGGCCGCGCCGATCGCTGATCCCACGACGCCCGCGCCGTCCGGCCCCGCCGCCGAGAACACCACGGACTCGCTCGCGTCCACGCCCGCTGCTCCGGAAGCAACGCCCGCCGCTCCCGCGCCCGCCGCCCCGAGCGTCACCGTCGCCAACAGCCCGACGCTCGAAGAGATCGCCACCGCCAAGACGGCCTACGCCGCGACCTGCGCGATGTGCCACGGCCCCGCCGGCCAGGGCACGCAGATGGGCGTCACGCTCGCCAACATCCACGACGTCGTGGCGATCAAGGACAAGATCAACAAAGGCATGGTCAAGCCGGGCGACAAGATGCCCCCCATGGGCGCAGCCCTCACGCCCGCATCGCTCGACGCGCTCGCGAAATACATCGCCGCCGGCCTGCCGCAGTAACCGGCCGCAGCAAGGAACACGTCGGGACCTAGACCCCGATCGCTTTCCGCGCACCGCTAAGCAACTCGCCAGACACCTTCGCATCGCCCACCACGCGCGACAGGTTCAGCACGCCCGCCATCTCGCCGAGCAGCGCCAGCGCGCCCTTGCGCCCGGCGCCCGCCACCATGATCTTCGCCAGCCGGTCCGCCAGCCTGTTCAGCCCCGCCTCGAACGCCGCCTTCACCACGGGCGCCGCGCGCTGCACCTCTGCCGAGATCACCGGCACCGGGCATCCGCCCACGCCATCATCGCGATGCCGCGCCGACAGATAGAAATCGACATAGCGCGCAAGCGCGGTCTCGCCGTATTTTTCCTCGAACCGCCCGATCGCGTCCGTCGCGTTTGCGAACATCGCCTCGATCGCCGCCGCCAGCAGCGCATCGCGCGACTTGAAGTGCGCGTAGAACCCGCCATGCGTCAGCCCGCACGTCTCCATGATGCTCGCGACGCCCACGCCCTCGAGCCCGCCTGAGCGGATACGCGCCGCCGTCGCCGCCACGATGGCCGCGCGCGTCTTCTCTTTATGGTCGGGCGCATAGCGCACCATGGGTCAGCCCCGCTCTCGCAGCCGATCTGATCGACCTCATCAGCCTGCCTGCAGGACTGCGACCCCGCAAACGCTTGCACGATAATATGACTTCCATCATATCGTGTCCATCTCAAGCCGCCAAAAGGGCGATCACAGCATGGCGACCATGGCCCGCCCCGCAGGCGACCCGATCACGCGTTTCTTTGCGGGCCTCGGCATCCACTACGCCTGGGTCATCGCCGCCGTGACCTTCATCGCGTCCCTCGTCGCCGCCGGCGCCGTCGGCTCGGTCGGCGTCATGCTGCTGCCGCTGCAGATGGAGTTCGGCTGGACGCAGGCGGAAATCTCCTCGGCGCTGGGCCTGCGCCTCGCCCTGCTCGGCCTTGTCGCGCCTTTCGCCGCAGCCCTCTTCATCCGCTTCGGCTTGCGCCCGGTCATCGTCGCCTCGCTGCTGCTGATCGCCGCCGGCATGGCTGCCTCGATCTGGATGAGCGAGCTTTGGCATCTCGTCGCCCTGTGGGGCGTCACAGTGGGGCTTGCGGCAGGCCTCACCGCCCTCGTCATGTCCGCCACCGTCGCCACGCGCTGGTTCGAAACACAGCGCGGTCTTGTCATCGGCCTCCTGTCCGCCGCAATGGCGATGGGCCAGCTGATCTTCCTGCCGCTCATGGCGTGGATCGTCGACCAGAGCGGCTGGCGCGCCGCCGTGCTCGCACTCTGCGTGCTCTATGCGCTCGCCGTCGTGCTGGTCGTCCTCTTCATGCGTAACCGCCCCGCCGACATCGGCCTCCTCCCCTTTGGCGCCAGGGCCGACGCCCCGCCCGCGCCCACACCTCCGCCTCAAGGCAGCCTCTTCCTCGCCCCGTTCGAAGCCCTCGCCATCGCGGTGCGCAAGCCGATGTTCTGGATCCTCGCCGGCGCCTTCTTCGTCTGCGGCGCTTCCACCAACGGCCTTGTGCAGATGCACCTCATCCCGATGTGCGGCGACTACCTGATCCCCGCCACGGCCGCTGCCGGCACGCTGGCGCTGATGGGCGCGTTCAACTTCGTCGGCACGGTCGCTTCCGGCTGGCTCACCGACCGCTACAGCGCACGCGTGCTCCTGTTCTTCTATTACGGCCTGCGCGGCGCATCCCTGCTCTACCTGCCGCTGTCCGGCTTCGATCCGATCGCGCTCACTGTCTTCGCCGTCTTCTACGGCCTCGACTGGATCGCCACCGTCCCGCCCACCGTGAAGCTCACCGCCGATGCGTTCGGCGCCCGCGCCACGCTGGTCTTCGGCTGGATCTTCGCCGCCCACCAGCTCGGCGCCGGTTTGATTGCCTGGCTCGCCGGCCTCATCCGCACCGAACTCGGCGCCTACACCATCGCCTTCCAGGGCGCCGGCATCCTCTGCATCGTGGCCGCGCTGGCTTTCATCGGGCGTCCGAAACAGACGCCGACTGCCGTCGCTGCCTGAGTTCTTTCACCCGTCTCCATCCCCAGAATCCCGCCGGATATGTCCCATCCGCGCCTTGGCTCGCCCCGCCGCCCGCTGCACAACAGCAGTCCAAGGGGCGCCGCCATGTCGAAACTCTATTTCTCCTACGCCGCCATGAACGCCGGCAAATCCACCGTTCTGCTGCAGGCCTCCTACAACTATCAGGAGCGCGGCATGCACACGCTCCTCTTCACCTCCTCGCTCTACGCAAAGACCGAGGAGGGCCGCATCACCTCGCGCATCGGCATCAATGCCGACGCGCTGCTCTATGGCGAGAGCGACGATCTCTATGCGTGGATCAACCGCGAGCATCGCCGGAAGAAGATCAACTGCGTCTTCGTCGACGAAGCGCAGTTCCTGACGAAGGACCAGGTCTGGCAACTCGCCCGCGTCGCGGATCGTCTCGACCTGCCGGTGCTCTGCTATGGCCTGCGCACCGATTTCCGCGGGCAACTTTTCACCGGCGCCGCCGAACTCCTGGCCATCGCCGACAACCTGCGCGAGATCCGCACCATCTGCCATTGCGGCCGCAAGGCCACCATGGTCGTCCGCCAGACCGCTGACGGGAAGACGCTCACCACCGGCGATCAGGTCGGCATCGAGAAGTCGATGTACGTCTCCCTCTGCCGCATGCACTGGGAAGAAGAAACCAACCGCTGGCCGGTCTCCTCCACCAAAGCCGCCAAGCCCGCCCCGGCGCGCGCCACCCGCAAGAAACCCGCCGCAAAAAAGAAAGCCCCCGTCCGCGCCACCCCCCAACGCCGCGCAAGACGCTAGCCTCCGGACCGCCGGGCGCCACACGACAGTTGCGGCGACAGCCGCAAGCCCGCAATTCCCGGGAATTGGCGTTTCAGGTTTTCAGAACTTATCGAGCAACGCC
>JAOATF010000039.1 GCA_030158285.1 Hyphomonadaceae bacterium
TACTTCCACAACTGGACCGGCAACCGCATCACCTGCCGCGACTGGTTCCAGCTCTGCCTGAAGGAAGGCCTCACCGTTTATCGCGACCAGGAATTCACCAAGGCGATGCGCTCGCCCGCCGTGGCGCGCATCAAGGAAGTCATCCGCCTGCGCACGCGGCAATTCCCCGAAGACGCCGGCCCGCTCGCCCACTCCGTGCGGCCGGACCAGTATGCGCGTATCGACAACCTCTACACGGCGACCGTCTACGAGAAAGGCGCAGAGCTGATCCGGATGTTGCGCCTGATGCTGGGCGACAAGGCGTTCTTCGAAGGCATGAACCGCTATTTCGAAACCCAGGACGGCACGGCCGCGACGATCGAGGATTTCATCGCCTCCTTCAAACCCTTCACCAGCCACGACCTCAAGGCCTTCTCGCGCTGGTATGCGCAAGCCGGAACGCCCGCCGTGAAAGCTGCCGGCGCGTATGATGCCGCAAAGCACGAATACCGCCTCACGGTCACGCAGCACGTCGCCCCAACACCCGGCCAGCCGGACAAGACGCCCCTGCGCATGCCGCTCCGCGTCGCGCTGTTCGGCGACAATGGCGACAAGCTCGAAACGCGCCTCAATGGCGGCGCCGCCGCGGCGGATCATGTGCTGCTGCTTGAGAAAGCCACGAACGAGTTCGTCTTCTCCGACGTCGCATCCCCGCCGCGCTACTCCCTGAACCGCGGCTTCTCCGCGCCGATCCGCCTGACGGACGATATGGCCGAAGGCGAGCGCGCAGCCCTCGCCGGCGCCGATGACGATCCGTTCGCGCAGTGGGAGGCGCTGCAATCCATCGCCCGCACGCTCATGCTCGATGCTGTCCGCGCCGGCGCAGCCAAACCGGACGCAAAACGCCTGGAGGCCTTCGTCGCCGCGCTGGGCAATTCAGTGAAGCGCGCCGCAGCGAATGATCAGGCCTATGCCGCCCTGCTGCTCTATCTGCCGACCGTGGGCGAACTCATCCTCGATGTGAAGGATGCCGACCCGAGCGCCATCCACGAGGTCCGCGCCCATGTGCGCCGGGCGATCGCGGCAACGCTGGAGAGCTTGCTGCTCGACGTCCTGCTGAAACCGGAGCCCGCAACGTTCGATCCCTCCGCGCAGGCGGCCGGACGGCGCGCATTGAGATCGTCGGCGCTGTCATTCCTGTCCATGCTTGAAGATCGGCATGAAAAGCTCGTGTCCGGCGCCTTCCGCGCAGCGACGACCATGACGGAGTCGCTCGCAGCCCTGACGGCGCTGTCGAACATCGAGACCGGCGCATTCGACGAGGCGCTTGTTGCATTCGAGGGGAAATGGTCGGCGTCGCCGCTCGTCATGGACAAGTGGTACGGCGTGCAGGCGATGTCCGTTCGCGCCGACCTGCGCGAGCGTCTGGTGAAGCTGATTGCACGGCCCGACTACGACCTGCGCAACCCGAACCGTGTGCGCTCGCTGGCGGCGTCCTTCGCCATGAGCAATCCGGTGGCGTTCCACGCGGCAGACGGCTGGGGCTATCGCTTCCTGACCGACCTGGTGCTGAAGGTCGATCCACTGAACCCCGCCCTGTCGGCGCGGCTCTGCACGGCGTTCGAAAGCTGGCGCTCGTTCAGCGCGGACCGGCGTGAGAAAGCGCACGCCGAGCTGAAGCGCCTGTCAGAGGCCGGGCTTTCACGAAATGCGCTCGACATCGTCGGCCGCGCGCTGGCCGATCCGGCCTAAGCCCCCTGAAAGCCTAAGTCCCTGTCGGGAATCAGGTTTTCCCTGCCTCGCCAGCGCCGTTATCGTTAACTGATCGATAACGGGCCGCCGATAGCGTCAACGATAGAGAGATCGTGACACGGCGGCTGATATGTCGGCGACGACAGGGGACGGCACAGGTTTCAGGGACTTCGCCTACGCGGCCGCAGACCTCATGGTCGCGACGGACGCGGGCGGTCGCATCATCCAGGCCGAAGGCGACGCCTCGCTGCTCTTCCATCCCAGCTCCGATCGCCTGATCGGCCGCAACGCCATCGACCTCATCAGCGGCGCGGAAAGCAGCCGCCTGCGCGAAGACCTCTGGTCCCTTGGACCGGGCCGCCGCCTGTCATGGGAAGATCCGGGCTCGATCGAAGGCGGACGGCGCATCGTGGCGCAACGCTCGCCCGCCTCGCCCAACAGCTTCAACTTCATGATTTCCCGCGCCCCCGCCTCGGCCCGCATCCGCGCCGAGAAAGCCGAGGAGCTGCTGGCCGAACGTTTCCGCGACGCCGTGATGAACGGCCGCCTGATGGCCGCGCGCCAGCCTGTCGTCGAAACACGCTCCGGCGTGATCAGCCATTTCGAAGTGCTCGCCCGTTTCAACGGCGAGGACTCGCCCGTCGGCATGATCATGGCCGCCGAGAAAAGCGGGCAGATCGCGCACCTCGATTACATCATGGTGACGGCAGCTGCGGCCCAGCTCGAAAACCGGCCGGACCCCAACTACCGCCTCGCCGTCAACATCTCCGGTGAATCGCTCCAGCGCCTCGATGTCATCCGCGAACTGTGCGCCGCCATCTCCGGCCACACCTTCGCGCGCAACCGCCTCATCATCGAAGTCACGGAATCCGCCCAGATCAGCGACATCGAAACCGCCGCCCGCGCCGTAACGCTGCTGCGCGCCATCGGCGTCGGCGTCTCGCTGGATGATTTCGGCGCAGGCTCGGCCTCCTTCGGCTATCTCCGCGCCCTCGACGTCGATGGCCTCAAATTCGACGGGAGCTTCCTGCAACCCTCCGAAACCAACCGCCGTGGCCTCGCCCTGATGCGCAGCGTCGCGCGCATGTGCGCCGAACTCGGCATCGCGTCAGTTGGCGAGCGGATCGAAACGGAAGCAGACCGGAACCTGCTGATCGAGGCCGGCGTGAACTACGCCCAGGGCTATCTCTACGGCCGTCCCATCATCGACGACGATTTCTTCGCACGGGGTCCGCGCGCACTGCGTACAGCCGCCTAGGAGGCGCCCATGAGCAGCGGTCTTGAGAAGGTCAAGATCCTTGTGGTCGATGACAATACCCACATGATCAAGATCGTGAAGACGATCCTGCGTGGCTTCGAGGTGAAAGACCTGTTCGACGCCAACTCGGCCGAAGAAGGCTTCGAGTTTTTCCGGACCAATCCGGTCGACCTCATCATCACCGACTTCGTGATGGACCCGGTGAATGGCTGCGACTTCGTCCGCAAGGTGCGCACCGATCTCGACAGCCCGAACACCTTCGTGCCGATCATCATGCTGACGGCCTACGCCGAGAAGTCCCGCGTGGAGATGGCGCGCGATTCGGGGGTCACCGAATTCTGCGTGAAACCGGTCACGGCCACCGAGCTTTACCGGAAGGTCTGCGCAGTCATCAACACGCCCCGCTCCTTCGTGCGGACCAAAATGTATTTCGGTCCGGACCGCCGCCGCCGGGATACCGATTTCCAGGGCGAGGAACGTCGCGAGAACCCCTATGGCGACGACGTGGCCGAGGCGCCACCGCAGCGGGTCTACAACGTCGGCTAGGCCGCAATGGCTCACAATTAATGCCCCGTTAACCCTTTTACAGCGTTTCGACTCCAGAACTGGTGAGTCCGAAAAGTTCGCGGGGAACCCTGTTGGGACAAAGGGCCAGAAAGGGCATCCAGGCGCGCGCGGTCGCTCCCGGAAACAAGGCTGATACCCAGCCTCAGCGGAAGCCGCGTGGCGCGGTTCCCGTCGCCATGCTCGCCCTGCTGATGCTGGCCTTCGGTGGCTCCCTGGCGCTCAAGGCGTACGAGGAACGACAGTTCGCCGACAATGCCATGCTGACCCAGCAACTGCGCGAGGCCGAGACGCTGGCCGGCCATGTGCGGGCAGACCTCATCGGCTCACGTGCGCGCATGGAAGGCCTCCTGCAGGCCGGCGCATCGCTGGAGTCCATCCGTCGCGGCGCGCAACTCGACGCCGTGGCCGAGCGCGAACCGCCGGCGGGCGCATGGGCGCAGCTGGCCGACAAGGACAGCGTACGCGTCTTCGCCGTGAACACGCAGGGGCGCTGGATCTCCGGCATGCGTTCTTCCGTTACCCTGCTGCCAGAGGCGCTGGATGGCCGGGTCTTCCATCTTGTCGCCGCCGACAGCATCCCGATGGCGCCCCGCTTCGAGAGCGTGAACTTCGAACGGTCGGCTGCAGCCTGCGCGCCTGTCGGCAATGCCGGCATCGCGGCGTGCGTGTTTCGTCCCGCGCCGCTGTTTGGCGAAGGCGATCTCAAGCGTGCGATCATCTATGGCTTGCTGCTGACCGCGCCCCTGCTGGCTGTCTTCGGCCTGCTCGGCGTCATCCGCAAGCTGGAGCACGACAAGGCCGCCGCCGAAGCCGAAGCGAAGAAACCCGCACCGGATGATCCGGGCGCATGGGCCAGCTTCGAAGTCTCCGGCATGATCGGCCTCTGGCGCTGGAACCCTGCCAGGCAGCTGCTGACCATCGGGCCGGAAGCCGGCGCGCTGGTCGACACCAACCATGCCGGCGAGATGTCGCTGGACGAATTCATCGCCAGCATCACCGAGGATTGCCGTCGCCGCGTTCGCGAGGCGCTGGAAACCTCGCGCCCGAACCAGCAGATCCACGTCAACTTCCAGGGCATCGGCCGCATGGCCGGCCGCCACTTCGAGATGATCGGCGCCAGCAATGGCGAGGTGTTCTCCGGCGCGATCCTCAACGTCACGGATCGCGTGCAGGCGCAGGCCGTCTCGCGCCGCGCCGAAGCGCTGGCCCGCACCGCGCTCGATGCTCACCCGGGCCCCTTCGCCGCCTGGGACAGCCGCAAGCGCCTCACGCACTGGAACGCCGCCTTCGGCCGCGCCTTCAATCTCAGCAAGGACCTGCTCCACGCCGGCGCGTCCTACGATCTCGTCATGGCCGAAGTCGCCAAGTTCGTGCGCGTTGAACGCCCGCTCGGCGACGACGCCAACGCGCGCGAGATGCTGCTGCTGTCGGATACGTGGATCCGCCTCGTCGATCGCCGCACGGCTTCCGACGGCCTGATCACTGTCGGCCTCGACATCTCCAACCTCAAACGCCAGGAAGTCAGCCTGCAACGCAGCGAGCGCCGCCTGAAGTCCATGGTGGAAGAACTGCAACGGGCGCAGGGCCAGGCCCAGGAACTCGCCCAGAAATACGCCGAAGCCAAAGCCAAGGCCGAACGCGCCAGCCAGGCCAAGAGCACGTTCCTTGGCCAGATGAGCCACGAGCTGCGCACGCCGCTGAACCACATTAACGGCTTCGCCCAGATGATGGCCGAGGAGATGTACGGTCCGCTCGGCAACGAGCGCTACAAGGAGTACGCCGACGACATCGTCCAGGCCGCGCGCCACCTCGAGGAAATGATCGCCGACATTCTCGACATGTCGAAAGTCGAAGCCGGCAAGATGCGCCTGTCCTCCGCGCTCATCGATCCCGTCGACGCCGTGGATGGCGCCGTTAAGCTGGCGCGCCGGCGTGCCGCGGACCGCGAGATCTCACTCAGCTACGATCCAGACGACGATGTGCCGGACATCATCGGCGACCATCGCGCGATCAAGCAGATGACGTTCAACCTGATCACCAACTCGATCAAGTTCACCGACCCTGGCGGCGAAATCCGCGTCAGCGTCGCGCTCGAAGGCAAATGGATCGTCATCCGCGTGAAGGACTCTGGAATCGGCATCGCGCCCGAAGACCTGCCCCGCCTCGCCCAGCCCTTTGAGCAGGTGACGACGGTGGAATCCAAGAATCGCAATCTGAAAGGTACGGGCCTCGGCCTTGCCCTCACCAAGTCGTTCGCCGAGCTGCATGGCGGTCACATGGCGATCGAGAGCACGCTCGGCATCGGCACGCAGGTCTCGATCTTCCTGCCGGCCGGCAAGGTTACGTCCACCGGCACAAGCGCCGTGCAGGAGCGCGGACGCGAACGGGCCGAAGCCTAGGATTTCCGGAATTCAGTCACGCTTCGGCGGCGGAGCAGCCAGCGGAGACACCGGCGGAGTCACCGCCTCCCCAACCAGCGGACCACCACTCTCCCGCGCCGCAATCCGCGCCTGTTCGTCGGCGCGCTGCATGCGCGCGTTGAACGGCGTCAGAAGGCCAACAGCCGCCGTGGCGCGCGCTTCGGCTGGCATGCTGCCGAGATGGCTGATCAGGATATCTTCGGCCATCTCCTGCAGACGCTTCTCGCGGATCTGGAAGATCGCCACCGCGTCCCGCAGGCGCGCTTCGTCGTAGGGCTCGCCCAGCGCCGCTTCGTACACATGGCGACCAGATTCCGTCAGCCGCTTGCGCTCGTCAGCCATCTTCGTCCAGCTGTCGCGAAGCTGTTCGCGCAGGATTGCGCGGTCTTCCTCGGGCAGCTTGGCCCAAGCCGCATCCACCACATCCGACGTCGGCTCCGAAAGCTCCAGCTCCAGCGCAGAAGCGGCCTCCTGCCTTGGCGCCGGGCTCAACAGCTTGCCGCCGACAATGCCCAGCAGTGCGGCATTCGCCACCAGTGACGCGATGAGGAAGAGGGAAAGCCGCGAGGGCATGAAAATCCTATTGCTCTTTCTCGGTCATCGCGGAGAGGAACACCGATCCTGCCCCGCCGCCTGACAGAGTCAGCATCCTGGCGTAATCCGGTGACGGCGGATGCTCCGGTTCGGCATAGCCGACAGCAAAGCCAAGCGCCAGCGATGCCGCCACCGCCCCGCCTGTCGCCCATTTCGGAATATCCCACAGCGCCGGCACGCGTGGCCCCTTGCGCGCCGTGCGGCGATCCGGCGCCGAGGAGATGATCTGCGTCTCCAGCGCGATAGACGACGGGCTATCGCGCTCAAGCAGCAGCAGGCGGTCGAACGTCCGCTCGCTCTCCCAGACATCCTTCACGCGATGCGGCGCCACTTCAAGGAAAGCGCCGGCATCGCCGCGCACATCCTCTGGCCAGCGGGCAAGGTCCGCACCGTAGGCTGCCATCAATTCCATGAAACGTGATTCGTTCATTGCTGGCCTCAACCCGTTTCCAGACCGCTCAACAGGTCTGCTCTTTCCGCAGCGAGTTCCGTCTTCAGCGAGCGCCGCGCGCGGGAGAGCAGGCTCTCCAATGCTTCCACGGTCACGCCCAGAATTTCCGCCGCTTCGATGTTCGTCCGGTCCTGATAGTAGCAAAGCACCAGCGCCGCCCGCTGCCGCTCTGGCAGCAGCATCAGCGCATCGCGCACGCGCTCGCGGCGCTGCCGGTCATCCAGCGCCCGCGTCGCCGACGCACGGCCGTCCTCGAACTCTGGAGAGACTTCTCCTCCGTTCCGTCCGGCGCGCCGCAACCTGTCGAGGCAGAGGTTCATGGCGACCCTGTGCATCCACGTTTCGAACTTGGCCTGGCCAGGCTTCCATGATGCAGCGTGCTTCCAGACGCGAAGGAAAACCTCCTGAGCGACATCTTCTGCTTCGGCTGCATCGCCGAGCATGCGGCGTCCAAGGCCAACCATTCGCGGGAGGTGGCGGCGTACGAGTTCCGACGCCGCGCGCTTGTCGCCCGCGCCGACCCGCCGAACCAGTTCCTCGTCCGGATCACGCATGGCGTGAAAGCCATCTCCGACAGGCGGTGCGCCGCTACCGACGGCAGAAAACCAGGGACCGAACCGCTCTCCACTTTATGCATCCTGCCGTGGCGTTTGCCGAGCGTTTCTTGCTCTTCTGAGGAGCCGTATCTGCGCGCCCGACCTCTTCGTCGTTATCAGGCTTCAAACGCCCCGGGGCTCGTCTTCCGTCGAAAGCGGGCCGAGTTTTTGCCCCCGCAAGGTGGCAACAGCTGTCTGGATCTGAGACAAACGCTCATCCAGCGCCGAAAACTCCTTTAGACCCATATGGTTGGCCAGCCACCGTTTGAGGCCATCCGACGCTGTCGCAGGCTCGAACTGGTCGCCTGAAGCGATACGCAGCGCCTGCTGCAAGTGCAGCTGGAAGATCAGCCCTTCGATCAATGTCGCAGCGTCCGCCGGCGCAAGCCGTGATGCCGCAGCCAGCGCCTTGACCGCATCCAGCGAAGCAGGTTGCACCACGCCGGGCGCGTCCGCAGCCGACAGCAGGATCGCGTGCTGGATGATGAACTCGATATCGACCAGCCCACCCGGCGCGAGCTTGATGTCCCAGTTGGACTTCGGCTTGCGCTCACGCGCCATACGCCGCCGCATGTCGGCCACGTCATCTGTCAGCTTGGGATCGGCACTTTTCAGCCGCAGCGCGTCGCGCGCCAGCTCGATGATGCGCCGCCCCAGATCAGCATCCCCCGCCACCGGCCGTATCCGCGTCAGCGCCATGAACTCCCACGTCCACGCGTCTTCGCGGTAGTACCTCTCATACGACGACAACCGAACAGCCACCGGCCCCGCCCTCCCCGACGGACGCAGCTGCAGGTCCACCTCGTAGAGCGTGCCCTCTTCCGTCGGCGCCGACAGCGCCGCCACCAGCCGCTGCACGAAGCGCGCGGCCAGCGTGCCGCCAGAATCGTCCACCGGATCATAGATCAGCATCAGGTCGAGATCGGACGTCGCCGTAAGCTCCCGCCCGCCGAACTTGCCCAGCGCGCAGATGGACCAACGGCCGATGTTGCCCTGGAAGCGGCTCTTTACATCGTCTTCGCACACCGCCGCCAGCGCGATAACGCATGCGTCCGCCAGGTCTGCATAAGCCAACCCCGCATCCGACGCACTCAGCGCGCCCTGCAGCAACTGGTAGCCAATGCGGAACGCTTCATCGCGATGAAAGCGTCGCGCCGCATTTAGCTTGCCCTCGAAATCGCCCGCGCGTTCCAGCTGCGCCTCCAGACGTTTCAACCGCGCACCCGGCTTGTCTCCTTGCACCGGCGCGCGGAAGGACGGTTCCAGCATCGCCTCCATCAGCGCCGGCCTGCGCGCCAGATCGGCCGCCAGCTTCGGTGCAAACGCCATCGTCCGGATCACATCGCGGGTCAGCGCCGGTTCCGCCAGCATCAGCGACATCACCTGCACGCCCGAATTCAGGCCCGAGAAGAACTCCAGAAACCGCTGGAACGCCGCGTCCGGCTCACCCGCATGCGACATCGCCTCCAGCAAACGCGGCCCGAGCGACGTCAGCAACTGCTGCGACCTCGCCGAGCGCGTGGCGGGAATACTGCCGCGATGCCATTGCTGGAAAACGTGGATGACGCGCGACGGCTCGCTGAAAGCCAGCGCCTTCAGCGTCTCCACCGTCCCCGGATCATCATCGACGCCCGTGAACACGAGATTCCCCGCCGTGCCCGAAAGCCGCTCCTCGGTCGCGAAGAGATCGGAATAGATGCCGTGCACACGCCGCCGCACAGCCGCAATATCGTGCTCGAACGAAGCCGCATCCGGATACGCCGCCAGCGCCCGCACATCCTCGCGCCGCTCCGGCCGGTCAGGCAGGTGATGCGTCTGCTCGTCGTTGAGCATCTGGACCCGATGCTCAAGCGCCCGCAAGAAATCATAGGCCGCCGAGAGATCCCTCGCCACCTCCTCCGCAATGACCTGCGCCTCCACCATGGCCGCCAGCGCGTCCTTGGTCCGCGGCGCTCGCAGACCGGTAAGCCGGCCGCCGAGGATCAGCTGCTGCACCTGCGCGAAGAACTCGATCTCGCGAATGCCCCCGCGCCCCAGCTTCACATCGAACTCGGGCGAGTTCAGTTCCGCATGCCCGCCATGCGCATGGATCTGCCGCTTGATCGAATGCACATCCGCGATCGCCCAATAGTCGAGGTGCCGCCGCCAGACATAGTGCGACAGCTCCTTCAGATAGTCCTCGCCCGCAGATCTATCGCCCGCACAGACGCGCGCCTTGATATGCGCCATCCGCTCCCAGTTCTGGCCAACGCTCTCGTAATAGCCCAACGCAAACTGAGTCGAGACAGCCGGACTGGTGGATGACGGATCGGGCCGCAACCGCAGGTCGGTGCGGAACACATATCCATCCACAGTCCGCTCATCGAGCATGCGCACGAGGCTGCGCGCCACGCGCGTCATCGCCTCCTTCACGCGCATGCCCTTCACCGGCAACACGTCGAGATCGAACAGCACGATCAGGTCGATGTCGCTGGAGTAGTTGAGCTCCCCCGCCCCCATCTTGCCCATGGCCAGCACGAAAAGGCCGGGCATCTCGTCGCTCTCGCGCTTGTCGTCGAACCAGCCTGCGCTCCACCCCTCGCGTATCGCCAACCGCAGCGCCGCCTGCACCGCCGCCTCCGCCAACGCCGTCAATTGCCGCTGCACGTCATCCTGCGTCCACGCGCCAGACAGGTCCGCTGCCGAGATCGCCAGCTGCCCCGCCTCCTTCGCGCGACGTAGCTGGCGCATCGCGTCCGCCTGCGCCAGACCGCCCGCTCCCGCCATGTCGGAAAGGGCGGCGGACATTACCGCTTCTGGACCAGCCGCCTTGAGCGCTTCGAGAATGTCGCCCCGGCGCGACATCATCCGGCTGATGTGATCCGAATGCGGCGCGGCCGCCTGCAAGGCGCCCAGCCAGTCCGTGGGATCGGCGACAACAGGCTTGATGCCCAGGATTGCGAGTCGGTCTGTCATGACGGGAAACTAGCGTCTGGAGGCCCTGCGTCCACCAATGACGCGTCCACCAATCAGGCGGCCGGCAGGATGAGCTTGGCGGAAAGCCCCAACCGCCCGCTGGAACGATCGCCATCGCCCAGCACCAGCTTGCCCGAATGCGCCTCCGCGACAGCCGAGGCAAGGCTTAGCCCCAGCCCGCTCCCCGGCTCACTGCGCGACTGCTCAAGCCGCACAAAGCGTTCGACAACCCGCTCCCGGTCCTGCGCCGGAATACCGGGGCCGCTGTCGATCACCGACAGCTCGACATCGCCATTGGCCGCATGGCCCGCTGTCAGCCGCAGCACCCCGCCCTCAGGCGTATATTTCACCCCGTTGTCGAGCAGGTTCGACATCGCCTGCGCGATCAGATGCGTGTCCGCCATCACATAGAGATCGTCTTCCGGCTGATAGGTGAACGTTAGCTGCTTCTCCTCGCACACCGGCTGGTAAAGCTCGGCCAGTTCGTCGACGATGCCTTTCAGGTTCGTACGCCGGAACGAACCCGTCGCGCCCGCCTGCACGCGCGACAGGCGCAGCACGGCGTTGAACGTCTCCAGCAACCCATCAACGTCATCAATGGACTTGGCCAGCGCCACGCGCGGCTCGTCCTCGGCATTTTCCTTGAGCCCCGCCTCAAGCCGGTTGCGCAGCCGCGTCAGCGGCGAGCGCAAATCGTGCGCGATGGAATCCCCCGCCGATCGCGACGAGATCACCAATCGCTCCAGCTTGCCAAGCATGGCGTTGAGCTGTTCCGACAACCTGTCGAACTCATCGCCCGACCCGTGCACAGGCGCGCGCCGCGTCAGGTCGCCCGCCATCACGCCCTCGGTCGTGCGCGCCAGCTGCTCCGCCCGTTGCGCCGCCGAGCGTGAAATCACCACCCCGCCGATCAGCGACAATACAAAGCCCACAGCCGCGGATCGCCACACCACATCGCTGATCCGCCGGTTCATCTCGCCCAACTGGCCAACGTCGTACGCCACCATCAGCACGCCGCCCTGCGACAGCCGCGAGATGCGCCCCTCCGCCGTGCGTCGACTTGGTTGCCCATCTACCGTGCGTGCATCGTATTCGAACTGCACGTCCACCACCTGCCCCTCAGGCGCGGCCGCAGGCAGCACGTCGAAGTCGCCGGACAGCTTCTGTCCGTTACTGTCCAACAGCAGGTAGAAGAACTTGCCTCGCGCTTCCGATCGCTCGGTCACGGCCTGGTTCAGGCGATCGATCCCACCCCGATAGGCGCCTGACAATTCCTGGAACTCGTTGTTGAGCTCGATTTCGGCCTGCCGGCTCATCTGCCCGGCCGTCTCGTAATAGAGATACGCCAGCAGCGACGCCGAGAAGAGGATGAAGATCGACGCATGAAGCAGCGCAAGCCGGAACGTGGTCGTCCGGGTTAGCGCCGGCAGGCTGCCGATCTTCATCGATCAGCTCTTCATGCTTCCAGTCGATAGCCCGCGCCGCGCACGGTGTGCAGCAACGGACGGTCGAAATCCTTGTCGATCTTCCCGCGCAGGCGCGAGACGTGAACGTCGATCACGTTGGTCTGGGGATCGAAGTGATAGTCCCACACCTTCTCGAGCAGCATGGTGCGCGTCACCACCTGTCCGGCATGGCGCATCAGGAATTCCAGCAGGCGGAACTCGCGCGGCTGCAGGTCGATCTTCTGTCCGTCGCGATGAACCGTCCGGCCGAGCAGATCCATCTCCAGACCGCCTACCGCCAGCTTCGTCGTCGGAATGTCGCCCGTCGCGCGGCGGCCCAGCGCCTCGACACGCGCCACCAACTCGCTCGGCGCGTAAGGCTTGGTGAGATAATCGTCGCCGCCGGCCTGCAGGCCTTCGACACGATGATCCACTTCGCCGAGCGCCGACAGGAACAGCGCCGGCGCACGTCCGCCCGCGTCGCGATAGCCCTTCACCAGCCGGATGCCATCAAGGCCCGGCAGCATGCGGTCCACCACCAGCGCGTCATACTCGCCGCCACGCGCCTGCTTCAGGCCCGTTTCGCCATCGCCGCACACATCGACGAAATGACCCGCTTCGCTGAGCACGCCTCTGACAAAGGCGGCGGCGTCCGCGTCATCCTCGATTACCAGTACTTTCATGAACCTTACCTTGCAGGAGCAACTTCGATGGGACGCAACACCGTGAGATCTCCACAGCGTTGCTGGTTACCGCAGCCCACCCGCGCCACAACGTCCTTCTTGCCGGAGGCGATCGCGGCCGCGATGGCATCCTGATAGTCCTTCGGCGTTTTCACGGCCTTGTTGTTGATCTCCAGGATCGCGTCGCCCGGATAGATATCCGCATGGGCGAGTGCACCCCGCGGCTCAACCGCGACCACAATCAGGCCCGCGCCGGCAGCGCCGACGTCGAACTTGGCGACTTCCTCGGCCGACAGCGCGCGGATCGAACCGCCCGCAACCTTCACATCATCCGGCCCGGCCTTGGGCGGCTTCATGTTGGCCCGCTTGGGATCGAGATCGGTGCTGGCAAGCGCCTTGTCGTCACGCGCCCGCACGGTCACGCGCACGATCTGCTCCTTGCCATCACGGATGACCTTGAAGTTGTTCGTGGTGCCCGCAAGCAGGCTGCCGACGCGCTGGGTCAGGTGACGGTTGTCTTTCACATCGTCGCCGTTGACCGCGATGATGACGTCGCCGCGCCTGATGCCGCCGGCTTCCGCCGGCCCACCCGCCGTCACCGAACGCACAATGGCGCCCGTCGGCGTCTTCAGGCTCCACGCGTCCGCAAGACGCTGGCTCATGCTCTGGATCTCGACGCCGAGCCAGCCGCGCACAACCTTGCCGTTCTTGATGAGCGTTTCGGAAATCTGCTTCACCGCGTTGGCCTCGATCGCGAAGCCGATACCCACGCTGCCGCCGCCCGTGTCGGAGAAGATCATCGTGTTCACACCGATGACTTCGCCGTTGAGGTTGAAGGTCGGGCCGCCCGAGTTGCCCCGGTTGATCGGCGCGTCGATCTGGATGAAGTCGTTGTAGTTGCCGCCCAGCAGCTCGCGGCCATCGGCCGAGACGATGCCCGCCGTCGCCGTGCCGCCGAGTCCGAACGGGTTGCCCACGGCAACCACCCAGTCGCCGACGCGCGGCTTGTTCTTGGTCGCGAAGTCCACATACGGATAGGAGCCGCTCTTCTTCACTTTCAGCACGGCCAGGTCGGTCTGCTCGTCCGAGCCGACGATCTCCGCCTCAAGCTGCTCGCCGCCCTTCAGCGTGACCGTCACTTCGCGCGCATTCTCCACCACGTGGTGGTTGGTGACGATGTAGCCGTCCTGGCGGATGAAGAAGCCGGAGCCGAGCGCATTGCCTTCGCGATCCGTTTCCGGTGCGCCCTCGTCTTCGCCTTCGCCCTCTTTCTTGTCGCCGAACTGGTCTTCGTATTCGTCAAAGCCCGGCAACCCGCGAAACTGGTCGAACGCGCCATCGCGGGCCGCGACCTTGATCTCGGTGGTCACCTGCACGCTGACCACGGCCGGGCTCACCCGCTCGATCAGGTCCGCGAAGCTCATGGGCGCGCCGGCCGGCGGAGTGATGTTGACCTTCTGCGCCATCGCCATGGGAGCCAGCGACGCTCCGGCCGCCAGCGCCGCCATCAGGCCCGCCGCGATCCCCAGCCGATGGGTTCGGAGCTTTCCAACCTTCATCATTCGCTCTCTCTCACTGCATTCGCCTGCGCGACTTGCGGTATCTGAAACTAGAGGCAGCCCCGGCCTCCGCAACTGCAAAGGCCAGCGTCGCGGACCTTGCCTGTGTGCTGATGTGCTCGCTGTGCATCCATGGGCAGGGGCCGATTGTGCCTTACTTTAAGGCAATCATGCGGCGACGCCAGTGGCGATCCGGCCGGATTGCCCGGAATCGGGAGCGATTTTTCCCGGTTTCAGGCGCTTTCGTTGTTTCGGTCATCCGGCACGGGCGCCAGCTCCCGGTGGCGCCGGCTAAAGCCTCTCAACGCCAGAAGGGCGCCTGCCCCTACGAGAAGCGCGAACGGAAACAACCACAGCAGCCAGTTCGACGGCCGGAAGGAGACATAGTCGCCGTAGCGCTCGACGAAGAAATCCCGCACCTGTCCGTCGCTGCTGCCCTCGCCCACCAGCTGGCGAATCTTGCGCCGCGCATCGACCGCCATGTCAGCCGTGGATTGCGACACCGGCTCGTTCTCGCAGACCGTGCAGCGCAGCTCCCGCATCAGCGATTGCGCCCGCGCCTCTTGCGCCGGATCGGGAAGCGGCTGGTCCACCGCCGCCGTCGCCTGCAGGATCAGGGCAACGACAACGGCGATCATGCGGGCGTACTCGCGGGCACGGCAGGGCCCTGTCCGGTTGTCGCTTCAGTGTCTGCGGCATGCGCCGGCGAACGCCTGCGAACACGCGCGGCCAGCGACAGGAAGCCGCCAATCGCGATCAGCCCTGCGCCGCCAAACACCCAGTCGATCAGCGGGTGCTGCGCGATCCGGATACGCCACGATCCAGGCACGTCCCGCACCTGGTCGCCCAGCGCCACATAGACATCGCCCGTCAGTGTCTTGCGGATCGCGACTTCAGTGGTGCTGGTCCGCGCAACCGGGAAGCTGCGCGTCTCCGGCTGGATGATCTCGGTCGATCCGCCATGCGTGACTTTGATATCGGCCCGCAGCGCCGTGTAGTTCGGGCCGTCAACCGGCGACACGCCGAGGAACTCGTACGTCCACCCGCCCATCTCCGCGATCTCGCCGGGCTTCAGTGGGAAGGTGCGCTCGGTACGGGTCGCCGTTTCCACAGTCGCACCGATCACGAAGATGCCGATGCCGAGGTGGGCAATCGCCATCCCCCACACCGTCAGCGGCATGCGGAAGAAGCGACCTGCGCCACCCGGTCCAACGCGCCGCATCACGTCGAAGCCGACGCCGAACACAACCCACACGCCAACCAGCACGCCAAAGCCAAGCCACAGCCCCCAGCCACCCATCGCCATTGCAACCAGCGCTGCAACCACAGCTGCAACCGCCGCCGGCGCCAACCACTTCATCAGTGGCGAAACCTCGGCCTTGCGCCACGTCGCGGCCTGCGCCAGCGGCATGAACAGCAGCAGGATCGCCACCATCGGCGCCAGCGTCAGCTGGAAATACGGCTCGCCGATCGACAGCGACGCAGCCTCGCTGGAGATCATGCCCGTATCGCCAAGCCATTGCAGGATCATCGGCGTCACCGTTCCGACCAGCACAAGAGCCGCCGCAACCGACAGGAACAGGTTGTTCAGAACCAGCGCGCCCTCACGGCTAACCGGATCGAACTCCGGCCCCGGCTTCAGCGTCGGCGCACGCCAGGCGAACAGCGCCAGCGCCGCTCCACCGGCAAGCCCCAGCCCGACCAGCAGCACAATCCCGCGCGTCGGATCGGTCGCGAACGCGTGCACCGACGTCATCACGCCCGAGCGCACAAGGAACGTGCCCAGCAATGCCAACACGAACGCCAGCACCGCGAGGAACACCGTCCACGCAGACATCCCGCCACGCTTTTCCGTGACAATGAGCGAGTGGATCAGCGCCGCGCCGACCAGCCACGGCATGAAAGAGGCGTTCTCGACCGGATCCCAGAACCACCAGCCGCCCCATCCAAGCTCGTAGTAAGCCCAGATAGCGCCCAGCGCGATCCCGATGGTCAGCGCGCTCCACGCAAACAGCGCCCACGGCCGCGTGCGCTTGGCCCATTCGCGGTCGATCTGGCCATTGATGAGCCCGCTGGCAGCAAGCGAAAACACGAACGACATGCCGACATAGCCGAGATAAAGCATCGGCGGATGCAGTGCGACGGCCGGGTCCTGCAGCAGCGGGTTCATCCCCCCGCCATCGAACGGCGCATCGATCAGCCGCGTGAACGGGCTGGACACAAACAGCAGGTAAGCAAACGAGGCCGTCGTCAGCAGGCCCTGCACGCCGATCGCACGGTCCCGCAACTTGCCCGGCTGCATGAACAGCCCGGCAGCCGCGCCATAGCCCGCCATGACCAGGCACCACAGCAGCATCGAGCCTTCATGGTTCCCCCACGCGCCCGCGATCCGGTAGATCAGCGGCTTCAGCGTGTGCGAATTCTCCGCCACCAGCGCGACCGAGAAATCCAGCCGCACGAAGCAGATGATGAGCGTGATCATCGCCAGCAGCGAGAACATCCCGCTCGCCACCGCCAGGCGTCTTACCGTCTCGCCGCCCGTCGTCAGGCCAAGCACAGATTGTCCCGCCGCCGCCGCCAGCGCGAGGAAGGCAAGCAGGTGACCCAGTTCAGCGATCAAGTGGTCGGCTCTTTGACATAGGCTGCGTCGCCGCCTTCTTCTTCGGAAGCGCGCTTCAGCGCGTCATAGGCCTCCTTCGGCATGTAATTCTCGTCGTGCTTGGCCAGGACGCGCGAGGCAACCAGCGTGCCCGAGGCGTCGAACTTGCCCTCGGCGACCACGCCCTTGCCTTCCTTCACCATGTCCGGCGGAATTCCCTCGAAGACGACCGGCACCGTGTGCTTGCCATCGGTGATTGTGAAGGTCAGCAGCTTGCCGCCATCGCCATGCTTCTGGCTGCCGACTTCGATCAGCCCGCCAACGCGAATGCTCTGATGATAGCTCGAGGCGCCCTTGGCCGCGATGTCGGAGGGCGACTGGAAGAACGCCACCGCGCCCTGCAGGCCGACAACAGCGAGAGCTCCCGCGCCAGTCACCAGCAACGCGGCCGCGCCGATAAGCCAGAGCCTCTGTGAACGCTTGCGCATGAAATACACGTCTCCTGACGCTGTCGCCCCGGCCGACGAGCTCGCGGACTATATGCCTCGGACTACGCCCGCGCCAGCGACACGATGGCGCGAGATATGGTCACTTCTCTGCGGGAATTCAGGGGGTTGCCGGCGGATCGATGCCGAACATCTGCCGCATTGCAGCATACATGTTGCGGACAGGCGCTTCCGGCGGCGTGCGCGCGTCGACGTCGGCCCACAGCGCCTCGGCTTCGGACTTCTTGCCCTGCTTCCACAGGCCGATTCCCGCCAGGAATCCCAGCCGCACCTGATCCGGCCTCGCCGCAAAGGCGTTCTGATAAAGCGTCCCCGTAAACTCATCGACGTCCGTCGTGCGGGTGAACCGCAGGTCCGCCAGTTCGCCCATCGCCACGGGATCTTCACCGCCACGCTTGAGATAATCGACGAAGGCGTGCTCCGCCTTTTCCATGCTGTCCTGTGCGCTGCCCGCCTCGCGGTTGGCGTTCGCCTCATCACCGGCCTGGCTGAACTGCATGGCCTTCATCTGGGCTTCAGCGCCCAGCGACTTGTAGGCCCGCGCCACCAGCACATAGCCCGTCGGATCATCCGGCCGTTCCCGGATCTTGTGCTCGACAACCGCGATCACGCCGCGCGCATCAACCGCACCCGGATCCGTCTTCAGCTGCTGTTCGATCCGCACAAGCCGCGCATCCAGCGGCTCGTCCGCCATGTTCGGATGCCCAACGAACCAGTAGGTCGCCACCGCGACCACACCCAGGGCGCCAACGATCAACCGCGTCTGCGTCGTGCGCGCGATCATCCACGCGCCACCGCCGACAAAAACCACCGCGACCAGAAGGATCCAGATCAAAGCGGCGCCGCCGGAAGCACGAGCCGCGCCCGAAGACCGCCCAACGGGCTGTCTTCAAGGTGCAGGCGACCACCATAAATGTCTGCGAGTTCAGTCACG
>JAOATF010000040.1 GCA_030158285.1 Hyphomonadaceae bacterium
GGCGGCAAGCACAACGACCTCGACAATGTCGGCTACACCGCGCGCCACCTCACCTTCTTCGAGATGCTCGGCAACTTCTCGTTCGGCGACTACTTCAAGGAAAACGCGATCGAGCATGCGTGGACGTTGGTCACGCGCGACTTCGACCTGCCGAAGGACAAGCTTCTGGTCACCGTCTATCATGACGATGACGAGGCGCATGGCCTCTGGAAGAAGATCGCCGGCCTGCCGGACAGCCGCATCATCCGCATCCCGACCAACGACAATTTCTGGATGATGGGCGACACCGGCCCGTGCGGCCCGTGCTCGGAAATCTTCATCGATCGTGGCGACCACATCTGGGGTGGGCCGCCGGGCTCGCCTGAGCAGGATGGCGACCGGTTCCTGGAATTCTGGAACCTCGTCTTCATGCAGTACGAGCAGTTCAACGATGGCCGTCCGCGCGTCGCCCTGCCCAAGCCGTCGATCGACACTGGCATGGGCCTCGAGCGCATCTCCGCGATCATGCAGGGCGTGGATTCGGTGTTCGAGACCGACCTGTTCGTGAACCTCATCTCCGCCGGCGAAGAGCTCTACAAGGTGAAGGCGCAGGGCGAGCAGACCGCCTCCTTCCGCGTCATCGCCGACCACCTGCGCTCGGCCTGCTTCCTCATCGCCGATGGCGTCTCGCCGTCGAACGAGGGCAGGGGCTATGTGCTCCGCCGCATCATGCGCCGCGCCATGCGCCACGCACACATCCTCGGCACGCGCGAGCCGAACATGTACAACCTTGTCGGCGCTCTCGCGAAAGAGATGGGCGATGCCTATCCCGATCTCGTCCGCGCCCAGCCCGCCATCGAAAGCGCCTTCCAGCAGGAAGAACAGAACTTCCAGCGCACGCTCGGCCGCGGCCTTGCGCTGCTGGACGAGGAAACCGCCTCGCTCGGCAAGGGCGGCGTGCTGAAGGGCGATGTCGCCTTCAAACTCTACGACACCTATGGCTTCCCGCTCGACCTGACGCAGGACGTGCTGCGCGGCCGCGAGATGACGGTCGACGAAGACGGCTACAACGCGGCTATGGATGAGCAGCGCGAGAATAGCCGCGCCAGTTCGAAATTCGCCGCGGGCGATGGCTCGGGTGAAATCTGGTTCGCCGTGCGCGATGCCTCCGGCGCGACCAACTTCCAGGGCTATGAGTCCGAGGAAACCTCCGGCCGCCTCGTCACCGCGCTTGTCGGTGGCGCGCAGGCCAAGACGATCAAGACAGGCGACAAGGCCGAACTCGTGTTCGACCAGACGCCGTTCTACGCGGAATCCGGCGGCCAGGCTGGCGACAAGGGCGAGATCTTCTTCCCCGGCGGCGCGCGCTTCCGCGTCGACGACGTGCAGAAACGCGCCGGCGACGTGTTCGCGCATGTCGGCGAGCTGGTCGCGGGCGCGGCCAAGGTTGGCGATGTCGCCGAGCTGAAGATCGATCGCGTCCGCCGCGCGAAAATCCGCGCCAATCACTCGGCCACACACCTGTTGCACGCCGCGCTGCGCAACAAGCTGGGCAAGCACGTCACGCAGAAAGGCTCGCTGGTCGAGGCCGACTATTTCCGCTTCGACTTCTCGCACACCGCACCGATGACACGCGACGAGATCGAGACCGTCGAAGCCGAGGTCAATGCCGTGGTGCGCCAGAACGCCCCCGCCGAAATCCGCGTCATGGCGCCGGACAAGGCGATCGAGGCGGGCGCGATGGCGCTGTTTGGTGAAAAGTACGGCGATGAAGTTCGCGTCCTCCGCCTCGGAAATTCCGTGTCGGAAGCCAATGCGCCTTACTCGGTCGAACTCTGCGGCGGCACGCACGTCGCCCGCACAGGCGACATCGCCGTGTTCGTCATCACGTCCGAAGGCGGCGTCGCGCAGGGCGTGCGCCGTATCGAGGGCGTTACCGGCGCAGCAGCGCTCGATTTCCTGAAATCGCGTGGAAACATCGCTCGCGAGATCGCCGACCAGTTCAAATCTCCCATCGCCGATGCGCCCGCGCGCGTCGCCGCGCTGGTCGATGCTCGCAAGAAGCTGGAAGCCGAACTGGCCGATGCCCGCAAGAAGCTCGCCATGGGCGGTGGCGGCTCTGCGTCTGGCCCGGAAGAGGTCAACGGCGTCAAGTTCATCGGCAAGGTCGTCGATGTCCCGGCAAAGGACCTGAAAGCCCTCGCGGATGAAGCGAAGAAGTCCGTCGCCTCGGGCGTCGTGGTGTTCGTCGCGACGGCCGAAGGCAAGGCCACTGTCGTCGTCGGCGTGACTGACGATCTCACGGCGCGTTTCAAGGCCGGTGATCTGGTGACGAAGGCGGTGCAGGCCGTTGGCGGCGCCAAGGGCGGCGGTCGTCCCGACATGGCGCAAGGCGGCGGACCCGATGGCGCGAAGGCGGGCGACGCCATCGCCGCTGTGAAGGCCGCGCTCGCGGGCTAAGTCACACAGCTAAACGCTAGACACTGGCTAGTGATTTCGCCGCAGTGCCAAGCGCGCCAACGCGCCTAAATCTATCCCAACGGACGCCTGTGATGCACAGGGGGATGGAGCCGCCATGGCGGGACTCGACGGGATTGGTGTTGGCCTCATTGATGAGTTGGCGCTGCGCCGCGATGTGAAGTGGCGCGATCTCCTGCGCTATCGAACCATCGACACCGTCATCGAGTTGCTGCTTCCCGCGCCATGGCTCGCCGGCGCCATCTGGTTCGCGGCGCACGGCGATTACCTGCTTGCGCTGCCGTGCACCTTCTTCCTGTTCCTCACGCTGCTGCGCGTGGCCCACAACGGCTATCACAACGCGCTCGGCCTGCCGCGCCTGGCGACAGACCTGGCGCTCATGGTGATGAGTCCGTTGATGATGCTGCCGCTGCATGCGGTGAAGGTCACGCATCTGGAGCATCACAAGCATTGCCTCGGCGATCGCGACATCGAAGGCGAGGCCGGCCGCAAATCGTTCTGGGCCGTGCTCGCCTATGGTCCACGTTTTCCCATCGATGTCCTGCGCGCCGCCTGGCGACAGGGCGGGGCGCATATCCGCGCGTGGATCGCGGCGGAGCTGCTGTTGATCGCGTGCGTCTGGATCGTAGCCTTAACCACGTTGTGGCCGGCGCTGCTCTATCACGCCATCGCCATGACGGCGGGTGAATGCTTTACCGCCTTTTTCGCCGTCTGGATTGTTCATCACGGTACGGAAGATCATGTCTATCCGGCGCGCACGCAGCGCGGATGGCTGAAGAATCGGATCAGCTATTCGATGTTCCTGCACGCAGAGCATCACCTGTTTCCGTCCGTTCCGACATTCCGCCTGCGCGAACTCGCCCGCCGCCTTGATCGCGCCGCGCCAGAGATCGCCAGCCGGCAGGTGATCTAGCGTCGCGCGAACTGATTTGACGCGCAAAGGCTTGCGGCGCAAAGCTCCCGCTTCCGAAGGTGGGAGGGGTCATGCGTATCGTCGTCGTGCTTGCGGCGCTTGCCGTTGCGGCCTGCGCGTCATCTTCGCCGCCGCCCGTAGACATTCCGCCGGCGCAAGCCGCGCTCTGCGCGCCCGGCGTCTCGCTCGGCAAGGTCGTTGTCGCCCCGCTCACGCGCTGGCGCGCCGATCAGAAAGAGCCGGAGATCCGCGAAGCGATCGCGATGAAGGCCATTGAGGCCGTGCTCCCTGCCATGCCGTGCGCGACCAGCGTCACGGTGCTGCCCGTCCTGCCGGATACGCAATCCGTCGCGCGGCTGTCCGAGGCGCGGCGCGACGGCGCAAAGTCCGTCGTGTTCATTCGCATCGACGAGCTTGGGCCCATCGCCATCCTGTCCTTCCCCGCGCTGTGGAGCACGTGGAGCGACGTGAAGTTCACGCTGGATGCCGTCAATGTCGCCAACGGTGAGACGCTGCGCTCCGTCCCGCATCGCCGGCAGAAGGGCGGGGCGTATGAAGTGCGTGGCCTCGATCCGCTGCAGGCCGAGATGGAACAGGCG
>JAOATF010000041.1 GCA_030158285.1 Hyphomonadaceae bacterium
TGCTATATGGGGCTGGCCTGCGTCTGTCGGAAGCCCTGTCGGTGAGCGGCCGCGACGTGCCCGTTCCGGAAACGCTGCGCATCCTCGGCAAGGGACGGAAGGTTCGTATCGTGCCGCTGATCCGCGCGGTACGCGAAGCGGTGAATGAATACGTGAAGCTCTGCCCTTACCCATCAGCGCCGGACGAGCCGATCTTTCGCGGCGAGCGCGGCGGGCCGCTCAATCCCCGCATGGTGCAACGTCTGATGGAGAAGCTGCGTATCCGGCTTGGCCTGCCGGAGACAGCTACGCCTCACGCGCTGCGCCATTCGTTTGCGACGCACCTGCTGGCGAATGGCGGCGACCTGCGATCGATCCAGGCGCTGCTGGGCCATGCCAGCCTGTCGACGACGCAGATATATCTTGGCGTCGATGCGGCGCGCCTGATGAAAGTACACGCCGAAGCGCACCCGCGCGCGTAAGACGCCGACTGCTTACTGAGTCGTACGTTCGAGGCACTGCGCCATGCCGGCGGGCTCTTCGATCTGCTTGTCCTGCGGCGTGTTCTTGCACCATTCGGGCGAGCCCGGGGCGGCGGCGCCGCTGCAGGCGATCAGCGAAAAGCTGGCGGCGGCGAGAAGGCTGGCGATGGCAAGACGCATGGATGATCCTCTGTACTGACCGCTTGTGGCGACTGTGGAGTGGGCCGCGCGATCAAGTCAATCGCGCCAGCATGAAGGCTGTGTCAGACGGGGCGCGCGCAACCGTTGAGAATTTCGCCGTTCCACGTGACCGTGACCGTCCATGGACGCGCGACATCCGCCAGGCCGTCGAAGCATTCCTTCTGGGTGAAGGTCATCGCGAAATCGCCATTGGGCGACTTCGAGGTCAGGACATAGCCACCGCCCTGGGCGTTCGTCTTGACCGGCAGTTCGCCCTCGAAGCTCGGCTCGCCGAGGATGGAGATCGTGGATTTGCCGGTCGCGTGCTGGACCTGCACGGTCCAGTAGGCCGGCTCCGTGCCGCCGATTTCGAGATCGCCTGCGAGGTCGCCCTCGGCCGAACAGGCAGCAAGGGCAAGCGCGGCAAGGGCCAGGACGGAGGCAGGCTTCAGCATGGGCAAACTCCTTCGTTGCTTTAACTAGATCGCCCGGGCCCGCTAAGGAAGGCGCCGTTTGCTTTCCTTGGCTGTCGAGGCGCATGCGCCACCGAATTGCGGAAATTCTGGCGCTCATTGCCGCAAAATTCTTCGCAATGCAGCATCGCTGCCGGCTCTGGCGCGGGCGCGCAGCGGCGCTAAGCTGTGGACCATGAGCATCGAGACAAGCCTCCACCAGATGAGCGCCGGCGATCTTGCGGCGGGCCTCCGGAAAAAGACATTCAGCGCCACCGAGCTGTACGACGCCACCATCGCGCGGATCGAGAGGCTTGATGGCGAGGTGAACGCGGTGGTGGTGCGCGACTTCGAGCGGGCGCGCGCCGATGCGCGTCAGGCGGATGTGGCAATCTCGCGCGGCGAGTTCAAGGCGCTGACCGGCATTCCGATGACCGTGAAGGAGAGCTTTGACCTGCGTGGCTATCCGACCACGTGGGGTTTCGAGATGCATCGCGAGCACCGGGCGCGGGAAGATGCGCTGGCCGTGCAGCGCCTGAAGGGCGCGGGGGCGGTGATCCTCGGCAAGACCAACGTGCCGCCGGCGCTGGCCGACTGGCAGAGCGAGAACCCGATCTATGGCCGCACGCACAATCCGCATGCGCTGGAACGGTCAGCAGGCGGATCGTCGGGCGGGAGCGCGGCGTCGGTGGCGATGGGGTTTGCGGCGCTGGAAGTCGGCACGGATATCGGCGGGTCGGTGCGCGTGCCGGCGGCGTTCTGTGGGGTCTATGGCCACAAGACGAGTTACGGCGTGATCCCGATGGGCGGGCATTTCCCGGGCGGGCTCCAGCCGGCGGCGCCGTTGCTCGGCGTTGCGGGTCCGATCGCCCGGTCGGCTGCGGATCTGGCGACGGCGCTGGATGTGATTGCGGGGCCGGATGCGGACTCGCCGGCGAACAAGCTGGCCTTGCCCCTTCCGCGTCATGGATTGCTGAAGAGCTATCGGGTGTTCGTGCTCGATCATCATCCGGTGGCGCGGGCGAATAGCGAGGTGCTCGGCGCGATCGAGACGCTGGCGGACCAGCTGGTGAAAGAGGGAGCCAGCGTTGCGCGGCAATCGAGCTTGCTGCCGGATATCAATGCGAGCTGGCGGACTTACCAGGCGATGCTGCACACCATCATCACGCGGGGCGATCCGAACAATTCGCGGCCGCCGATTTCATCGCATGACTGGTTCGGACTACTTGATGACCAGCAGCGCATCCGGCGGCAGTGGGCGGATTTCTTCCGCCATTTCGACATCGTGCTCTGCCCGGCTTTCGGTACACCCGCTTACATCCACACGTCCGAGCCGGACTGGCGCAAGCGGGAATTGCCGATGGATGGCGAGCCGTCGAAATTCGGCGACCAGCTGGGCTGGGCGGGAATTGCGACGGTGGCGAATTTGCCATCGACGGCGATTCCGCTTGGTGTGAACAAGGCGGGACTACCGCTGTCGGTTCAGGCGATCGGGCCGTTCCTGGAGGACAAGACCACGATCGCCTTTGCCGGACTGGTGGGGCACGACATCGTGCCGCCGCCGATCGCGTAACTCACCACGTTCGTGCCCCAGCGGTTCGCGTGAGCCTTGGCTTGGCGAGCAGCCAGACGCCGAGGATTGTCAGCGCCATCGCGATGAAGTGCGGCCAGCCGAAAGGCTCGTGCAGGATCACGACTGCAGCCCATGCAGCCACGACAGGGCCAATGCCGCCGACGGCGCTCATCGGGCCGGGGCCGATGCGGCTGATGGCTTCGGCGATCATGAAGCTGGGGATCACGGTGCAGAAGATGGCGAGCGCGATGGCCAGCCAGTAGCCGTTCGCGGTGACGGGCGGCGGGGGCGTCACCAGCATTTCGATGCCGCTCTGCGTGAGGAAGGCGATCGAGGCAACGGACATGCCAAACGCGGTGAACAGCGTTGAGCCCATGCGCGCGATCACCGGTTTCGAGGCAGTAACGTAGATTGCGTAGATGAAGGCGCCGGCAAAGATCAGCCCGCCGCCGAGCCAGGCGTTGGGGCCCTGGTGGCCGATCTCGGCGCCGAACAGGATGGCGACGCCGGCATAGGCGAGCAGAAGCGCGATGACGTGCTGCTTGGTGATCTTGTCCTTCAG
Organism: Hyphomonadaceae bacterium; assembly: GCA_030158285.1. Taxonomy (GTDB): domain Bacteria; phylum Pseudomonadota; class Alphaproteobacteria; order Caulobacterales; family Hyphomonadaceae; genus UBA7672. Next base: position 3,229 of record JAOATF010000041.1, read on the forward strand.
GAAGATCCACGACATCAGCGCCACCATGGTGGGGTAGATGTAGAGGATCAGGCGTTCGAGCTGGGCGGAAACGTATTTCAGGCCTTCGAAATTCATCCACGACGAAAAATAATAGCTCATCAGACCGAGGCCGCCGGCGGCCGCGAAGATTTTCAGCGCGGGGCGCGTGCGCAAGCGCGAGAAAGCGATGAGGCCGACGGCGAGATAGACCGGCAGCGAGAACGCCATGCGCAGGGTGAGAAGCTGCGAGACGCCGATGCCTTCAGCGAAGGCGAGCTTGATGACCACGCCCTTGAGCGAAAAGAGCCCTGCCCCGCCGGCGGCGAGCATCACGCCGATGGTGCGATTGCGGCTATCTGTTTCGGCCGGGAGGGCAGTCATCTGGTGGTCTCCGCTCGCCCCTGATATTTTCGCGGAGAGGTCGGTCGGGACGAAAGTCGCCGGCGCAATCCGCCGCCGGCTTCGTCGTTCAACGACGCGCCGGCGCAAGCCGCTTGGCGGCCTGCCACTTAAGTCGAAGGATTACGCGCGTGGTCATGATGAGGGTGGATAGGCCTGTTCTGTAAGGCGCGCAAGCGGGCGCGATCTCGCTGCGCTGGCGCGCGCGAGGTGGGTGGGCATTCGAGCGTTGGTGCGTGGGTGGAGCGCGGGCGCTGAACGCGAGACCCCCTCCGTCATGCGCGTGAAGAACGCGCATGCCACCTC
>JAOATF010000042.1 GCA_030158285.1 Hyphomonadaceae bacterium
CGCGTATTCCATTGATAGAGCGAGAGCTTGTCCTCGCCTGATGTGATGGTCAGCCGGTCCTGCGGGATCTTGGCCATCAGCGCGTTCTTCTTGCGGCAGAGGGAACAGTCGCAGGTATAGCTTTCGGTGATCTCGCCATCGATCCGGAACGTGACAGCACCGCAATGGCAGGAGCCGTGGTGGGTCGGCATAAGCGTGTTTCCTTCCGGCGACATGTTCGACTAGTCTCCCCCAGGTTGAGGTTTGGCCGCAAGCCTGTCGGGGGCGGCCACAGGGAGGACGGCATGGAAGGTATGGGGCTGGACGTCGATCTCGCGACGGTTGCGGGCTTGGCCGGGCTGGGTGGTTCGACGGTGGCGGCGCTGAGCGCGGCCTTCTTCTTTCGCGGCCTGATCACGCGCGTGATCGCGCAGGTGATTGCGACGACCATCCTGTCGTTCGTGGGCTTCATCGCGCTGTTCAACGCGTTGGGCTTCCAGATCGTGCCGCCGAAGCAGGTGGCGGGCTTCTCGATCCCGGGCGCGGAGAATTTCTCGGTGCAGACCGCGCCGAGCGCGCCGGCCGAGCCGGAAGGCTACACGCTGAAGTCGCCGTTCCGGAATTAGGTTGCTGTCGTAGCCGCTACCGTAACGCGCTTTGCGCGGTCGGTCACGATTCCGGTCAATCGCTGAAGCTCGGCGCGGTCAAAGCCCAGATCGGCGATGGAGGCGCCGACTGTTCCTGCTTTGAGACCGACAACGTCTGCCAGCTCGATCGCGCGGCGCCGCACGAAGGGCGCAGACAGCCCCGTGTCGGCGGAGAATTTTGTGAAGGTATCGTGGCGTAGCTCGTCAAGCGTGCGGGCATTGCCGAACTTCATCGCCATGCCTGTCGCTATGTGGGGATAGGCGGCCGTGCACATCAGGTCGTACAGCGGCGCCAGTTGAGCGCCGTCTGGCGCGTAGAGCAGGCTGTAGTTCTTGCCATGCGCATCGGCATTGCCGACGAGCAGGTTGAACAGCGCCGCGTCGAGCAGTTTTAGCACTTCCGCTGCCGGGCGCTGACACGTGTCGCGAACCAGGGCGAAGGACGATTTGAAGGTGGGGCCCTCTTCCTTCGCATATTTTTTCTCGGGAGCGATGCCCAACGCCTGACAGAAGTCTTCCTGATGAAGGCGACGATAGCGCCCCGCAGGTGTTGTCTTGCGGTCATAGCGGGTGACAAGCAGGTAGGTGCGATCAGCGATGCGATGCGGCCCTGCGTCCGCCACGCTAATTCCGACAGCTTTCGCCAGACGCATAGCGAAGGCTTCATTTTCGGTCGAAAGCGGCAAGGTGCTTATCGGCGGCTTCAGGATGTGCGTCGTTGGTTGACCTTTTGCGGGAAGTGCGACCCGCCCGTTCATCAGCACGACGGGAAGCTTGGCCTGCGCGCCTGCGAGGGAAACGCGCAGCCCGTCTTCTCCTGCGAGAAGGGGGCGCTTCGGAAGTATTTCGAGAATGTCCGCGAGTTCCTGGTCGCTGAGCGGGGCATTGGCTGTTGCACCGTCGTATAGTGGCGGAGGCTGGTCTTCAGGCCACAGGGTAAGTGCACCAGCGACATCGCCGCCGAGCGCATCAAGCAGGGCGAAGTCGTTGCCTTTCGACAAGCCCAGCGCGCGGGCGGCGCCATCCTTCTGCTGTTCTTCGGGGAGCAGCCCGGCAAAGAACGGGTGTGCACGTCGGCGTTCGAACGGGGCTGCCTGCTTGGGCAGGGAGAATGACAGGGCAGGACGCGCCGGATCAGCAAGCCACGCTTCGCTGTAGACGAAGACCATATTGCCATCGTCGTCACGGGACAGCGTTCCGGCGATGACGCCATCCCACCAGACCGAAAGTGCGCCTGTCATATGGACTCGCCAGATCCGTGCGGCGGTTCGATGCGGACACTGCATCCCAGCGCTGCGAGCACGGCTAGGGTCTTTCCCAGATGCGCCGCTGGCTTGCCGGCTTCGAGGTCGACGATGAAGCGATGTCCAACGCCAGCAGCACCTGCGAGCTGGTCCTGGCGGAGCCCCTGGCTTTTCCGCGTGCTGCGAACAATTTCGCCGATGATGGAGGGTGTCATGAAAAATTTCCCGATCGGGAAATATTAGGCAACCGAGTATGCAGATTCAATGAAAATTTCCCGTTCGGGAAAATTCTGCCGCCATTGCTGAGCCATGCACCGGCAATTTCCCGATCGGGAAAATATCCGGTAGCTAAATGAAAAAATTAGATTTTTCTCCCCGATCGCTGGCTTTTTACTCCGCGGCCTTCAGCTCCAGAGGCGCAACGAGCCTGCTGAGGACTTCCTTCGGCACGACGTGGACGAAGTTGCGCAGTTCGAGCTGCCAGTTGTCGAGCAGGGTCTTGGCCTGCAGCGAGCCGGTGCGGCGGACATGTTCCTCGATGAGGTCGCGGAGGACTTTCGCCCAGTGGTCTGTGACCACGGGTTTCCAGACCAGCGTTTCCGGGTTGGCCATCGTCTCGAATCTCTTGTTCGGATCGTAGATGAAGGCCATGCCGCCGGTCATGCCGGCGCCGAAGTTCTCGCCGACTGCGCCGAGGATGACGGCGGTGCCGCCGGTCATGTATTCGCAGCCATTGGCGCCGCAGCCTTCCACCACCACCGTCGCGCCGGAGTTGCGCACGGCGAAGCGTTCGCCGGCCTGGCCAGCGGCGAAGACTTTCCCGCTGGTCGCGCCATAGAGCACCGTGTTGCCGATGATGGTGTTGTCCTTCGCCACGTATTTCGCGGTGGAGGACGGCTTGATGATGATGGTCGCGCCCGAGAGGCCCTTGCCGACATAGTCGTTGGCTTCGCCGATGACTTCGAGGGTGAGGCCCTTCACGCCGAACGCGCCGAGCGACTGGCCGCATGAGCCTTCGAGCGTGACCCAGAGACGGTCTTCGGGCAGGCCGTCCATGCCGTACTTGCGCACGATGTGGGACGAGGCGCGCGTGCCGATGGCGCGCTGCACGTTGCGGACGTGATAGTCGAGCTGCATCTTCTCGCCGCGCTCGAAGAAGGGCGCGCCGTCGCGGAGGATCTGTTCGTCGAGCGCTTCGGCGACATCGTTGCGCAGCGTCGGCTTGTAGACGACGCGGGCTTCGGGGTCGGCGCGCACGAGGAGCGGGGAGAGATCGAGGTCGTCCAGCATGGCGGAGCCGCGCGAGACCTGGTGGAGGAGGTCGGTGCGGCCGACGATCTGGTCGAGACGGGTGAAGCCCAGCTCGGCGAGGTTTTCGCGGACTTCCTCGGCGATGAAGGTCATGAGGTTGACGACCTTGTCCGCCGTTCCGGTGAACTTGGCGCGCAGGCGTTCGTCCTGCGTGCAGACGCCGACGGGGCAGGTGTTGGAATGGCACTGGCGGACCATGATGCAGCCCATGGCGAGCAAAGAAGCCGTGCCGATGCCATATTCTTCTGCGCCGAGCATCGCGGCCATCACGATGTCGCGGCCGGTGCGGAGGCCGCCATCGGTGCGCAGCGTGACCTGGTCGCGCAGGTTGTTGAGCGTCAGCACGTGGTGCGCTTCGGCGAGGCCGATTTCCCACGGCAGGCCGGCGAACTTGATCGAGGACTGGGGCGAGGCGCCCGTGCCGCCGACATGGCCGGCGATCAGGATGACGTCCGCCTTGGCTTTGGCGACGCCCGCCGCGATCGTGCCGACGCCGGAGCGCGAGACGAGCTTCACGCAGACGCGGCATTCCGGGTTGATCTGCTTCAGGTCGTAGATGAGCTGGGCGAGATCCTCGATCGAGTAGATGTCGTGGTGCGGCGGAGGCGAGATGAGCATCACGCCGGGCGTGGCGTGGCGGTTCTTCGCGATGAACTCGGTGACCTTGAAGCCGGGCAGCTGGCCGCCTTCGCCGGGCTTGGCGCCCTGCGCGACCT
>JAOATF010000043.1 GCA_030158285.1 Hyphomonadaceae bacterium
GGATCACGCTGTCCTTGACGCCCGCCGGCGCCGAACACGCCGCCAGCAGCAGCGCGGCGAACGCCAGCACAGCGCGCGCGCAGGCGCCGCCGACGAGGGATGGTGAAAGACGCGTGGACTTCAGGCTATGGCCCAAGATCAGATAAGCCTCGATTTACATGCGACGTCCCGACTTTCGCCGGGACGCGCAGCTTACACAAAACACCGGGACCGGGCTTGCGCCCCTGCGCCTCAGGTCCCTTCCTTCGCGGCCGCCGGCTTGTCCTGCGGCAGCACGATGGCCGGCGGCTCCGCGATCTCCGCATCCGGCTGGCGGTCCATCGACGGCTTGGCCTTGGTGAGATCGACCGGCGTCGTCCCCAGGCCGAGATTGATGAAGCCAACCTCCGGCTTCTCGCGCACCACGATCTTCACGTCTTCGGTCTTTTTGCCATACGTGGTGACGCCGTCCCAGACGATCGCCGGCAGCTTGCCGCCGAGCGCGGCAGCCAGCGGCGAGAGACGGCCCTGCGGGTTGGTTCCGCCTTCGCCATACGTGTTGTCGCGAATGACGAAGTCGCGCGGCAGCGGGTTGTATTCCGGATCGTCCTTGATCGGGTTGGTGTAGGACACGATCATCACATGCGTGGTGTTGTTCTTGTCGAACGTGTTGCCGAACACGTGGACATTGCGGTTCGCCATCAGCAGCACGCCCGTGCCCGTCGGCACGTTGGCCACGATGTTGCCCGGAGGCGCGAAGTTCTGCGTGTCGTTCTCGACGATCTGGTTGTTGAACACGCGCGTCGAATGCCCGCCCTTCTTCGGCAGGTTCGGCAGGTCGAACACGAGGATGCCGCCCGCATTGTGCGTCGCCACATTGTCATGCACGTCGGCGTTGGTCGAGTTCTCGATCTCGATGCCTGCGACGTTGTATTCCGCACGGCTGTTGCGCACGATGATGTTGTCCGACTGGCCGACATAGATGCCCGCGTCAGACGCGCCCGACACCGTCACGCCATCGACCAGCACGTTCTTGGATTCGACCGGATAGACGCCGTACGCGCCATTGGTCGCCAGCGGCCCGCCGGTCCACACGACCTTCAGGTCCTTGAAGGAGATCGTGTCCGACCCCTTGGACTTGATGCCGTCGCCCTTGGGGTCTTCCATCGTGAAGCCCGTCACGGTGACGCCATCCGACGTGATCAGCAGGCCCTCGCCCGCCGCCGTCTGGCCCTTGAACGAGATGAAGGTCTTGTCCTGGCCCGCGCCCTTGATCGTCACATTGTCGACGTCCAGCGACAGCGGGTCGGTGAAATCGAACCGGCCCTCGCCAATCTCGATCACGTCGCCGGCCTTGGCCTCGATCAGCAGCTTCTGCAGGTCGGCGTTCGCCGTGGCGGAGGGCGCCAGCGCTACCGGCTTCGGCGGCTCGGTCGGCCCGCAGGCCGCAGCCAGAACCATGGTGGAAACCGCCGCAAAGATGAGGCGCATCAGCCTACTCCCCTGTTGTCTTGTTACGGAGGAGTCTCGATTTGCGGTTGGCAATGTCAAGCTGCCGATAGGGCAAGCCGGAAATAGTTGCGGCCGCTCCGGACAGGGAGCGGCCGCCTGTAGCGTGCTTTCGGAGGATCGCAGCGCTAGTTCGAGAGGGCCCAGAGCACGAGGCCCGTCGCAGCCGCGACCAGCAGGATGTCGCCGCTGTTGTGGTCCCGGTAGTAGTACTGGCCGTGACGCGGCGGCGGCAGGCGATAGCTGCTGTAGTCGTTCAACACCCCGTAGTTGCTGTAGCTCGGGCGGTAGCGGAAATAGTCGCCCTTGCTCCAGTTGCGGTGGTTGTTGTTGTTGTCGTACCAGCCGCCACGATAGCGGTTGTCATCACGGCGGTGATCATCGCGCCGGTAGTCGTTGCGACGATAGTCATCCCGGCGGTGGTCGTTGCGATAATCGCGGCCATGGCCGCCGCGGTCGTTGTTGCCGTGGCCGTTGCCGTGACCTCCGCCGCGACCACGCTGGTCAGCGAATGCCGGAGCGACAGAGCTCACGACAATCAGGCCAGCCAGAAGCGAAGAAGCAATGAGACGCATGGGGGCACTCCTTTCAGTCTCGTAGCCCCATAAGAACGCGCGGCGGATGAACGTAGCTGGACTCATCCGTTCATATTCGCGCAGACGCCCCCGTTCATCTTGAAACGCTTGTGTTTCAAGGCATTGCGAATGCAGTTCAGATGAATTTTTCTGCGCCTGCCGCGTCAGTCTGCGCGGAATCCCGCACAGGCGTTCAGGTTCCAGCGTTCAGGAACCCGCTCTCAATTGCCAGGACGCGCCGCCTCAGGCGGCCGTGCGGTTCTCGCAGATCGTGACCGCAGCCTCGATCCAGCGCTTGAGCCGCGCGCGATCCGGCCGCGCGCCATCGCGCAACAACCGCTCGCCCTCGTTCGACGTGGCGAACAGCTCCACCGCATCGACCAGCGAGTCGAGATCGATCGCCGCCAGATCATCCACGCTGTAGATGCCCGCGCCAACCAGGATCTGCGCATTGGTCCCGGAGAGGTCCGGGATCGAGCAGGCCAGCACGGCCTGCGCCTGCCAGTCCTTGATGATGCCGGCATTGATGTGCCCGGCCTTGATGCGATGGGCGGCATCTTCCGGCGCCAGCGCCAGCAGGTCGCCCACCGTCTTCACGCCGATCAGCCCAAGCCGGCCCGCCGTCTTCGGCCCGATCGAGGGCGCATCGACAATGTCGGACTCGGAGTTGAGCCGCACGCGCGGCGCTGCTTCCGGCTTCGGCGCGGGCGCAGGTTTCGCAGCCTTGGCCGGCGCCGCAGCCTTCACCGGCGCGGCTTCCACCACCTCGGTCAGCTCCACGACCGGTTCCACCAGCTGCTTCACCGCCTTGATCTTCTTCGTCAGGCGCGGCTTCGCGCCCTTGCCCGCTTTGGTGCCCGTCTCGCGCGGCCAGGCGCAATCGAGGTTTGACAGCGAGACTTTCAGCACTTCCTCGGCGAACAGCTTGCGCACGGCGCGATCATCATCGCCCAGCGTCTCGCGGACTTTTCCGGTCTTGCGGTATTCCTCGTACTGGCTGCCAACCAGCTTGCGCTCCACCAGGTTGTCGATCTGCTTCGACACCGCGCGCGAGGGCACGGTCACGGCAATCGCCGCGGTATCCATGACGAGGCTCACCTTCGGCGCTTCCGCCTGCGCCTCGGCAATCGCCTTGTCGAGAATGCGCCCCAGCATCACCGATGCATATCCCATCAGGGCTGCCACGACGTCCTTCATCTCCTGGTCGAGACCTTCGACCGGACGCTTGCGTCCCACCTCGAAATTGTAGTGATCGATCAGCGTCTCATAGTGCTTGTTCGAAATCAGTGCGCCATTGCGCACCATCCGCTCCAGCCAATCCGCGCTCTCGGGCACCGGCACATCCGGGAAGCCCAGCTCCTGCGTCAGGATCAGCAGCATCTCCGGGAACGCCTTCGACAGCGACCACTCGACCGCGCGGTGAATGGCGCCCTCTTCCTCTGTCTGGTGCGTATGGAAGGGCTGCACCGGATCGACGACATAGTGGCTCATCACGCCCGCTGCGTAGACGGCGTGCTGCCAATCCTTCGCGCGCAACGCACGTACCGTTCTATTGTACCATTCACGCGCCGCCTGCGGTGCGCCGCCCCAGTCGCCATCGCGCACGTGAAGCACGTGGTTCTTGAAATCCTTGAACACTTCATCCGGCGCCTTCGCGCCTTCGAGATACGCATCGCGATGCTTCAGGAAGACATTGCGCCACTGCTCGGCGCCCTCGCCCTGCAGATGCTCGAGCGCCATCACCGCAAGGCGGTGGTGGTTGCTGCGGCACACCGAATCCAGAACCAGCCGGTAGCAGACCGACATCGGGCGCACTCCCATGGGATGTTCC
>JAOATF010000044.1 GCA_030158285.1 Hyphomonadaceae bacterium
TCGCGGGTGGCGGAGGCGCGGGAGACGTTGCCGGCTTCCAGCTCCTTCTTGTCGAGGCCGCCATCCTTGTTGAGGTCGAGGTCGGCGAAGCGGGCTTTCACCGAAGCCATCGTGCCGGTCAGCTCGTCGATCTGCACCTTGTTGTCGGCGTTGTTGTCGAGCGCGCCGATCGTGCGCGAGTCCATCAGCTTGGCCTGCAGGTCGTTGCGGACGTTGGAGACGGTCTCGTCAGCCCAGCGATAGTTGACGCGGAAGTACATCATCTCTTCCCAGGACTGCTCGCCCCAGGTGACGTTGATGGTGGAGTCCGGGTTGGCCGCGTTGTGGGACGAGTTGTCGTAGATCCAGGTGGCCATCAGCTTGGTGCCGCCCTGGATGTGGATCGGCGTTTCCGGATCGTAGTCGCGCTGCCAGTTGAAGTCGTACTTCGGCAAGCTGAGGAGCATCGTCTCCTTGCCGTCGGCGTCGATCTGCTTCAGCTCGACCGACCAGCCACGATAGTGGGAGTGCGGGTAGAGCGTGTAGAGATAGGCGTCGGCCGGGAATTCGAGGTACGCGATTTCCTTGTGGCGGGCTTCGCCCTTCGGAATCTTCAGCGCGAAATCGGAGATGACGGTCGAGCGCTTGATGAAGTCAGGCGCCTGTTTCAGCGTGTAGTAGCCGATCTGCGTCTGGTCGGACGCTTCCTTGCCCGTCGTCGTGTAGTGCATCGAGAACGAGAACTTGCCGCCGCCGGGAACCGGGGCGCCAGCGCCGTCAGCAATCACCTGCGGCTCAGCGCCCGGCGTGTAGGAGCCGACCGAGCCGCCCGGGATCTTCGCCGGAGCCGCGCCGCGATCCGGCGAGTGGTTCGACGTGACGTGGTGCAGCACGGAGCGCGCGCCCGGCTTGATCGCGATGGCCTTGAGCCACGTATCTTCCTTGAACGGGTTGTCGATACGCATGTTCTGGTATTCGACCGTGCCCGAGGCGGGAACGTCGAACGCCGGCAGCGTCACGACGACATCGGGCTTGCCGAGATCGACGGGCCAGTCCGGCGCCTTGCCGGCTTGCTCTTTCAGGATGTCCGGACCCGAACCGCGCGGCGCGCCAGCGCGGAGCCAGTGGATCAGCGTCTTGTTCTGTTCGGCGGTGAGGCCGTGGTCGTTCTTGAACGTGCCGATATGCGGGTCGGCGAAGTAGGGCGGCATGCGCTCCGACATCACCGATTCCTGGATCATCGGCGCGAAGGCTTTCACGACGTCATAGCTGTCGAACTTGAACGGGGCGATGCCGCCTTCCTGGTGGCAGGCCACGCACTTGGCCTGCATGATCGGGGCGACGTCTTTCGAGTACGAGATGTTGGCGTGCTCGGCGGCCTTGCCACGCTCGGCGAAGGCGATCGCCGTGCCGGCTTTCACCTGCACGCGCGGATTGGCGACGGCCTTGCCGGCCAGCACCGCATCGATGGCTTTCGAGGTCTGCGCGACCGGGCCGTGATAGGCGACCTTGAAGCCGGACTTCGGCTCGATCACGAACACTTCGCCATCACGCTCGACGCCGAGCTGTTCGCCGACGAGTTGCAGCTCGTCCATCAGGACGGGCATGGCGAACTTCTGGGCCTTGGCTTCTTTCGCGGTGGCGTCGCGCGACTGCGAGACGTTCGAGTTGACCAGGTAGAAGAGGACGCCCTGATCCTTGTAGGCGGCCTGGATCTTCGCCAGCTCGGCCGCGCCTTCGCGCGAGACCTTCGAGCCGTTGGTCTGGGACATGACCACGATCGCGGGGGCGTACTTGAAGTAGTACAGCTCGTGCGCGAGGCGGGTGGTGTCGGTCAGCTGGAAGTTGCCGACTTTCTCCGGGACGAGGCCCGTGGTGGGCGCCGGCGCGGCGATCACGCTGCTGATGCCAGCGACGGCGATGGCGGCGGCAACCGCGGTCGTTACCAGAAGTCGTTTCATGGCAGCTCTCCTCCTCGAACCCGGATGGGGAAGTCTTCTGTTGTAATTCTGATTTCAATATTGATTCAGGCGAAAAAACCGTCAACGCGTCCGGCGCTTTACGCAGGGGGGTAATGCCTCGTTTCCGGTCACAAGTTGGATAGTTGGCGGTGTCAGGGGCTAGGTGTCTCGCGATAGTCGATAAGGTTGTGCCCTTGCCGTTAGGGTAGGAGGGGGAATCGGCTGACGGCGGTAAGCCCGGCCCCTCGTGGTTCGACGGGCGGCCCCTCACCCTGAGGAGCCGCCGCAGGCGGCGTCTCGAAGGGGGCCTGCTCACCATGAGGAGCCTCAACTGCTATCAGCGAGAGCCCTCATGGTGAGCAGCGACCGGAGGGAGGCCCGTCGAACCACGAGGGCGGGTGGGGGACTGCTTCCACATGGAATCAGAACGGCCCGGAACCGAGGTTCCGGGCCGCCTGAATTCTCCCCGTCGGAAGGGGTCGTCTAGCTCCAGCGCAGCTCGCTCTGGTTCACCGGCAGCGTGCGGATGCGCTTGCCCGTGGCCGCGAAGATCGCGTTGGCCACAGCCGGGAGAACCGGCGGCAGGGCAGGTTCACCGAGGCCCGTGGGGTTGAACGAGGTGATGTGGAAGTGGCTGTCGATCTGCGGCGCGTTGTCGATGCGCAGCAGCGGCATGTCGTAGAAGTTCGACTGCACCGTGCGGCCTTTGTCGAAGGTGATCTTCTGGTGCATCTCGGAGATGCCGTCGACGATCGAGCCCTGCACCTGGTTGTGCGCGTTGATCGGGTTGATGATCGTGGAGCCCACGTCACCCACCGACCAGACTTTCAGCACGCGCCACGAACCGTTCTGTTCGACTTTCACTTTTGCGACCTGGGCGAAATAGCCCTGGTGCGAGAAGTAGAAGGCGACGCCCATGCCGGTGCCCTTCGGCAGCGAGGCGCGGTTGGCCCAGCCCGAACGCTCGCCCACCACACGGACAACGTCCTTCATGCGGTCGGCGTTCATGCCGGTGCGGTTGGCGCCGGTGGGAACGGGCAGGTTCAGCAGCTCGAGACGGAAGGCCAGCGGATCCTTGCCGGCGGCGTGCGCGACTTCATCCAGGAAGGACTGGTGCGCGAAGCAGACAGCGTTGGACGTCGGCGCGCGGAGCGGGCCGGTGGGCATGCCGCCCATCATCAGGCTCTGGTCGTAGGAGTGCGCCGGCACATAGTTGGCCGGGAATTCGCCCGGCGGCGAGTTGGCCGATGCGAGGATCGCCATCGTGCCGGCGTCGTTGGGACGGCCGAACGAGACGAAGTGGTTGGTCAGCGCAACCATGTTGCCGTCCTTGTCGAGGCCGGCCTTGAAGTTGTGGTAGCCGCCCGGACGATACGGGTCGTGCTGCACGTCCTGCTCGCGCGTCCAGACCAGCTTGATCGGGATGTTGCCAGCCTGCTTGGAGATCATGGCGGCCTCGACAGCGTAGTCGTTGTCGAGGCGACGGCCGAAGCCGCCACCGCCACGGATCATGTGGATGGTGATCTTGTCCTTGGCGACGCCGAGGGCGCCCTGGATCAGGCTGAACGCGCCGTTGGCGCCCATGTCCGGGCGCTGGGTCGGGGCCCAGACTTCCACCGTGCCGTCAGCTTTCGCGTGGGCCGTGCAGTTCATCGGCTCGAGCGGGGCGTGGACGAGGAACGGGTAGACGTAGGAGCCTTCGACCGTCTTGGCGGCGGTCTTGAGTGCGGCGGCGGCATCACCAACCTTGGAAAGGTTGGTCTGCGGGTTTTTCTTTGCCAGCTCGGCCGCCTGCTTGTCGTAGGAGGCGGTGGACTCGTCCTTCGAGACGCCTTCGTCCCACGTGATCTTCAGCTTCTTGCCGGCTTCCTTGGCGGTCCACCAGTCATCGGCCACGATGGCGACGCCATCGAGCAGGCCCATCTTGGTGGGCAGGTTGCCGA
>JAOATF010000045.1 GCA_030158285.1 Hyphomonadaceae bacterium
GCCGCCGCGCAAGACACCTCAGAACACAGCCCCAATTATGAGTCAGACTCTCAGGATGAGGGCGTGCTTGCAGATCCGGCCTACGCCAGACCCTTCAGCGAACTGACCAGGTCCGTCTTCTCCCACGAGAAGCCGCCATCGGCGTCCGGCGCGCGGCCGAAATGGCCGTAGGCGGCGGTGCGGGCGTAGATCGGCTTGTTGAGATCGAGATGCTTGCGGATGCCGCGCGGCTTGAGATCCATCACCTCGCCGAGACGCTTCTCGAGCTTGGCAAGATCGCACTTCTCCGTGCCATCGCAGTTCGCATAGATCGACAGCGGCTCCGGCACGCCAATCGCGTAGCTGAGCTGGATCGTGCAGCGGTCAGCAAGGCCGGCTGCGACAACGTTCTTCGCGAGATAACGCGCAGCGTAAGCGGCCGAGCGATCGACCTTCGTCGGGTCCTTGCCCGAGAACGCGCCGCCGCCGTGCGGAGCCGCGCCACCGTAGGTGTCGACGATGATCTTGCGGCCCGTCAGGCCGCAGTCGCCATCGGGACCGCCGATGACGAACTTGCCGGTCGGGTTGATATGCCAGACGCAGTTCTTGGAGATCGGCAGAACGTCGCCGAGCGCCTGACGGATGTAGGGCTCAACGATCTTGCGGATGTCGTCGGAGGACTGGTTCGGGTCCGTGTGCTGGGTCGACAGCACGATCGAGACGGCTTCCTTCGGCTTGCCGTTCTCGTAGCGGACGGTGACTTGCGATTTGGCGTCCGGCGCCAGTGTTTTCTCTTTGCCGCTGTGGCGCGCATCGGCCAGCAGTTTCAGGATCTTGTGGCTGAACTGGATCGGGGCCGGCATCAGCTCGGGCGTCTCGTTCGTGGCGTAGCCGAACATGATGCCCTGGTCGCCCGCGCCCTCTTCCTTGTTGCCCGAGGCGTCGACGCCTTGGGCAATATGTTCAGACTGGCCGTGCAGCAGCACTTCGATGTCGGCATCGCGCCAGCTGAAGCCTTCCTGATCATAGCCGATGTCCTTGATCGCCATGCGCGCATGGTGGGCGATCAGGTCTTTCGTGACGGCGTCGGTGCCGCGGAATTCGCCGGCGATGACGACCTTGTTCGTGGTGGCCAGCGTTTCCGCCGCGCAACGCAGCGCCCAGACGTCGAGCCCCTGCGCGATCGTGGTCTTGTAATAGAGGTCCACGACCTCGTCCGAGATCCGGTCGCAGACCTTGTCCGGGTGTCCTTCGGACACGGATTCGCTGGTGAAAAGGTATTCGGAACGCGCCACGCGAAACTCCCTTCAGGCAACCCGGCTGCCTTAACCCAGCGGGGCATATAAAGAAAGCTTTATATGGTTTAGCGCAGCACGCGCCAGCGTTGAACTGTTAGCGTTTTCGCGGGGCCGGCTTCTTCGCCGCCTTGGCTGCCGGACGGGCCTGTTTTTTCGCCAGTTCGATCACCGCCTTGCGGGAGGAAGACTGTTCGATCCGGCGGAAGGCGGCCAGCAGCTCGATTTCCTCGCCCACAGCGGGGCCAGCAAAGTCGGCAGGTTCCTCAGCGGCGCCGCGTCGCACGGCCGCGAGTCGGGGGGCGCCCTCGTAGAAGTACTGGATGGTCACGCCCAGCGCCTTGGCCAGTTCGTAGAGACGGCCGGCCGAAACGCGGTTGCGCCCGTTCTCGTATTTCTGGACCTGCTGGAAGGTGACGCCGACACGCTCGGCCAGTTCCGGCTGGGACATGTCGAGCTCGACGCGACGCGCGAGAATGCGGTCGCTGACAATATGGTCGATGTCTGTTGGATCGCGCGTTTCCACCGATGCCCTCCCACCCGGAGCTTCATCCGCAAGATGAGCTAGCAGGTAACTTAGCGGCGCGGCAGGACGAACAACCCGAGGTTGAGTCCAACCAGCATCAGCCAGAACAATCCATCGCGCCAGTTGCTGTAAGGCGTCGCCTCCAGCGCTGCCGGAATTCGCGCATCAACCACGCTCGCCTGCCAGCCTTCGGGGTCTGTCCCGTAGAGTGCGGGGTCAGCCGGCGCGCCGCGTGCCGTCCAGCGGCCATAGCCGTCAATCATGCCGGTTTCGCCAAGGCTGGCGACGCGCGCCATCGGCAGGCCTTCCTCGATGGCGCGATAGCGCGCCTGCGCCGCGTGCTGGCCCGGGCCGAACAGCTGGCCGAACCAGGCGTCGATAGTGATGTTGACCAGCCATTCCGGACGGTCGGCGCCATTGGGCGCATAGCCGGGGAAGATGGCCTCGTAGCAGATCAGCGGCGCAAAGCGCGGAATGCCCTGCACCTCGATCGTCTGCGAACCAGGCCCCGGTTCGAAACCGCCGGGCGCGAGGTCCTGCAGCGTCTTCAGGCCAATGTTCTTCAACACGCCGGAGAACGGCACGAACTCGCCGAACGGCACCAGCCAGTGCTTGTCATACCAGGCCTGTGCGCCGTGCACGTCGCTGCCGCCGTCGAGCACGGCCAATGAGTTGAAGGCTTTCTCGTTGGGGCCGCCAAGGTCTTCGATGCGCGGCACGCCGATCAGCAGCTGCCGCGTGCCGATGGTGTCGGTCACAGCGCGCAGGGCGGGATCCCAGCGGAACAGGTAGTAAGGCAGCGCGCCTTCGGGCCAGATCACGATCTTCGGCGTGTTGGCAGTCGACGGCCCGGTGAGGCGCAGGAAACGCTCGACGATCGGCTCGGCGGCTTCGGGCTTGTGCTTCACATGCTGCGGCACGCCGGCATCGACGAGACGCACCAGCGCGCCTGTGGGCTCCGTCATCGGGGCTTCGCCAAGGCGCCGCGCGCCCCAGCCCCAGATTGCGCCGAACACAATGGCTGCCACGATCAGCGGCGCAGCGCGCGAGGCCGGCGATCCGCGCTGGCGCGAATCCGTGAGCACGGCGGGCGAGGCCATCGCGACGACAGTGAGCAGCGAGAGGCCGTAGATGCCCCAGATCGCCGCCGACTGGGAGATCGCCTCCCCCGGCGCCCAGATCATGCCGGGCATGTCCCACGGGAATCCGCCAATGCCGAACAGCGAGGCGCGGAACCATTCGGCGAACATGAAGGCGACCGAGAAGATGATCAGCCGCGCAGGTCCTGCGCACCAGTAGGGATAGACAAGGAACATCGTGCCCGCGAGCACCGCCGACAGGAGACCGGGCAGCGCGATGAGCGGCATCCAGATGAAGATCAGATAGGAATCCGGGTTCACCAGGAACGCCCAGGCGATCCAGTGCATCCCGACCAGGTAGTAGGCAAAGCCGAAGCTGGCCACGCGCCAGAGCGCGGCGCGGCGCGGACGCGGCGCGAGGCGCGCCGCATCAAGGCTCCAGATCAGGCCGGAGAGCGACAGCGCGTAGAAAGGCCAGATGTGAAACGGCGGCAGGGCGAGGTTGGCGACGGCGCCCAGCGCAGCGCAGAAAGCCAGCGCGCGCCAGCCCTGCAGCCCGGCGACCCAGAGATAGGCCGGCGAGAGGAAGTTTCCACGGCCATGGGGCTGGGGATCGCTGGCTGAGCGCATGCTTGTCATTGCCCCTCCCCGGCCCGGGTCGTGCTGGCCGGTTGTCTATCGGTCTAGCGCCGCAGTCTTGTCTTCGGCAAGCGCGGATGGCGCCGCTTTCGGGCCACGCAGCTTGGCGCGGATCACCCGGCGCGGATCGGCCTCCAGAATCTCGATTGTGGGACCGCGCGGATGCTCGATCGTCTCACCCGCCTGTGGCACGCGCCCGGCGATGGCGGAGATCAGCCCGCTGAACGTGTCGACCTCGTCCTCGAAATCCTCGACGATGATCGGCAGCTTGGTGTCGCGCGCAACATCCTCGATCGGGGCAAGGCCATTGACCTCCCAGGTCGACTTGCCACGCCGGACGACCAGCGGGCGGACATCGTCGTGTTCGTCCTCGATATCGCCGACGATCTGCTCGACGAGATCCTCGAGGCAGACCATGCCGCCGGTGCCGCCATACTCGTCGATCACCAGCGCGATATGGATGCGGCTCGACTGCATGCGGATCAGGAGGTCCGGCAGCGGGGTCGATTCCGGCACGTACATGATCTCGCGCAGGAGACGCTGGAGCGGCTTGGACTTCTGCGTTTCGGACGACCAGCTTCCACGTACGCCCTCGGCCACCACATCCTTGATGTGGATGAAGCCCAGCGGCTCATCCAGCGAGTCGCGATAGACGGGCATGCGCGAATGGGCCTCGCGCGCGAACAGGCCGAGCACGTCGCCCAGCGTTGCGTCGATTTCCACTGCTGCGATGTCAACGCGGGAGGTCATCACGTCGCGCACGGTCGCGGTCTCGAATTCCTTGAGGCGCAGGCGGATGGCGGTGGGCGCTGCCGATGTTGCGCCCACGGCAGGCGCATCGGGGTCGGGCCCGCCTGCGATCAGGCGGGCAAGCTTCTGGCGCAGGGATTCACGTTGAGGAGGCTCTCCATCGCTGGGCATGGATCAGCTCTCCTGCCCGGGAGCGCTGGCATCCGGCGCGTAGGGACCTGTGGCGTAGGGGTCGGGCCAGCCGAGGCCCGCCAGTATTTCGGTTTCCAGAGGTTCCATCACCTTCGCATCTTCCGGTTCGATGTGATCATACCCCATGAGATGCAGGAAGCCATGGACCATCAGGTGGCTGGCATGGGCCTCGAGCGACCGGCCCATGGTTTCAGCGTCCTTCAGGGCCGTGTCATAACCGATGGCAATGTCGCCAAGGTATTGAGGCTGGCCCGGAATTTCCGGCTGGTCGGACGGAAAGGACAGGACGTCGGTGGGCTTGTCCTTGTCCCGCCATTGCCTGTTGAGAACGTGCATTTCGGCATCGTCCGTCAGCAGGATGGCGATTTCCCCGCCCTGCTGCATCCGCGCCGAGGCCAGCCCCAGCACATGGGCCGCAAAGGCATCGAGATCGCCCAGCACGTCCCAGCGTGGGTCGGCAACGCGGAGGTCGATCGACAGGCCTTCGGTCGGCGGCGCGGGGCTCACTTGCGCGCAGCCCCCTTCGCCGCGTCCTTGTCGTAGGCGTCGATGATGCGGCCGACGAGTTCGTGGCGCACCACATCCGCCCGCGTCAGCTTCTCGATCGCCACCCCCTGCACGCCATCGAGAATGTCCATGGCGTGGCCGAGGCCGGACTTAACCCCGCCCGGCAGGTCGGTCTGCGAAGGGTCGCCCGTGACGACCATGCGCGAACCCCGGCCGAGGCGCGTCAGCACCATCTTCATCTGCGGCACGGTGGCGTTCTGCGCTTCATCGATGATGACGAAAGCGTTCTTCAGCGTGCGGCCACGCATGAAGGCCAGTGGCGCGACCTCGATCTCGCGGCGCTCTTTTCGACGATCCACTTCCTGCGCGCCGAGGCACTCGTTGAGCGCATCCCAGATCGGCAGCATGTAGGGATCGACTTTTTCCTCGAGCGCGCCGGGCAGGAAGCCGAGCTTCTCGCCTGCTTCCACCGCAGGGCGCGCCACGATCAGCCGCTCACGCTTGCCGGATTTCAGTTCGGCCGCGCCGATGGCGACGGCAAGATAGGTCTTGCCCGTGCCGGCAGGGCCAACGCCGAAAACGAGACCGAGATCATCCTGCCGCAGTTTTTCGAGATAAGTGCGCTGGCCCGGCGTCTGCGCCATCACAGGCTTGCGCAGCCCCATGATCGCATCGCCCGAAGCGGCGGCCATGCCATGGCTGACTGTCAGGCGGATAGCAGCTTCGAGTTCTGTGACCGATGCATCCGCGCCGCCGGCGATGCGGCGCGCGAAGGCCTGCAGCGCATCCGCCGCCTGCTTCGCGCCATCGCCATTGCCGGTGACGACAATCTCGCCGCCCTGCGCCTGGCTATCGACGCGCACACCATCATCGGCAAACGCCTGTTCAAGCAGTTGCAGGTGCGCATGCGCGGGCCCGCACACATCGCGCAGCATCTGCTGGCTGGCGATGGGCACGACAAAGCGATGCGTGGCGGCGCGCGGGGTTTTCGGCTTGCTGCTCAAGCGATCACCTCTGCGTTGACGAGGCGTCCGGTCAGGCTGGTCATGGTGGCGTCGATGATGTCGACCTCTGCGATCTGGTTGGCGAGATGCGCGCCATGTTCGACATGGACGGATTGCATGTAAGGCGAATAGCCGAGCACCTGGCCATCGCGCTTGCCCTTGCGGGTGAACAGCACGGGCAGCTTGCGGCCGATGGTGGCCGTGTTGAACGCCTGCGCCTGTTCGTTGATCAGCGATAGCAGGCGCGCGAGACGCTCTTCCTTCACCGCTTCCTCGACCTGCAGGTGCATGCCGGAGGCCGGCGTGCCGGGGCGCGGGGAATACTTGAACGCGTAGGCCTGCGCGTAGCCGGCGGCCTTCACCAGCGACAGCGTATCCTCGAAATCCTTGTCGCTCTCGCCCGGGAAGCCGACGATGAAATCGGAGGCCAGCGCGATATCGGGGCGGACGGCACGCACGCGATCAATGATGCGGAGATAGTCTTCCGCCGTGTGCTGGCGGTTCATCGCTTTGAGAATACGGTCGGAACCCGCCTGTACCGGCAGGTGCAGGAAGGGTGCAAGCTGTTCGACATCGCCATGCGCCTGGATCAGATCTTCGGCCATGTCGCGCGGGTGGCTGGTCATGTAGCGGATGCGCTCGACGCCGCCGATGCGGGCGACGTGGCGGATGAGATCGCCGAGACCCCATTCCCCACCCTTCGGATCGTGCGCGGGGGCCGCGCCATGCCAGGCGTTGACGTTCTGGCCGATGAGCACGATCTCGCGCACGCCCTTGCGCGCCAGCTCGCGCGCCTCGGCGACGATGGCATCGACGCCGCGTGAGTATTCAGCGCCGCGCGTATAGGGGACGACGCAGAAGGTGCAGAACTTGTCACAGCCTTCCTGCACCGACAGGAAGGCGGAGGGACCGCTGACGTCGCGTGTCTTCGGCAGGGCGTCGAATTTTTCCTCGGCCGCGAAATCGATCTCCAGCGCATCGCCGGTCTTGCGCGACAGGCGGGCGATCATCTCGGGCAGGCGGTGATAGGATTGCGGGCCAACGACCATGTCCACCGCTGGCTGGCGGCGCATGATCTCTTCGCCCTCGGCTTGCGCAACACAGCCGGCGACGGCGATGCGCATGATGCCGCCGCTGTCTTCCTTCATGTCTTTCAGACGGCCGAGTTCGGAGAAGACTTTCTCCGTCGCCTTCTCGCGGATGTGGCAGGTGTTGAGCACGACGAGGTCCGCTGCCTCCGGCGTTTCGACCGGGGCATAGCCAAGCGGGGCCAGCACGTCCCGCATCCTTTCGGAGTCGTAGACATTCATCTGGCAGCCGTAGGTCTTGATGTAGAGGCCCTTGGCACCCGGTTTGGGGGTATTGGGCTTCTGCGGGGTTGAGCCCATGCGGGTTACTTCTTCTCGTCCTCGCTCAGCGGGACGCCGTAGAGTTCGAGGCGGTGGTCGATCAGGCGATAGCCGAGCTTGCGCGCGATCTCGACCTGCAGCTTTTCGATCTCGTCGGAATGGAACTCGACGACCTTGCCCGACTTCGCGTCGATCAGGTGGTCGTGATGTTCGTCCGGCGCTTCCTCATAGCGCGAGCGGCCATCGCGGAAATCGTGGCGCTCGATGATGCCGGAATCCTCGAAAAGCTTGACGGTGCGATAGACCGTGGCCAGCGAGATGTTGGCGTCGACGGCGGCGGCGCGGCGGTGAAGTTCCTCGGCGTCGGGGTGGTCGGACGCTTCCGACAGCACGCGCGCGATGACGCGGCGCTGCTCGGTCATACGCAGACCCTTCTCGACGCACCTCTGCTCGATCACGCGGACCTCCTTGCTGGCGCTGGCGTGCGCCCTGTCGCCCGTATGGGACGTTTGAATGGACATATGCGTGTCAGGCGCCGCCATGTCTATCGCTGGAACCAACTGGCCGCGACATGACCAGCGCGTCCACTCGCCCGTCCCCCGTCTTATAATAGGCTTTCCGGACGGCGATTTCCACGAATCCCTCGGATTTATAGAGGGCGATCGCAGGCAGATTGTTGCGTGCGACCTCCAGAATCCAGCGGTTGAGGCCACGACGGCCCGCCTCTGCATCCAACGCGCGGAAAATTGTGTGGCCGAGGCCCTGGCTCCGGCGGGCGGGGTCTGTCGCAATCGTGAGAAGTTCGGCTTCGTCGCCCGCCTGAAGCGCAAGCGCAAATGCGACTTGTTCGCTGGCGTCTTCGGCCAGCAAGGCGATGCCTTCGGGCCGGGCGATCCAGGTCGTGATGTCGGCTGGGGTCCAGCCATCATCGAAGGACTGGACATGAATGCGCGAGAGGGCGGCCGCATCCTCCGGCGTGGCGGGGCGGACGATCATCCGCCGGCCGGGGGCATGAGGGGGCGCATGGGCGTGGCGTCCGGCTCGCGGACATAAACGGGGCGCGCGGCAGGCAGATCGCCTGTGAGGCGGGCTGCGAACAGGGCGGCGGCGGCGGCGCGCGGCGCAGCGGGGACAGACCGGCCGGGGAGGTTTTCAGGCAGGCTCTCGACCTGTCCGGAGACGGCGCCGGTTTCGGCGGCAAGGCGCGCGATGTCTTCAGCTGTGGCTTCGAACGCTTCGCCGGCAGCCCTGCCCTGCGCCAGCTGTTGCGCCCACCATGTGCGCTCGGGTGGACGGCGCTTGGCGGCCAGCAGGCCGAGCACGTGGCCGGTCTGCGGGAGCTGGTCCAGCGCTTCGAGGCTGGTGACGCCGACGACGGGGATATCCAGTGACAGGCCAAGCCCGCGCGCAAAGGCGACGCCGACGCGGACGCCGGTGAAGGAGCCGGGACCGACCACGACAGCCACACGGTTGAGATCAGCGAAGGCTATGCCGGCCTTCTGCATCAGCGTTTCGACGACCGGTGCAAGGCGCGCATCATGGCCCTGGTTCATGGGTTCGACATGATCCGCGATGACCACGCCATCGCGCACCAGCGCCGCCTCGCAGGCGTCGGCAACCGTGTTGATGCCGAGAACAAGCATCAGACGATCCGGCAGGCTTCGTCGAAATCGAGCCGCGGCGCACGCGGGCGCAGGCGGGTGTCGTCGCCGTGGCCGATATTGCAGAGGAAGCTGGAGCGCCACGATTTCATCGCGGGGTCGGAGAGGAAGAACTCCTTGTCGACACCCTCGCGGCTGAAGCCGCCCATCGGGCCGCAATCGAGGCCGAGCGAGCGCGCGGCGATCATCAGGTAAGCGCCCTGGAGCGTGCCGGACTGGATGGCGTTCCATTCGGCGTTCTTGGGATCGGCGAACCAGTCTTTCGCGTTCGGCGCGTGTGGGATCAGCTTGCCGAGGTGATCAACGAAATCGAGATCGTAGGCGACGATGGCGGTCCACGGCGCAGCTTCCGTCTGCTTGCGGTTGCCTTCATCGAGATGCGGCATCAGCCGGGCCTTGGCCTCGGCTGAACGCACGAACATGAAACGGCCCGGGCAGATGTTCGAGGCGGTAGGCGCCATCTTCAAGAGGTCGTAGGTGGCGCGGATCAGGACTTCGGGCGTCGCTTCTTCCGTCCAGCCGCGGCGGGTGCGGGCGGTGCGGAAGAGCTGGTCGAGATCGGCATCGCCGAGCGGCTTGCCCATCAGGCGGCCGCCTCGACAGCGGTCACTTCCGGCACGTAGTGGCGCAGGAGGTTTTCCACGCCCTGTTTCAGCGTGAGCGTCGAAGACGGGCAGCCCGAGCAGGCGCCGCGCATGGACAGGTGCACGACGCCGGTCGCGACATCGAAGCGCTTGAAGATGATGTCGCCGCCATCATTCGCCACGGCAGGGCGGACGCGGGTGGCGATCAGCTCCTTGATCTCGGCGACGATCTCGGCGGTCTCGCCTTCATAGACCACGTCATCCTCGACAGCGGGGGCTTCCTTGCCGGCGGCATCGGCCATCAGCGGCGCGCCGGAGACAAAGTGATCCATGATCGCGGCGAGCGCTTGCGGCTTCACCACGGCCCAGTCGGCATCTTCGGATTTGGTGATCGAGACGAAGTCCGAGCCGAAGAACACGCCGGCAACGCCGTTGACGCCGAAGAGAGCGGCCGCCAGCGGCGAGGCGGCGGCTTCCTCGTCCGAGATGAACTCGTAGGGGGTGGAGGGCGACACGTCCTGGCCGGGCAGGAATTTCAGCGTGGCCGGGTTGGGCGTGGGCTGGGTCTGGATGAACATGATAACCGCCTGTTTCTGGCTGCTAGATGGCCCCGCCGGGCGGCTTAGGCAATGCGGCCCTAGCCCGCAAAACCACCAATATCCTTCAGCAGGTCTTCCGAGAGCCCTCCCGGGATCACGGTTACCGCGATCGGACGGGAGGAAACAGGCTTGCCCTTCCCCAGCCGCGAGACCAGCGGGCCCGGCCGCCAGCCCGACGCCGAGGCCAGGATCAGCTGCTTGATGGCGCTGTCGCGGTCGACCACCTTGCGGATCGCGTCGACCGGCTCCTCGTCGCTGACGATCAGCTCGGGCTTGATGCCGGTTTTCTGTTCCACCAGATCGACATGCTTCATCGCCTTGAGGCGGGCGCTATCGATGGCGTCCTGGTTGATCTCCTTGTCGAGCCCGACCCAGCCGCCAAGGCCCGGAACGCGCGCGCACCGCAGGATCACCACGCCCGCTCCCACCGCCCTGGCTTTCAGGCCGGCCAGCAGGAGGGCGCTGATGCACTCGTCCGTTTCATCGGACACGGCGAGATATTTTCGTGACAAACCTGTCATGCGGCGATGAGGCGCTCTGGCGGGTGAGAGGTCAAGCCTGACGCGACGTTGGCAGGCAAACGCGTTTTACGGCGCAGCGCCGGTCGGAGATCCAGCAGCGACCGAAGGCTTCGCGGGTTCAGCCGATGCCGGGATCGACGCTTTCACCGCCGCCACGAAGGCCTGCGTTGCGGTTTCGGCGCGTGCGATCTGGAAGCTCATTGCCGCCGGGTGGTTGCCGAAGAGCGAGCCGTCGGGATCGCCGTTGAACACGACGAGCGGATGGAATTTCGCCACGTCGCGCCACGCCGCCATTGCGGTGTTGCGCAGTTTCGCGAGCTCGGGCGTTTCGCGCCACTTCAGGGCGTCTAGCATCAGGAAGGCGACGACGGCCTTGCCCTTGGCGGCGTAGACGGCGCGGGTAGCCTCTTCGTCCATCGGGCTGCCGCCGATCGAGGCGGACGATGTGATGATCTGTTGCTGGCTGGTGCTGGCCCATCCGCTCAGCAAGCTGACCTGGGCAAACACGTCCTGCGGCGACATTTCGGTCAGCGCATCGCGGCGGCGCAGGCGGCGATCGTGATTGACCAGCGCATCGCGCGCGGCGCGCAGCTGGATGCCGGTCGAATCTTCTTTCACGAGGCGCGCGGCGGCATCGAGATCGATGTCGGCATGGCCGGCGGCAATCGCCTGTGCATTGGCGAGGTTGATGACATCGCCCAGCGCATCGGCCATCGCGGCCTGATAGGCGGGCTTGGCGGTGAGGCGCGCCATCGGTTCCCACGCCTCGGCGTCGGAGGCCCAGCCGAGCTGGTCGAAATGCTGTTCCAGCAGCGTCGCGGCGCCGCCGACCAGCGGCGAAGACCATTCGGCGCGGTTGATCAGGTTTTCGAAATCGCGGTCGCCAACGTCGCTGGCGGCGATGGTCAGCGCCGGATAGGCGCCAAGCAGGGCGACGATCGCGGTGGCGTTGAACCAGAAGCGGACGTGCTGGAAGAAGGTCTTGGGCGGATCGATGTGGACGTGATCGTCTGCATCGTCTTCAGCCTCGGTAATATGACCTTCGACGATATCCTCGGATTCCACGTCCAGCTTGCGAAGCGGGAACGGGCGATCGCTCTCGGAAACGGTATCCGTCTCCGGTCCATCTTCGACCACGACCATGTCGCGGCGTAGTTTAAGAACCGACATGCCCAGCCCCGGCTAGCAGATCCAGACTCTGAACGAGCCCGGCGTTAACCTCAACCCAACAATCCTTTATGTGGCGTTACCGTACCGTTAGCTGGCCGGTTTTGCCCCATCAAACGAGATAGTCTGCGATCTTCCGGATTCTAGTTTGATTTGAATCCGAAATGTGGCGTTCGCAGGTTGGGGGGTGGGCGAAATAACCATCAGATGCAGCCCGCCGGGCCCGAAAGCGACGGGTTTTCCGGCCGGAAGCTCCACGGACTCAATCCTGTGCATAGCGGCCATGCCGCCGGTAGACGCCGATTCGTGGATCTCTACCGCCTTGGCGTCCGGGGACGAGACGTCGACGATCCGGTCGGCGATGTTCGAGGTGATGGAAAAGTAGGCAACGCCGGTTCCGCCGTCGACGAGCGGGGCCCGGTAGGTGGCGTCGTCGATGGTGAGGCTGACGGTCTGGCCGCCGCTGCAGGCAGCGAGCGCGAACAGGGCGGAGGCAATCAGGTACTTCATCTTGTGTCCTCGATCCCCCGAAAATGTGCCGCGTGTCGCGCGGCTGCGATCAGGGCCGCCAGAAACCGATCACGCGGCGGACTTCGTCCATCACCGGCGCAGCAATCGCATTGGCGCGTTCGCCGCCAGCTTTCAGCACGCGGTCGACCTCGGCCGGATCGTTCATCAGGCGGCGCATGGTGTCGGCGACGGGGCCGAGCTTGGCGACGGCAAGGTCGGCCAGCGCCGGCTTGAACTTGCCGAAGCCGTGGCCGCCGAACTCATCCAGCACCTGTTGTTCGGTCTGGCCGTTGAGCACGGCATAGATGCCGACGAGGTTTGCGGCTTCCGCCCTGCCCTCTAGGCCCTTCACTTCGGAGGGGAGCAGGTCCGAGTCGGAGGTGGCGCGCTTGATCTTCTTGGCGATGTCATCCGCCGTATCGAGCAGGTTGATGCGCGAGGCGTCGGACGGGTCCGACTTCGACATCTTCTTCGTGCCGTCCTTGAGCGACATGATCCGGGCGCCGGGGCCCTGGTAGATCGGCTCGGGCAGCGGGAAGAAGCCGGGGGCGTTGAAGTCGCGGTTGAACTTGCCGGCGATGTCGCGGGAAAGCTCAAGGTGCTGCTTCTGGTCTTCGCCGACGGGGACGTGTGTCGCCTTGTAGGCAAGGATGTCGGCAGCCTGCAGCACGGGATAGTCGAACAGGCCGACGGAGATGTTCTCCGCATCCTTGCCGGACGACTTGTCCTTGAACTGCGTCATGCGCTCGACCCAGCCCATGCGGGCGACGCAGTTGAAGATCCAGCCGAGCTCGGAATGCGCCAGCACGGAGGACTGCGCGAAGATGATCGACTTCGCGGGGTCGACGCCGGCGGCGAGATACGCGGCCGCGATCTCGCGCGTCTGGGCGGCGAGGAGTTTCGGGTCCTGCGGGACGGTGATGGCGTGGAGGTCGACGACGCAGAAGATGCAGGGATAGTCGTCCTGCATCGCGACGAACTTCACCAGCGCGCCGAGATAGTTGCCGAGGTGCAGGCTACCCGAGGGCTGCACCCCCGAGAAAACGCGCTTCGGGCCGGAGTATTCGACGGGTTTCGGGTCGGTCATGGTGCGGGGACTTATCAGCCCTCGCCCCCCGACGGAACCCCGGCGACGCCCTTCTCGCGGCGAAGTGCGCCCTTGATCTCGGCGACCGTCACGGCGCGAAGTGCGAAGGCGGCGATGCCGTAGATGATGACGCCGATCACGATCACCGCCAGCACGGCCACTTCCTTTTTCCAGAGCAGCGTGGAGAGGAGGTCGTACTGCCAGGCGCAGACGCCGGCGAAGATGCCCATGAGGGCGCTGGCGATGATCAGGCGTGTCATCCGTGACCAGACCTGCGCGCCCATGGTGTAGGCCTTTTCGCGGGCCAGCGTGCTGGCGAGCAGGAAGACGTTGACCCACGCGCCGAACGAGGTGGCGAAGCCGAGGCCGATCGTGCCGTCGATGGGTTTGCCGTTCAGCTGCTGGGTCGGCAGCCAGTACCAGAGCGCCGCGCCGACGCCGACTGTGATGCCGACGGAGATCAGCGAGAACTGCATCGGGCGCTTGGATTTCTGGCGGGCGAAGAATGGCGGGGTGAACACTTTCGCCAGCACGAAGGCGGGAACGCCCCAGGCGAACTGGCGCAGCACTTCCGCGGTGCGCTGGGCGTCGGCGCTGGTGAAGGCGCCGCGCGTGACCGTGGCGTCGATGATGAAGAACGGCATGATCAGCAGGGCGACGGCGGCGGGCAGCGTGAAGGCCATGGAGAGGCCAATGCCGTCGTCCATGGTGCGGGCAGCGCCATCATGGTCGTTTTCCGCGAAGTGACGCGACAGGCGCGGCACGAGGGCGAGGCCCACCGCGACGCCGATGAGGCCGAGGGGCAGCTGGTAGAGGCGATCGGAATTGTAGAGCACGGAGCGCGCGCCTTCATCCGACCCGGAGAGGGCTTGGGTCACCAGCGAGGAGACCTGCAGCGCGCCGCCGGCGATGGCGCCCGGCACGGCGATGGCCAGCATGCGCGTGACGCCTTTCGACAGCACGGGCAGCATGATGCGGAGGTTGACGCCGAGCTTGTGCGCTCCCCACCAGAGCAGTGCACACTGCAGCACGCCGGAGATGGTGACGGCGGCGGCGGCCCATTCGGCGGCCTGCTGCTGGCTGGAGGCGAGCACCAGCGGAATGATGGTGCAGATATTGAGCATGATGGGCGCGGCGGCCGTGAGTGCGAAGCGGCCCAGCGTGTTGAGCACGCCGGAGAGCAGCGCTGCCAGCGTCATGCAGACGAGATAGGGCATGGCCAGCTGCGCCATCAGCGTGGCGGTGGCAAGCACGGCCGGATCGTCGATATAGGCGGACAGCAGGAACGGCATGATCGCCGGCATGGCGACTTCAATGCCGATGGTGACCAGCGCCACGACCAGCATGATGAAGGCCATCGCCTGTGAGGCCATCCTGTCTGCCGCGTCTGCGCCTTCCTGCGCACGGGCGGCGGCGAACACCGGCACGAAGCCCTGCGCGAAGGCGCCTTCGGCGAACAGGCGGCGGAACAGGTTGGGCAGCATCTGGGCCGTGGCCCAGCAATCCATCAGCGGTCCCTGCCCGCCGAAGCGCGCATTCAAGGCGAGGTCCCGCGCGAAGCCGAGGACGCGGCTGCCGAGCGTGAAAAACGTCTGCACGAATACGTTGCGCGCAAGGGACATGCCGAGGGGTTCCGCCTAGCGGTTGAAGGAGGCCGGGGCCCGCGCCAGCGTGTGGGCGGGGATGCGAGGCGCATTCGGCGCGTTGGAGCGGAGGATTTCGACCAGCCGCGTGGTGAGAGGTTCGTCCATGTCGGGCGGCATGCGACCGCCGCCCAGCAGTTCAACGTAGAACACGTCGTGCACCCGTTCCCCGTACGCGCCGACATGGGCGGAACGGATCGAGAGGCGGCGGTCAGCCAGCTCGCGGGCGATGTCGTAGAGCAGTCCCGGCCGGTCGCGGCCCGAGACTTCGATGATCGTGGACGAGGCCGAGGCTTCGCGGTCGATCAGCACGGTGGGCGAGATGATGAAGGCGGCGAGGCGGCGGCTGGCGGCGGGCGCCTTGCCCGGGCGTTTGACGCCCTCCCCGCCGGCGGCAGCCAGGCGGAGGTCGGCGAGCAGGCGGTCGAGCGCCTGGCCGTGGTCCAGCCCGAAGGCATGGCCGCGCGAATCCTGGATGTCGAACACGTCGAGCACGCGGCCATCGCCGGCTTCGTAGAGGTGCGCCGAGACGATGTTGGCGCCGGACGCACTGAGCGAACCGCAGAGGTCGGCGAACAGGCCTTCGCGGTCGGGCGCGGAGATAACGATCTCGGTGGCGGAGCGCGCGCTGTCGACATTGCCCGCGATAGCGATCGGCTCGCCGGCGTCCTTTGCAAGCGCCGCGGCATGACGGGCCTGTGCATCGGTGGGGAAGCCGACCCAGTAGGCGGCTTCGACGGCGGCGAGTTGCGGCGTCGGGCCGATGCGGTCGGCAAGCTGTGCGCGGGCCTGTTCGGCGCGGTCGACCAGCTGGGCGCGGACGCTGTGTTCATCGGTGCGGCCACCGCGGAGGGCGGCTTCGGTAGCATAGTACAGGTCGCGCAGGAGCTGGCCCTTCCAGCCATTCCACACGCCCGGACCGACGGCGCGGATATCGGCGACCGTGAGGATCAGCAGGAGGCGCAGGCGTTCGAGGTTGCCGACCTTGTCGGCGAATTTCGAGATCGTCTGCGGATCGGAAATGTCGCGGCGTTGCGCGGTGTCGCTCATCTCGAGGTGGTTGCCGACGAGCCAGGCGATCAGCTCGGCTTCGTCCTCGGGAACGCCGAGACGGAGCGCGGCCGAGCGCGCCTGCTTGGCGCCTTCGATCTGCTGGTCGCCTTTGCCCTTGCCCGTGTCGTGCAGCAGCATGGCAAGGTAGAGCGCCCGGCGATTGACAACTTTGGGGAACAGCTCGGTCGACAGCGGATGCTGCGCTTTTTCCAGCCCGCGCTCGATGTCGTGGATGGTCGTCACCGCCATCAGCGTGTGCTCGTCCACCGTGAAGTGGTGGTACATGTTGAACTGCGTCTGGCCGACGATGCGGCCGAACTCCGGCAGGAAGCGGCCGAGCAAGCCGGTCTCGTTCATCAGCGGCAGCACGCGGCCGGGATGGTCCTTGCCCGCCACGATGTCGAGGAACATGGCGCGGGATTCATCGTCGGTGCGGGCCTGGCGCGTGACAGCCCAGAGCGAGCGGCGCGCGGCCGTCATCGCTTCGGGATGGATGTCGACCTGGCGGTCGTTGGCGAGCCAGAACAGGCGCATCAGCTTGCGCGTATCGACCAGCATGTCCGGGTTGGTGATGGTGATGCGGCCATTGTCGAGCGCGAAGCCTTCTTCCTTCAGCGGCTTGGCGGCGGCCTGCGTCTTCAGCCAGGCAAGGCCGGCGGGGCGTTTCTTCTCGTCGACTTCCAGCTTGGCGCAGAGGATGCGGGTGAGCGCGCCGACTTCCTTCGCGGCGAGGAAGTAGCGCTTCATGAAACGCTCGACCGCGGTCGCATTGTTGCGCTCGGTATAGCCCATGCGGCGGGCCATCTCGGGCTGCAGGTCGAAAGAGAGACGTTCTTCCGGACGGCCCGTCAGGAAGTGGAGATGACAGCGCACGGTCCAGAGGAAGCGGGCCTCGCGAAGGAAGATCGCCTTGTCCGCCGGAGAGAAAGCCGCGTTGTCCAGCACCTGATGGAGGTTGCTGCCGCCGTGAATGTATTTGGCGAGCCAGAACAGCGTCTGCAAGTCACGCAGGCCGCCTTTCCCGTCTTTCACATTCGGTTCGACGCGGTAGCGTGAATCGCCCTCGCGAGCGTGGCGGTCGGCGCGCTCCTGCAGTTTCGCCGCGACGAACTCCGCGCCGCGTCCCTGCACCACGTCTTTCTGGAAACGCTCGCTGAGCTTGTCGAACACGCCGCGGTCGCCGAACAGGAAGCGCTTGTCGAGGATCGACGTGCGGATGGTCACGTCTTCCTTCGACAGCTTCACGCACTCGTCGATGTTGCGGAAGGCGTGGCCGACCTTGAGGCCCATGTCCCAGAGCGCATAGAGCATGTATTCGATCACGCTCTCGGCCCAGGCCGTCTGCTTGTAGGAGCGGACGAACAGCAGGTCGACGTCGGAGGATGGCGCGAGCACGTTGCGGCCATAGCCGCCGACGGCGACCACGGCCATGCGCTCGGCCTCGGTCGGATTGTGGGCGCGGAAGATATGGACGACCGTGAAATCGTAGAGCGCGGAGAGCGCCTCATCCATCACGGCGGACATCAGGCCGGCGGTGTCGAGGCCGTCTGCCCCCTCCTCCAGCCGGTCCTGCGCGATCATGCGGCCGCGGA
>JAOATF010000046.1 GCA_030158285.1 Hyphomonadaceae bacterium
TTTGTGCCCGTGTTGTTCGGACGGCCAAAGCCCGCGAACCAGCCGGCGCCACGGCGCAGGATGGTCGGCGCAACGGCGATCGATTCAACGTTGTTCACCGTCGTCGGGCAGCCATAGAGGCCCGCGTTCGCCGGGAAAGGCGGCTTCAGGCGCGGCTGGCCCTTCTTGCCTTCGAGGCTTTCGAGCAGCGCCGTCTCTTCACCGCAGATGTAGGCGCCCGCGCCATGGTGCGCGTAGATATCGAAATCGAAACCGGAGCCGCACGCGTTCTTGCCGACAAGACCCGCCGCGTAAGCTTCCGCGATCGCCTTCTCCAGCGTCTCGCGCTCGAAGATGTATTCGCCACGCAGGTAGATGTAGCACTTGTTCGCACGCATCGCGAACGCAGCGATCAGGCAGCCTTCGATCAGCAGGTGCGGATCGTGGCGCATGATGTCCCGGTCCTTGCAGGTGCCCGGTTCGGATTCGTCCGCGTTCACGACGAGGTAGTGCGGACGATCCGCCTTCACCACCTTCGGCATGAACGTCCACTTGAGTCCGGTCGGGAAGCCCGCGCCGCCGCGGCCACGCAGGCCCGATGCCTTGATCTGGTCGGAGATCCACTCCGGCCCGAACTGCATCAGCTCTTTCGTGGAATTCCACGCGCCGCGTTTCTTCGCGGCTTCGAGGCGCCAGTCCTGGCGGCCGTACAGGTTGGTGAAGATGCGGTCTTTATCGAGAAGCACGGTTGCGCTCCTCCCAGCTTGCACGAACGAAAGTGATGATGGCCGGCAGCGTGAAGCCGAGCCCGCCCAGAACGCCGATCGCCAGCCACACCCAGTTGGTGGTGAGGAAGTAGGCGATGAGCCCCGCGAGAATGGCAACGCCTTCGAGGAAAGCCGCGAACAGCAGCTTCTTCGCAGCGACCTGCTTGGCAGTCGGCTCGCTCATGATGCTTGCAGCCCTCATGATTGCGCCGGCTCAGGTGGCTTCGGCGCGTTCGGGATGCTGGCCAGCGGCTGCGCCTTCGAGCCGTCATACAGCGTCTCGTCCGTCAGCGATGTCGGCGCGCCTTCCGGCGCACTCGTCTGCCGCTTCACATAAGGCCCCGGCGCGGGTTCTTTTCCACCCGCCGCGAATTCGTCGATGATCTTCTCGAGCGCTTCGATGCTCAGGTCTTCGTAGTAGTAATCATTGATCTGGATCACCGGCGCATTCACGCACGCGCCGAGGCATTCCACTTCAACCCACGAGAACTTGCCGCCGCCCGTGACCTCGCCCTTCGGCCCGATCTTGCGTTCGCAGAATTCCTTGATGCGATCGGCGCCGCGCAGCGCGCACGGCGTCGTGCCGCAGACCTGGAAGTGGTACTTCCCGACCGGCTCCAGGTTGAACATCGTGTAGAACGTCGCGATCTCGTAGACGCGGATATACGTCATGCCGAGACGGTCAGAGACCGCGCGCAGCGCCGGCTCGGACAGCCAGCCATTGTTCTGCTTCTGCGTGATCCACAGCGCCGGGATCACGGTCGAGGCGCGGCGCTCGGCCGGGTACTTCTTTTCCCACCACGCAATCTGCTCTTCGCTCGACGCGTTGAAGGCGAACGGCGCGTGGTGTTCGGGATGATGGAAACGGCGGTGGCTCAACGGTCGACCTCCCCGAACACGATGTCGAGCGAGCCCAGCACGGCCGACACGTCCGCCAGCATGTGGCCGCGGCACAGGTGATCCATGGCGTGCAGGTGGGCATAGCCCGGCGCCTTGATCTTCAGGCGGTACGGACGGTTCGTCCCGTCGCTCACCAGATAGACGCCGAACTCGCCCTTGGGCGCCTCGACGCAGGCATAGGCCTCGCCCGCGGGCACGTGGAAGCCCTCGGTGTAGAGTTTGAAGTGATGGATCAACGCTTCCATCGACGACTTCATCTCACCGCGACGCGGCGGTGCGTATTTCGAAAACTCCGGCAGCACGGGGCCGACCGGCATGCGGTCGATGCACTGCTTCATGATCTTGATGCTCTCGCGCATCTCCTCGATGCGGCAGAGATAACGATCCCAGCAGTCGCCATTCTTGCCGACCGGAATCTTGAACGCGAGTTCGGAATAGATCTCGTACGGCTCGGCGCGGCGCAGGTCCCAGGCAAGGCCCGATCCACGCACCATCACGCCGGAGAAGCCCCACTCGAGCGCCTCTTGAACAGACACCACGCCGATATCGACGTTGCGCTGCTTGAAGATGCGGTTCTCGGTGACGAGCGTTTCCAGATCGTCGAGCACTTTCAGGAACGGATCGCAGAACTTGTGAATGTCTTCCACCAGCTCCGGCGGCAGATCCTGGTGGACGCCACCCGGGCGGAAATACGCCGCGTGCATCCGCGAACCGGACGCGCGCTCGTAGAACACCATCAGCTTCTCGCGCTCTTCGAAGCCCCACAGCGGCGGGGTGAGCGCGCCGACGTCCATCGCCTGCGTCGTGACGTTCAGCAGGTGCGAGAGGATGCGGCCGATCTCCGAGAAGATCACGCGGATGTACTTGGCGCGGATCGGAACCTCGATGCCCGCCAGCTTCTCGATCGCGAGGCAGTAGGCGTGCTCCTGGTTCATCGGCGCGACGTAGTCGAGACGATCGAAGTAAGGCAGCGCCTGCAGGAATGTCTTGTACTCGATCAGCTTCTCGGTGCCGCGATGCAGCAGGCCGATATGCGGATCGACGCGATCGACGATCTCGCCATCAAGGTCGAGCACGAGGCGCAGCACGCCGTGCGCGGCCGGGTGTTGCGGCCCGAAGTTGATCGTGAACTTGCGGTCGTCCATCTCTTCGATGACGGAGGATTTTGAGCGGTCGAGATGCTGGTCAGCCATTGGAGACCTCCGCCGACGCCGGCCGGCCGAACTCTTGCTCGCATTGCCCCACAGCGGCGCCGCGCGCCACCATGGAGTTGAAGCCTCCGCCCGGCACGCTGCGCGACGAGCTGTTCGCGGCCCAAGCCAGAGCTTGCTTCTGTTCCAGTTCGGTCGGCAGACGTTCGGCAAGCATGCCATTCCAGTGCGCCGCGAACGAATTCATCAAGTCCACGAAGCTGGTTCCGGGCTGGGCTGAGTACGAATGCTGTTTCGCCGCGTTCACGCATTGAGCAAGGCGGGCGGCAACCGGATCCTCAGGCGGCAGGTATCCCACCGTTGCGCAGGCTGCCAGAGGAAGCGCGCAGAGTCCGGATGCAGTCAACGTGTGGGCAAGCCTCACTTGCTGCCTCCCGCTTTTTCGTCGCCCGGGATGACGGCTTGCATGCCCTCCCACGGGGAGAGGAAGTCGAAGTTGCGGTATTCCTGAACCAGCTTCACCGGCTCGTTGATCACGCGCTTCTGGGCTTCGTCGTAGCGGACCTGCACGCGGCCGGTCAGCGGGAAGTCCTTGCGCAGCGGATAACCCTCAAAGCCGTAGTCGGTGAGGATGCGGCGCATGTCCGGGTGATCGGAGAAGATCACGCCATACATGTCGAACGTCTCGCGCTCATACCAGTTGGCGACCGGGAACACCTTCACCACGCTCGGCACCGGCGTCATCTCGTCGGTGCGCACCTTGATGCGGATGCGCTGGTTCAGCCGCATCGACAGCATGTGGTAAACAACCTCGAAGCGCTCGGCCTCGGTCGGGTAGTCGGCGCCGCAGAGATCAACCAGCGTCTCGAACCGGCACTGGCTGTCCTCGCGCAGGAACTCCAGCGTCTTCACGATCGAGTCGCGCTCGACCATCACGGTCATCTCGCCGCGTGTAGTCGTAATAGACTTCACGCCTTTCAGCGTGGCCTGCAGGTGCGTCTTCAGCTCGGTCATCATGCCGTCGCGGGAAGGAACAAGGCTCATCGCTCGATGCTCCCTTCACGCCGGATTTTCTTCTGCAATTGCAAGAGCCCGTAGATCAGCGCCTCAGCCGTCGGCGGACACCCCGGAATATAAATATCCACCGGCACAATCCGATCGCATCCGCGCACGACGCTATAGCTATAGTGATAATACCCGCCGCCATTGGCGCACGAGCCCATCGAGATCACGTAGCGCGGCTCCGGCATCTGGTCGTAGACCTTGCGGAGCGCGGGCGCCATCTTGTTGGTGAGCGTGCCGGCCACGATCATCACGTCCGACTGGCGCGGCGACGCGCGCGGCGCAGCGCCAAAGCGCTCCATGTCATAGCGCGGCATCGAGGCCTGCATCATCTCGACCGCGCAGCACGCGAGGCCGAACGTCATCCACATCAGCGAGCCGGTGCGCGCCCACGTGATCAGGTCGTCAGCGGCGGCGACGACGAAGCCCTTGTCGGCCAGCTCGTCCGACAGGCCGGCGAAGAACGGATCGTTCGGCTTCACCAGCGCGCCGCCTTCCGGACGGTGCACGCGGGCAGCGGAACCAGCAGCGACTTTCTGCTCAGCCATCACTGCCACTCCAGCGCGCCACGGCGCCATTCATAGACGAAGCCGATGGTCAGCACGCCGAGGAAGCCCATCATCGACCAGAAGGCCACAATGTTGCCTTCGGCGACCTGGAAAACCCACGGGAAGAGGAACGCGACTTCGAGATCGAAAATGATGAAGAGGATCGAGACGAGGTAGAACCGCACGTCGAACTTCATCCGCGCATCGTCGAACGCGTTGAATCCGCACTCATAAGCGGACAGCTTTTCCGGGTCGGGCTTTCGCGGCGCCAACAGCGCCGAAGCGACCAGGAAAAGACAGCTCAGCACGATGGCGATCGCGAGGAAGATCACGACCGGCAGATACTCGATGACGAGTGTCTCCACGCCTTGCATATGAACCCTCGGTTATATTTTGTGGGACGGCCTAGTCCGCTTTGACGCGAGAGGCAATAGAGCCGCCGGGCGCCATCCCCAATCTCGGAACGACCGCGACTTTTCGGCCTTCTTTCCGGGCGCAAGCAGCGCGTTAGCGTGCGATGGAAGGTCGCAAGCAGAGGGCTTCAGACGATGGGCTGCACCTTGTCGCGCACCCATTGCGACAGCAGCCACTTCCGGCCGCGAGTCACCGGCGTTCCTGCATGCAATGTCATGGGGTCCGGCTTGCGGTCGCTGGTGCGCACGTTCAGGAACAGCATCGAATCGCCGACCTTGCCGCGATACGTCCAGTCGATCTTCAGGAAGGCCGTCTCGCCGCCTTCATAATCGTCGTTCAGCCACGTCAGGCACGTGGCCACGCGCTGCCCCATGGCCTGCAGGATATGCGCGAACGCAGGATCGTCCGGCAGCAGGAAATCGAAGTGCGCCTTGTACTCCTGCCCCACTTCATAGCTGAGCACGTGCGGGGCTTCCTGCTGGTGCAGGGCCAGTCCCGACGCGAGCTCCAGCCGCTTCTGCGTCAGCACCAGCACGATGTCGGTGTCGGCCAGACCGAACCCCGCAGCCAGTCCGCTGCGTATCGGGTCGCGCACCCACTGCCCGGTCGCGTAATCGCCGACCATGGCCGGGGCCAGCTTGCCGCCACCCCTGTGGATAAGCCACCGGCACATGGCAGGCGTCAGCATCCCCTCGATCAGTGCAATCGACGGCGAATCCCTGAGTTTCGTGAGCGATGGCGCCCTCAGCAGCCCCTTGAGGTCGATCTTTCGCGCCAGATCGGCCCAGCTGCCCTCGACCTTGGCGTCTGGCGCACCGGCCAGCACCGCGATCTGCTCCTGCGCAGGCAGATGGCCCATATCGGCGGCCTTGATGAGCCAGTTCATGGCCCCGGCCCAATCGGCCTTCTGGCCAACGCCCACCGCCAGCATCACCGCCAGCCGCTCCGCCGCTGCTCCGGAGCCCGAATCCACGGCCGCGAACAGCATACCTACCGCTGCGGCAGGATTCGCCGGTTGGCCCTTCCCGCCAATCAGCACGCGATTGGCCGCGACAACGCGCGGATCGGCCGTTGATGCACTGAAATTATACGGATTTTCCGGATTTGCGGTCATGGCCCGCTCTCTTTCGATACCTGGCGCGAGTGACGGGGCTCGAACCCGCGACCTCCGGCGTGACAGGCCGGCACTCTAACCAACTGAGCTACACCCGCGTACCGCAGGTATCGAAGGAGGCAGCGTTTATGCGGGCTCGCCCTGCCGGTCAAGCAGAATGGCGCGTCCGCTTGTGGTTTACTTTCCGCCCACGGCCTGACGCAACACCAGCTTGTCGCCCTCCGGCTTGAATCCCACCTCGGCCAGCGCCTGCAGCGCGCCCGGGCTGGCGTTCGAAACCGTCGCCGTCAGCTCCATGTCGAGATGCTGGCTGATCGTCATTACCGCCAGCACATCCTCGCCCGTCTCGGCCTTGCCGCCGGCTTCCACGTTGAGCTTGCCGCCCGCGCAGGTCACGGGCCCGCGCAGCTCCGGACCGGTCCAGCCATGGATGTTCACCTTGCTTAGCGCGTCGGTCCACACCTCGCCCTTGGCCTCGGCGCAGGCGCCTTCGGTGAACTTCACGTCGGCGAGCTTCAGCGTGAACTTGCCATCCGCTTTGGCGAGCGCCGCGGGCATGCCCGGAACCATCGCCGTATTGCCGGCAATATCCGCGTCCTTCAGCTCGACCCGGCCGTTGCCCAACCCGTAGTTGATGTTGGCCTGCCCGGAAAAACCCTCGCGCGTCAGGCCCAGTTTGCCTGAGGCATTGCCGGTGAGCAGCGACAGCAGGTCCGTCTTCACGGCCAGGTCGCCGATGAACTGCTTGCCGAAGGACACCTTCCCCAGCTTGCCATCCCACACGCTGCCGGACGCTCCGCTGAACTTGAAATCGGGGAACTGCTTGGTCGCCATGTCGGCCGCCATGGACATCGGCAGCAACGCCGCGCCACCCGCCAGCCCCGCCAGCAGCACCACGACTGCGATGATGAAGATCCTCATTCCGGTCCCCTTGGCTGGTCCGTCCCGCGTCACGGGACAAACTAGAGGCCGGAAACCCTGTGCGCCAGAGAGAGCTTACAGAAGCCCTTCAGCCGCCTTCACGCCATCTTTGCCGGAGAAGATCAGCGTTCGCGTCTTCTGCGCCAGCCTGACGTTCACGAGGTTGGTCTGCCCCTCGAACACGTCGCGCAGGATGCGGTTGTCGATCGACAGCGCCTGCGGCGGCGCCTTGAGCTTGATCTCCTGGTACATCAGCAGCGCCTCGCCCTCGAACTCGGCGCCCAGCGGCTGCAGTGCGATTTTCCGCCCGCCATCCATCAGCGCGAAATGCGCCTCGATGTAGAGCATCATCTGCGCCTGGTTCTTCACCTGCGTGATGTCCACCTGCACCACACCCGTCGTCTGTTGCAGCGCCAGCTCGGCATCGTGCGCGTGGAAGCGATGCGTCACCTCCAGCATCGACGAGCCGGCATTCCACATCACCGTCGACAGCACGCTTTGCGCGCGGTGGGCCAGCGCGGGCGGCGCGAACGCCAGCCCCGCGCCCAGCGAACAGCCCGCCAGCATCGCCACCCTGCGCGTGATGCCCGACGGTCCGTTCACGATACCCCCTCAGTTACTCGGCGCGATCGGCGCGGCTGCGCCGGCCGGTTGCGTCTGCTTTGCCCGCAGCTCCACCATGGCGTCCGCCATCTGGTTGCGGCTGGCGCTCTGCTCCGACCGGAACAGGTCCAGCCGGCTCGGCTCGTTCTTCTGCGGGAAGCTGTTGTTGCTCCGCACAGCGTCGGCAATCTGGTGGCGCGCATCCAGATCGACCGACACGATCTTCTTCGTCTCGACGAACAGCTTGCTCACCTTGTCGCTGTTGATGCGCCAGATCTCCGCCGGGATCATTACATCTTTTGTGCTGCCATCTTCAAACGTGAAGCGCAGCGGCAGGGGCGATACCAGCCCGCCAACATTCTCGAAATCCATGAAATAGATGTACGGATTTTCGCGCAGCGCCCGCGTGAACGCCGACTTGTCCGGCTCCTTCAGGCCCTCCAGCCAGGACTGGTAGTCGTTCCGGTCCTTGTTGGTCGGCTCGAACTGGTCGTTCTTGCTGTAGAAGTCAGCCGCGTCCGGGTGCTTGTCCATGTAGGTCTGCAGCCCATCCGCGCGGTTGTCGGTCACCGTCTGCGGCTGCGGTTGCACAACACCCTGACGCTCGCGGCGCAGCGCGCCCTCCACGTCCGGATCACGCGTCGACAGGCGGTACTCCCGCACGTCCTTCAGCGCCATGTCCACATGGTCGGTGGTGTAGAACCAGCCACGCCAGAACCAGTCGAGATCGACGCCCGAAGCATCTTCCATCGTGCGGAAGAAATCCGCCGGCGTCGGCCGCTTGAACTTCCAGCGCCGCGCAAACTCCTTGAACGCATAGTCGAACAGCTCGCGCCCCATCACCGTCTCACGCAGCACAGACAGCGCAGCCGTCGGCTTGGTATAGGCGTTGTTGCCGAACTGCATGAGCGATTCCGAGTTCGTCATCACCGGAACCTGGTCCTCGCTCATCATGTAGACGCCGATGCCGTCGAGCACGTTCAACGGCCCGTTGCGCGCCGGGAAGTTCTCGTCCCACAGCTTCTTGGCCATGTAGTCGAGGAAGGAGTTCAGCCCTTCGTCCATCCACGTCCACTGACGCTCGTCGGAGTTCACGATCATCGGGAAGTAGTTGTGGCCCACCTCGTGGATCACCACGCCGATCAGGCCATCGCGCGCCTGCCGCGTATAGGTTTTCACGCCCGTCTTCTCGTCCTTCACCGGCCGACCGCCGTTGAACGAGATCATCGGGTATTCCATACCCCCGCCAGCCCACGTGTTGACCGAAATCGCCGTCGGGTAGGGATAGGGGAACGAGAATTTCGAATAGACGTCGATCGTGTGCGCCACCGCCCGCGTCGAATACAGCGACCACAGCGGATCGCCCTCGGTCGGGAAGAACGACTGCGCCAGCACATCCGAGCCTTCCGGCTGCTTGACCCCCATGGCATCCCAAATGAACTTACGACTGGAAGCCCAAGCAAAATCCCGCACATTCCCGGCCTTCCAATGCCATGTGCGCGTCGCGTTCGTGCCTTCCTTCTCGTTCGCAAGCGCTTCTTCGGGCGTCACGACATACATCGGCTTGTCATACACCTTGCGCGCCTGCGCGATGCGGTCGCGCTGCTGCGCTGTCAGCACGTCATTGGGGTTCTGCAGCACGCCCGTGGCCGTGACGATGTGGTCCGCCGGCACGGTGAGCGAGACGTCGTAATTGCCGAACTCCAGCGTGAATTCGCCGTTGCCGAGGAACTGTTTGTGCTGCCAGCCGGTGTAGTCGGTGTACGCCGCAAGGCGGGGGAACCAGTGGGCCTGGAAGAAGGTGTAGGTGTCGTTCTCGCGGAAGTACTCGTAGCCCGTGCGGCCGCCGAACAGGCCGTTGTCCGTGATGTTGAACGCCCAGGCGAGCTTCACCGTGGTGGTCTGCTTCGGCGCCAGCGACTTGCCGAGGTCCACGCGCATCATCGTGTCGTTCACGACATACGGCAGCACCCTGCCCCCGCCATCCGTCACCGACTGGATCTCATAGCCATGCGGCTTGTCCGCATAGGACTGCAGCTGCCGCAGCGTTGCGATCCGCAGCGTGTCGGCGCCTACGGGCGTAGTTTGCGTCTGGTTGGAGGCGGAATTCTGCTTGAAGATGTTCTGGTCGAGCTGCAGCCAGATGTAGTTCAGCGTGTGCGGGGAATTGTTGGTGTAGGTGATCGTGCCCGTCGCCGTGATCCGTTTGTTGGTCTCGTCCAGCGTGGCGTTGATCACGTAGTCGGCCTGCTGCTGCCAGTAGGCCTCGCCCGGCGCACCCGAGGCGGTGCGGTAGGTGTTCGGCGTCGGCAGGTCGGCTTCCAGCTGCCGGAACTTGTCGTCGAACTTGCCCTTGGTCTGCTTGTTCGCGTCCGCCAGCGCCGGACCCACGCCCAGCACAACGGCCGCAACAACCGCCACCCACGCCAATTTCATCCACAGGCTCCCGATATATGACCCATCGGGTTTAGCGATAATCGATGAAATGTCACCGCGACGTTGATGCCACCGGCGCTTTCCCGCGGTGAGCGAAGCCCTGAATACAAAGGAAAGGGCCGGCCTCTTGCGAGACCGGCCCAGTTGCACAGGAACAGAACCGTCGGGAACCATCGAGGGACATCAAGGCGTCCCGGCGGTATGCATCCTTTCTATGGGAGTGAGTCTGAACGCGGATTGAGGCGGTTGTTGTCCTCAATTCAGGTTGAACAAAGAGACCCAAGCCACTGGTTCTACGCCGTATTTCGGACCGAATCCCGGGCTAGACAGCCGCTCCCTCAGGCTTGCGCCACCGCCCCGGCCGCCAGGAAGCCCTTCACCCGTTCAGCATCGATGCCCCAGCTCTGGAGCACATCGCCCGAATTCTTGCCCGCAATCGCCGGCGCGCCATTCACCGCTCCCGCCGTGCGCGAAAAGCGCGGCGCGGGGCCGGGCTGCGTCACGCCGAATGCCTCGACGAATGTTTTCCGCTCTGCGTTGTGACGATGCTTCGGCGCCTCTTCCATGCTCAGCACGGGGGCGACACAGCCATCCGTTCCGTCGAACACCGTCATCCAGTCATCGCGGGTGCGCGTCTTCACCACCTCAGCGATGCGCTTCGAATGCTCGGCCCACTTCGTGCGGTCCATATAGTTGCCGAACGTATCGTCCGGCAGGCCGAGGCCCTTCACCAGCACCGCATGGAATTGCGGCTCGATCGATCCGATCGCCAGCCACTGGCCATCGGCACATTCGTACGTGTCATAGAAGTGCGCGCCGCCATCGAGCAGGTTGGAGTCGCGCTCCGGCGTCCACATGCCGACATTCTTCATGTTGAAGAACATGGTCATCAGCGAGGCCGCGCCATCGATCATCGCGCAGTCGATCACCTGGCCCTTGCCCGATGTCCGCGCCTCGATGATCCCCGCCAGCAGGCCCATGGCGAGATAGAGCGCCCCGCCACCGAAATCGCCGACGAGGTTCAGCGGCGGCGCCGGCGGCTCGCCCTTGCGGCCCATCGTATGCAGCGCGCCAGTCAGCGCGATATAGTCGATGTCGTGCCCGGCCATCGAGGCCCACGGTCCCGTCTGGCCCCACCCGGTCATCCGGCCATAGACCAGTTTCGGATTGCGCTTCAGCGCCACCTCGGGCCCGACACCCAGCCGCTCCATCACGCCCGGCCGGAAGCCCTCGATCAGCCCGTCCGCCTTGTCCATCAGGCTGAGCGCCGCCTCGATGCCTTCAGGCTTCTTGAGGTCCACCGCGATGGACCGCTTCCCCCGGTTCGCCAGATCCGGATAGGAGCGCCCCACGCTCTCGGCGCGATCGATGCGAACAACATCCGCCCCCATGTCCGCCAGCAGCATCCCGCAGAACGGCCCGGGGCCGATGCCCGCGAACTCCACGATCTTCACGCCGACAAGGGGACCTGACGCCATAACGCTTCTCCGTTTGCTGGAGCGACAGTCCGGTCATTGACGCGAACGTCAAGTATGTCGTGGCGGCAGCTACTGGCCGAACAGCGCCCCGTGCACCACCGCCGCGCCGGTCTCCCCGTGTGGCCAGCTCGCGTTATTCCCGGTCGCCACCAGCCGGTTCAACGCGCGGTCCGCCGCGATCCATTTCCAGCGCGCCGGGTTTCGCCTTAGATAACCCGCATCAGACACCCGGAGCCAACCGATGAAGCTGACGGAACGCGCCTTGGCTGGCTGGCAACGCGTCTACGCGATGAGCTTTGCGAGCCTCTATCCGATGTACGTCGCCAAAGCCGAAAAGAAGGGCCGCACCAAAGCCGAAGTCGACCAGGTCATCCGCTGGCTCACTGGCTACACGCAGAAGGGCATCGACGGCCAGATCGCGAAGAAGACCAGCCTGCAGGCCTTCTTCGAGAAGGCGCCCAAGCTCAACCCGGCCCGCAAGCAGATCACCGGCGTGATCTGCGGCTACCGGGTCGAAGAGATCGAAGAGCCGCTGATGCAGGACATCCGCTACCTCGACAAACTCATCGACGAACTCGCCAAGGGCCGGCCGATGGAGAAGGTGCTCCGGGCGTAGAGCGTCGCCTGCCCCCGCAAGGGCGCGCATGTTGCTTATCCCGCCCCGGTGTGATCCCTATCTGCGCAGCACGCGAGATGGGGGACCAGATCATGGCGGGTGCAACAATCGAACGGCCACTGGCCGATGATCGC
Organism: Hyphomonadaceae bacterium; assembly: GCA_030158285.1. Taxonomy (GTDB): domain Bacteria; phylum Pseudomonadota; class Alphaproteobacteria; order Caulobacterales; family Hyphomonadaceae; genus UBA7672. The sequence continues at coordinate 12,124 of JAOATF010000046.1, forward strand.
AAGTTTTTCCGCAACCTGATCACCGGCATGGCCGTCATCCTGCTGTCCGGTTTCGCCGTGCAGTTCGCCCTCGGGCGCTCGAGCTTCAACTCACCGCTGATCGTTCATCTGCATGCAGTCGCCTTCATGGGCTGGGTCGCCATCACGGTCGCGCAGTCGTGGCTCGCAGCAAACCGCAGCATGGCGATGCACCGCAGGCTTGGTCAGATCGCGGTGCTCTGGACGATCGCCCTGCTGGTCCTCGGACCGATGGTGACAATCGCCAACGTGCAAACAGCGCGCACGCCCTTCTTCTTCCAGCCGCAGCACTTCCTGATCGCCAATCCCGTCAGCCTTCTCGGCTTCGCTGGATTGTTCTGGGCGGCCATCGCGCTGCGCCGGCAAACCGACTGGCATGCGCGCCTGCACATCGGCGCATTCGTGATGCTGATGGGGCCGGGCTTCGGGCGATTGCTGCCGATGCCCTTCATGACGCCCTACGCGTTCGAGATCGCAGGGCTCGTTGCACTGATCTTCCCGCTCATCGGCATCGTACGCGACTGGCGCGTGGATGGCCGCCCGCACGCCGCATGGCTCTGGACAATCGGCGTCCTGCTCGGCGTCACCGTGCTTGCGCGGTTCATCGGCTTCTCGCCAATCGGAGAGGCGATCTATGCCGCCGTAACCGCAGGCACACCCGCCGCCGGCACGGATGGACTGGCCTTCCCGCCGCCCCCACCGATGTAGGGGCGGAGAAGCCCGCGCTAGCCCATGCTCTGTGCGTCATCGACCAGCACATCCGTGCCGGTGACAAACTTCGACTGGTCCGAGCACAGGAACAGCAGCGCCTCATCCAGCGAGTTCTCGTCCATCACGCGCCGGCGCGGCGACTTGCCGATCGTCTTCGCGCCACCCTCGCCGTTCAGCCATTCCTCGGTCAGCTCCGTCGCCACATAGCCAGGCGACAGCGCGTTCACGTTGATCCCATGCCGCGCCCATTCACGCGCCAGCGACCGCGTGAGATGCGCGCATGCGGCCTTCGACGTGTTGTACGCCGTCACATGCGGGATCACGATCCGCCCCGCCATCGACGCGATGTTGACGATCCGCCCGCGATGCGACGCCTCCGGCCCCGCCTTGATCAGCCGCCGCGCCGCCTCGCGCGCCACGCACCAGACAGACGTCACGTTCAGGTCCATGATCTTGCGGAACTCGGCAATGTCCTGCGTCACCGCATTGTTGGCGTGCGTCATGCCCGCATTGTTGATGACCGTATCCACCAGCCCGAATTTCGCCTCGGCCGCGTCGAACATGGCGATCACCTGCGCCTCATCCGTCACATCGCACTGCACGGCGATGGCGTTGGCGCCCAGCTCCTTCACCAGCTCGTCCAGCCGATCCTTCCGCCGCGCCGCGACGATCACCTTCGCGCCCTCCGCCGCCAGCACCTGGGCAAACCGCTTGCCCAGCCCCGACGACGCCCCCGTCACCAGCGCCACACGTCCCGCAACACGACCGGTCATAGTTTTCTCCCGCACTGGTAGGGTGCATTGAACGCAGTGAAATGCACCATCTCGCTACGCGCGCCAACGGTGGATTTCGCTTCGCTCAATTCCCCCTACAACAACCCACTCATATCCCGCAGCAGGCTCTTCACGCCCGCCAGCCTTGCCGGCGCATCGACCCACGCCCCGCTCAGCACCAGCTTCATGTCCGGTCGCAGCTTCAACCGGTTCGGCTGTTTCTGCACATACGTGACAAGCTTCTGCACATCCAGCGGCGCAGTCTCGCGGAAGCCCAGCAGCGCACCCTTCGGCCCGGCCGACACCTTCGCCACACCCAGCCGCTTGCACAGGATCTTCACCGCCGTGATCTCCAGCAGCTGCACCGTCTCCGGCGGCAGCGGCCCGAACCGGTCGATCAGCTCCGCCGCAAACGCCTCGCGCTCCTGGTCCGTCTGCAGGTCGGCCAGGCGTCGATACAGCGACAACCGCGTCGACAGATCCTCGACATACCCTTCCGGGATCAGCACCGCTGCGCCAATATCGATCTGCGGTGACCACTCATCCGCGACCTCGTGCGTATCGAGGCTCTCGCCGGAGCGCAGCGCCTTCACTGCATCTTCCAGCATCTGCTGGTAAAGCTCGACGCCGACTTCTCTTACGTGGCCACTCTGCTCATCGCCCAGCAAGTTGCCCCCGCCACGCATGTCCAGGTCGTGGCTCGCCAGCATGAAGCCCGCGCCCAGGCTATCGAGCGACTGCAACACCTTCAGCCGCTTGTCCGCGCCCTCAGTCAGCTTCTCGTCGTCCGGCGTCGTCAGATACGCATACGCCCGCAGCTTCGCGCGCCCCACCCGCCCGCGCAGCTGATACAATTGCGCCAGGCCAAACATGTCTGCCCGGTGGATCACCAGCGTGTTGGCCCGCGGAATATCGATCCCCGACTCCACGATCGTCGTCGACAGCAGAACATCCGCCTTGCCGTCATAGAACGCCGACATCTTGTCTTCGAGTTCCGTCGCCGCCATCTGCCCGTGCGCCGTCAGGAACGACACCTCCGGCACCTGCTCGCGCAGGTAGCGCTCCAGGAACGGCAGATCCGCCACTTTCGGCGCCACGAAATACGACTGCCCGCCACGATACCGCTCCCGCAGCAGCGCCTCGCGGATCGTCACCGGATCGAACTCCACCACATACGTCCGCACCGCAAGGCGATCCACCGGCGGCGTCGCAATGATCGACAGGTCGCGAATGCCCGTCAGCGCCATCTGCAGCGTGCGCGGGATCGGCGTCGCCGACAGCGTCAGCACATGCACATCCGCCTTCAGCTCCTTCAGCCGCTCCTTGTGCTTCACGCCAAAGCGCTGCTCTTCATCGACCACGATCATGCCAAGCCGCTTGAAGTCGATCCCCTTGCCCAGCAGCGCGTGCGTGCCCACCACCACATCGCACTCGCCATTGCTGATCTGCTCCTTCGCCTCCGCCGCATCCTTCGCCGTCACGAAGCGCGACAGGTGCCGCACCTTGATCGGCCAGCCGTGGAACCGCTCGGAGAATGTCTGGAAGTGCTGCCGCGCCAGCAGTGTCGTCGGCGCAATCACCGCCACCTGCATCCCCGACATCGCGACCAGGAACGCCGCCCGCAGCGCAACTTCCGTCTTGCCAAACCCAACGTCGCCAACGATCAGCCTGTCCATCGGCTTGCCCGATGTCAGGTCGCGAATGACGTCTTCGATGGCTGAAAGCTGGTCGTCCGTCTCCTCATACGGGAACCGCGCCGCAAATTCGCGGAAGATGCCCTCCGCCGAATCCGTCTTCGGCGCCGTCTTCAGTTCGCGCTCGGCGGCGAGCCGGATCAGCTCGTCCGCCATGTCCATGATCTTCTTCTTGGCCCGCGCCTTGCGCGACTGCCATCCCGCCCCGCCCAGCTTGTCGAGCGCGCCCTCGCCGCTCTCCGCGCCATAGCGCGAGATCAGCTCCACGTTCTCGACGGGCAGCAGGATCTTGTCCCCGCCGGAGTAGATCAGCTCGAGGCAATCATGCGGCGCCATGTTGACGGTAACAGTCTTCAGTCCCTCATACCGCCCCACGCCATGCTCGACGTGCACGATCAGGTCGCCCTGAGACAGCGCAGCCGCCTCCGCGATCACCGCTGCCGAAGACTTCCGCTTGCGCGGCCGCGCCAGCTTGTCGCCCAGCATGTCCTGTTCGGAGATGATGACGAGATCATCGTCCTCGAACCCGGTCTCGACCGCGATTTCGGCAACCGCCACCTGGCCCTTCGCCACCTCCGGCCACGAGCCCACAGGCTTGGCATTCGGAATGCCATGGTCTTCAAGAATGCCGACCAGACGGCTCGCCGAGCCCGGGCTCCACGCCGCGACGATCACCTTCTTGTTCGCCGCCTGCCGCTCACGCACATGGCGCACAACCGCATCGAACAGGTTCGTATCCGGGTTCGCCCGCTCCGCCGCAAAGCTCCGCCCCTGCTTCGCCCGCCCGATCAACGCATCCGCCTTGTCCGGTGCGTTCTGCGAGGTGAACGTCGCCGTCGCCTGACCCTGCACCGCCTCGCCCAGCTCTTTCGCCGTCAGGTACAGCCTGTCCGGCGGCAACACATGCTGGATCGTGCCGCTGGCCGTCGCTGCCTGCTTGCGTGCCTCGAAGTATTCTTCCGCCTGCCCCAACCGCTCGGATGTCGCCTCCGCCGCCGCCGTGTCGATGCCGACCAGCGCCTCAGGCCCCAGATAATCGAACAGCGTCTCCAGCTTGTCGTAGAACAGCGGCAACCACTGCTCCACGCCCTGTCGACGAATGCGCTCGCGCGCCGCCTCATACGTCGGATCGCCACCCGGCGAGCCAAACTCCGCCAGGAATTTCTTCCGCAGCAGGCTCAGCGCATCGTCGGAGAAATCGATCTCGCTCACCGGCGCCAGAACGATCTCTTTCAGCTCGGTGGTCGAGCGCTGCGTCTCTGGATCGAAATACTTCGCCGCCTCCAGCTCATCGCCAAAGAAGTCCAGCCGCACCGGCTCCGGCAAGCCTGCCGGGAAGATGTCCACGATCCCGCCCCGGATCGAATACTCGCCCGGCTCTCGCACGGTCGACGCGCGGCCATAACCGTTGATGTCCAGATATGCGCGTATGCGATCCGGCTGCACGCTCTCGCCCACGCGCGCCACGAATGCCGCCAGCCCCATATGCGTGCGCGGCGGAACACGCTGCACCAGCGACGACGACGTCGTCACCACCAGCATCGGCGCCTTGCCGCGCGACGCCATCTTCGCCAGCGCCGCGCACCGCGCCGCCGCGATCGCCGGACTCGGGCTCACCCGGTCATACGGCAGGCAGTCCCACGCCGGCAGGTAGATCACGTCCAGCAGCGGCGCAAAGAACCGCGCCGCCGCAAACGCCATCAGCGCATGCCTGTCATCCCGCGCGACATACAGCGAAATCCCGCCCCGCTTCTGCGACGCCTCGGCCATGAGCCGCACGTCCGCAATGAACGGCGCCTCATAGACCCGAACCGGTTGTTTCTGGCCCGCGAGAGTGTCCCAGACGCGCATGATGGCTCACTACAGAATAGACTATCCTCCCGGACGCCTCGTTGAGCGTCAGGCAGGCAAGGGTGTTTCACGGTCCGGCCACACCAATCGGCGCAGCCTTACCTATCTAGGCGCGGCATACGTGAATGAAAGCAGCAGGTCGAGAACTTCCGACCGCTGTCCCGCCTCAGGCGAACCCCGCCCCATGATCCAGTCGAAAACATGCTGGTCCGGGATATCCAGAACCGCCTCGAACTCGCGCAGCTGCCGCTCGTCGAACCGCGCCAGATGCGCATCTGTGAACTGCTGCATGTAGAGATCAAGCTCGCGAAAACCCCTCCGGTCCGCCCGGAACTTCAGCTTCCGCCGATACGTCTCGATATCGCTCATCCGGCCTCTTACCCCCAACCCCACTCCGGAGGCCACCCTCGCAAGGCAAAACGCGGAAAACGAGGGAAACTCGCTGTACAAATCCAAGGGAAACAGACGCACCTGTTTCCAATGATCTCAAAGCTCTGGCCCAAAAAGATGAGGGAAACAGAGCTTTGGATTCAATGGCATCATGCGCTG